>DASTVZ010000006.1:0-4235 GCA_035758845.1 Vicinamibacterales bacterium
GGCTTTGGCAAGTTTCGGCAGCGCCTTGATCAGTTGCTTTTCGGCGTCGTAGGTGTCGCGCAATTCCTCGATGAACGCATCGTGTAAGGTTCCCGCTTGAGCCATTGTGTTTGCCTCCTCTGCCCAGTCGTTATCTGTTCATGCCCGCCCGTCTGGTTTCATGACCACCTTGATGCAGGCGTCGCGTTTGTCGCGAAACACTCGATACATCTTCGGCGCGTCGTCGAGCGTGACGCGATGGGTGATGATGAACGACGGATCGATTTCGCCCCGTTCGATTCGATCGAGCAGTCCCGGCATATATCTGTGCATGTGGGTCTGCCCCATCTTGAGCGTGAGTCCTTTTGCAAATGCGGCGCCGAGCGGGAACTTGTCGAGCAGTCCGCCATAGACACCCGGAATCGAGACAGTGCCCCCTTTTCGACAGCACGAGATTGCCTGCCGCAACGCGTGAGGGCGATCGGTGGCCATGTATATCGACGTCTTCGCCACGTCGTACCACGCGTCCAGCGTCGTTCCGTGCGCTTCCAGCCCGACCGCGTCGATACACGCGTCGGGGCCCTGACCGCCAGTCATTGCCCGCAGCGTTTCCGCCACATCGACGTCCGAGTAGTCCAGCACTTCGGCGCGGCTGTGCGTCGCGGCAAGCGTCAATCGCTCCGGGAATCGATCGATCGCGATCACGCGCTCGGCGCCCAGCAGAAACGCACTCTGAATTGCGAACTGTCCCACTGGCCCGCATCCCCAGACCGCAACGGTGTCTCCTGGTTTGATGTGGCAGTTCTCAGCCGCCATGTAACCAGTCGGCAAAATGTCGGAGAGGAAAAGGACCTGTTCGTCGCTGAGTGAGGTAGGAACCCGCAAAGGTCCGACGTCGGCAAAAGGTACACGAGCGTACTCAGCTTGGCCACCTGGGTAACCGCCATACATGTGTGAGTAACCAAATAGCGCCGAACCTGAGAAGCCAGTGACCTTCTCCAGCATCCACGCATTCGGGTTTGAGTTATCGCAAAGCGACCACAGCTGTTCCTTGCAGAAGAAACAGTTGCCGCAGGCGATAGTAAAGGGCACGACCACGCGGTCGCCAACGCGCAGCTTGTGGTTGTCGCGCCCGACCTCGACGACTTCTCCCATGAACTCGTGTCCGAGCACATCGCCCTTTTCCATGGTGGGGATATATCCGTCGTAGATGTGCAGGTCCGATCCGCAAATGGCCGTCGCCGTGATTTTGACGATGGCATCGCGCGGGTTGAGAATCTTCGGATCAGGGACGGTCTCGACGCGAACGTCTTCTTTTCCGTGATAACAAACGGCTCTCATCTCAGTGTCCTAGTCTCGTGAGGTGACGTGGCGTGGGGAAATTCTCCAGCTTCAAGCAACTGCTTGAGCCGACGGAGGTCTTCGCGAACGGTCTGCGAGGGTTCGCGACCGAATACCGTCGCGATGAGCGAGCCAGCCCGGCCGGCCGGCGGCGCGTATTGAAAGTGCACTGATACTTGTGTACTGCGGCCTCGTCGAGCCGTATCGAAATTGACCGAGCCAGCCGTAATGACATCGCCGCCCGGCAGCGATTGCCACCCAATGACCTGGTTTTCCACCTCGTTAATGATTTCCGCCTCCCATTTGACGTGCGTGCCCGCCGGTCCCTTTGCTACCCAGCGGGATCGCCCGTTTCCGAGGTCGATCACCGCGTCGAGGTAATTCATGAATTGCGGAAGGTTCTCGAGGTTGCGCCAGAACCGATAGACCTCATCAATCGGTTTTTCCAGGCGGACCGACTCGCGCACGTGAACCCCTCGTCTTCCTCCGAGTGCTGCGCGAGTGATCCCTCGTGACGAATGATCATTTCCAACACGCGGCCATTCGCCAGAAAGCCCGCGGTACGCAAGCGGCGTGGCCGCCGCCGCGAGACACACGCCGGGCAAATTGCGACGGCTGAGTCCATATGCCACTACGGCTGTGGCGGTCGTGAGCGCCGCGACGCGCTCGAGCGCGCCGACCGACGCGCGATGTGTGGTCGCCGGAACTGTTGTCTGCAGGTTTCGCATTGATAGGTGTCTCCGAGCTTCGAGTGACGATCACGTGCGAACAAGCACGCGATGTACCAGTCATCTCGCGCCATCCCGCCGTGGCGATTGACTTGCTTATCCATAAGCGAAGCGCACGGGGAACGTTGTTCAGTCAGTTCTCGCCAGCAGGCGCGGCAGGCCTCAGCCATTCATCACCTCTGGTTGCTCATGCTGTGGACGACGCAGCTCGTTTCCAGTTTTCCTTTTTAGCCTGTCGATCTCACGTTGTCCCATTCGTCTACACAACAGACGAGCAGCTTGCTATCGCGCGGACCCCGCGTGACAATGCGGGGTTGTCTTGCGCGAAAGGAGGATCGAAATGGCAAAAGCGAAGAGCGCAGTTCCAGAAGGGTTTCACACGATCACACCTCAGCTGACGCTGGACAATGCTGCGCAGGCGATTGACTGGTACAAGAAAGGCTTGGGCGCCGAGGAGATGGGCCGCGCAGTTGGGCCGGACGGCAAAATCATGCACGCGGACCTCCGTATCGGCAACTCGCGAATCATGGTGAACGACGCGATGATGGGAAGCAAAGGACCGAAAGCATTCGGGGGCACTCCGATAGCGTTATGGATCTATGTCGAAGATGCTGACGCTCTGTTCAATCGCGCCGTGACCGCCGGCGCTCAGGTATCCGACGGTCCGATGGGCAAGATGTCGGATCAGTTCTGGGGCGATCGGTGCGGAACAGTCACCGATCCCGCTGGGTACCGTTGGACGATCGCGACTCGAAAGGAAGACCTGACGCCTGAGGAGATGAAGCAGCGGCAAGACGAGTTCATGAAGAACTTCGCCCATTCGAGTGGCCAGAAGTAGATCGACCTTCCACGTTAAGACTGTAATTGCTGATTGTTGATTGCTGAATGCTGATTGGAAACGGCGTATTCCAATCAGCAATCAAAAAATCAGCACTCAGCAATTTCAGCTACCTGCCGATCCTATAATCACGAGACATCGTCACCCCGGACCGAAGCGGTCTCGAGCAAGTCGCGAGCAAGCGCAGCCCTCGGAGTAATTATGGACGGTTCTGCCAAGCGGCGCCTGACGGCCGAGCACGTCGCGGCGCGGGCGCTCCTCGAATCGGCAACCTTTGGCGACGCGGCGCCGAAGATCCTCGAGGCCATCTGTGAGGCGCTCGGGTGGGAGTTTGGTGCGCTCTGGCGCATCGACCACGAAGCGGACCTGCTCCGCTGCGTGGACACGTGGCGCGCCTCCGCATCCGAATTCCCTGAATTCGATCGCGTCAGTCGCGAGATGACGTTCAACCGTGGCGTCGGGCTTCCCGGCCGCGTCTGGAGTACCGGCCAACCTGTATGGATCGCCGACGTGACGTTCGATGCCAACTTTCCGCGCGCGCCGTTTGCGGCGGGCGAAAACCTCCACGGGGCCTTCGGGTTCCCAATCCTCCTGCGCGGCGAAGTCCAGAGCGTCATGGAGTTTTTCAGCCGCGAGATTCGCGCACCCGATGAAGACCTGCTGTCGATGCTGACCAGCGTCGGCAATCAGATTGGCCTGTTTGTCGATCGCCGGCGCGCCCAGGAGGAGCTCGATCGCTTCTTCGCGTTGTCGCTCGACATGTGGTGCATTGCGAGCTTCGACGGATACTTCAAACGTGTGAATCCGTCGTGGGAGCGGATCCTCGGCTATAGCGAGGCTGAGCTCCTGTCGCGTCCGTACATCGAGTTCATTCATCCTGACGATCGCGATGTCACACGCGTGCAGGCCGGAAGGCTCACAGACGGTCACGACATCATGTATTTCGAGAATCGCTATATCCACAAAGACGGCACCATCCGGTGGCTGCTGTGGACGTCGAAGCCGTTTGCGCAGCAGCAGATCAGCTACGCCACGGCCCGCGATATTACTGAACAGAAAGCCGCGGACGAGACGATGCGGAATTACGCCCGCGACCTCGAGATCAGTCAGCATGCGCTCGAGGAACAGACCGCCCGGCTGGCACAACTGGTAAGAGAACTCGAGCTCGCGAAGTCGCGCGCCGAGGAGGCGGCGGAGACCAAGAGCGCGTTCCTGGCGAACATGAGCCACGAGATTCGCACGCCGCTCAATGCGATTCTCGGTTACGCCCAGCTCCTGCAACGCGACGCGAGCCTGCCGCCGGAGCAACGCGACAGCGTCGCCGGCATCAACGACAGTGGCCGGCATCT
>DASTVZ010000015.1:0-28301 GCA_035758845.1 Vicinamibacterales bacterium
CACGATGCACATCGGTGGGGATTTCCGGTTTGACCAATCGGATAATCAGACCGACAGCAACGCGCGCGGCGCCTTCGTTTTCACCGGTCTGTATTCGTCTGGCGGATTACCAACGGTCCGAGGCGGCGCGCTCGACTTCGCCGACTTCCTACTCGGGATGCCGCAGCAGGCCACGGTCCAATACGGGCCGGGCAACGTTCGGCTCGCGGATAAATCGCTCAGCGCCTACTGGCAGGACGACTGGCGATACAAGAGCACGCTCACCTTCAATCTCGGCGTTCGCTATGAGTTGATCTGGCCGTTCTACGAACGTTCGGGGCAGATGGTGAATCTCGATGTCACGCCGGATTTCACTGCGGCGGCTCCGGTCATCTCCGGCAACACGGGTCCGTACACCGGGCACTTTCCGAAGGAGTTGCTGGACGCCGACACGAATAACGTGGCTCCGCGGGTCGGCTTCGCATGGCGGATGAAGCCCGGCACGATCCTTCGCGGAGGATACGGCATCAGCTACAATTCCGGATCGTACTCGTCGATTGCGCGGCAGCTCACCGGACAGGCGCCGTTTGCCGTTACCGACAACACCATCGGCACCTTCCTGGACCCGCTTTCGATTCAAGACCCGTTCATCAATGCCCCACCAGGCGAGACGACGAATCAATACGGAATCGATAAGACCTATGCGCTCGGGCTCGTGCAGACAGTGAATGTCGATTTCGCGAAAGAGGTGCGGCAGGTGTGGAGCTTTGGTGGCGGTTACACCCAGACGAGAGGAGCCGATCTCGACATGGTGCGCGCGCCAAATCGAGGGCCGAGCGGTCTCCGCATCCCCGACGTGGAGCCGTTCCTCTGGCAGACCTCCGACGGACAATCCGTTCTGCATGCCGCAACGGTCCGCGCAACGCGGCGCCCGGCCAAAGGAATCGGCGGGGGCGTCACCTACACGCTGGCCAAATCACGCGACGACGCGTCGTCGATCGGAGGAGGCGGCACGACCGTCGCGCAGGACGATCAGAACCTCGCGGCTGAATGGGGTCTCTCCAGCTTCGATCGCCGCCATCAGCTTTCGGCAAACGCCAACATCGAGCTCCCCTTCGGACCGAACCGCAAATGGCTCTCGCAGCCTGGCGTCGGTCAATCGTTATTCCGCGACTGGCGGGTGTCGACGACGTTTACGTGGCAGTCGGGGACGCCGTACACGCCGCGCGTGACAGCGGCAGTCAGTGACGTCGCGCGCGGAACGAACGGGACGCTGCGCGCCAACTACACGGGCGCACGGGTATCGCTCGACAACCCGACAATCGATCGATTTTTCAATACAACGGCGTTCTTCATTCCGCCGACCGGAACCTACGGCAACGCCTCGCGCAACATGATCATCGGTCCGGGCAGCAGGCTGTTGAATATGCAGGTCGCGCGCGACGTTCGTATGGGCGGCAACCGGGTCATGACGATCCAGGTCAACACCAACAACCTGCTCAATATGGTGAACTGGGGCACGATCGACACGGTGGTGAACTCGCCGACGTTCGGCCAGGTGCTGTCCGTCCGCGGGATGCGATCGACGCAGCTCAATCTGCGTTTCCGGTTCTAACTCGACGACTTTGATGCGCTCCTCCGTTCTCCGCTACGCGCTCATCATCGCGACCGTCGTGGTGGCAGCGACCGCCACGTCGACGTCCCCTTCCGCGCAGCAGCAACCGGTGTTCCGGTCGCGCCTCAACCTCGTCTCCGTCGATGTCATCGTCCGCGACAAATCCGGAGCGGTCGTTCGGAATCTGACCGCGTCTGACTTCGAGGTCCGCGAAGACGGCAAGGCGCAGGAGATCACGAACTTCAACTTCGAAGAGATCACCGACAACGCGGTTCCGGCGCTGCAGTCGGCGGACCTTCTCGCCGGTGTCGAACAAAAACTGGCGGAAGACAGCAAGCGCGCCGCGTCGCCGACGACCGCGACGGCGCGCCCGGTCGAGAATCCATCCCCGATGACGTCGGACATGCTGGCGGGTCGACGGCTCATCACCATCGTGTTCGATGTCAGTTCGATGCAGCCTGAGGATGTCCAGCGCGCGGTCGACTCGGCACACAAGTACGTCGAAGAGAAGATGTCGCCTGCGGATCTCGTCGCGGTCGCCACCGTCGGGTCGACGCTGAGCGTGGTGACCGATTTCACGGCGGACCGCGCCAAGGTTGCCTCGGCGCTCAGCACGATTGCCTACACTGATGGAACGGCGACACCAACGGCCGCGGCGAGCACGGCGGCAACGGATGAAACGCAAGCCACTGCGACCGACGACACGACCGTCGCCGACACGGCCGAGCTCGACATGTTCAACAACGACGTGCGGCTGCGCGCGTTGAAGACGCTCGCCGAGGCGCTCTCGCCGATCGAGCAGAAGAAATCCATTCTCTACTTCAGCGCCGGCATGCAGCGAAGCGGGCAGGACAACCAGGTCGAGCTGCGATCCGCGATCAATGCCGCGGTGCGGGCCAACGTCGCGATCTACGCCATCGACACGCGCGGCCTTCAGGCCGTCGTTCCGGGAGGCGACGCGCGACAAGCGAGCGGACGCGGACAGTCGCTCTTTTCCGGACGCGGCGTTCAGCAACAATTCGATCAGCTCGCCTCGTCGCAAGAGACATTGACGACGCTGGCGTCAGACACCGGGGGGCGCGCGTTCACTGATTCGAACGATTTCGGCGAAGCGTTCGCGCGCGTGCAGCGCGATATGTCGGCGTATTACCTGCTCGGCTACAGCAGCACGAACACAACGAAGGACGGACGATTCCGCCGTATCCAGGTTCGCGTCAAGCGCGATGGCATGCGCGTCGAAGCACGCGCGGGATACTACGCGGAGCGCGACTTCGGTCATACCTCGCGCAACGATCGGGAATCGCAGCTCCAGGAGCAGATGTTTGCGGCAGTGTCGGCAACGGATCTTCCGGTCCTCGTCACCGGGGGATGGTTCCGACTGGCGCCTGACAAGTACTACGTGCCGGTGTCCTTGACGGTGCCCGGCTCCGCCGTTCCGGTTTTGAACGCAAACGATTTTGTGTCCCTCGACGTGCTCGGCATGGTGCGCGACGAACGCAATTTCCCCGTCGGCCGATTCCGCGAGACATTGAAGCTGCCACCCGGCACGGAAAAAACACTTGCCGGGAAACAGGTCCTCTATCAGTCCGGCGTCACGCTGCCGCCCGGACGCTTTTCCGTCAAGGTCGTCGTTCGCGAGAACGCCACGGGATTGATCGGGTCGTTCGAAGCGCCGATCGTCGTCCCGGAACTGAAACAGGCGCCGATGAAGGTCAGCTCAGTGGTACTCAGCACGCAACTTCAGTCCGTGACGATGAAAGGAAAGACGGACAATCCGCTCATCCGCGACGGCGTGCAGCTTTTGCCAAATCTCACGCACGTGGTCGGCAAGGATCAGAAACTCTTCTTCTATTACGAGGTGTACGATCCCGGACAGGCGAATGGCGCCACACCGGAACTCCGAACAAGCCTGGCGTTCTACCGCGGCAAGGTGAAAGTCTTCGAGACGCCCGTCGTCGAGCGAACCGCGATCGACGCGCCAGATCGACATGCGGCGCTGTTTCAATTCGAGGTGCCCGCGTCGTCTTTTGCGCCAGGCTTGTATACCTGCCAGATCAACATCATCGATGCGGTGAGCGGCAAGTTCGACTTTCCGAGGATGCTTTTCGCGGTTCGATAGGCTGCTTGCTTCTGGCTGCTAGCTTCTGGCTGCTGGCTGCTCGCTCTCGGCTGCTGGCTGTCGGCTGCTGGAAAGCAAAACCAGAAGCCAGGAGCCAACAGCCAGAAGCCAGTAGCTACCAGCCGATCCATGTCCTTCAACAACGACGTTCTCACGATCACCGAACACCGGCCGTGGCCGATGCCGTTGCCCCCGTGGGTCATGACGCAGACCTGGAACGATCTGCTGTTTGCGCATTGGCCGGTTGACGCGGCGACGCTCCGCGAGAAGATTCCAAACGGTTTCCAACTCGACGAATTCGATGGCCGGGCATGGCTGGGGATCGTGCCGTTCTACATGACCAACGTCTCGCCCCGCGGGGTTCCGAATCTGCCGTGGATCTCGGAATTCGCCGAACTCAACGTTCGCACCTATGTGCGCGTTGGCGGCGTTCCAGGTGTCTATTTCTTCAGCCTCGACGCGGCGAACACAGTCGCGGTGGGCATGGCGCGAACGATGTTCCACCTGCCATATTTTTCGGCGGATATGAGCGTCGAAGAACGCGAGGGATGGATCGAGTACGACAGCAAACGATCGACTTCATCGGGGCCGTCAGCGCAATTCGTGGCACGATACCGGCCGACCGGTGACGCACACCCGCCGGTTGAAGGAACACTGGAATACTTCCTCACCGAACGCTACTGCCTGTTCACCGTCGACAGTTCATTCCATGCGTGCCGGGTGGATATTCATCACCCGCCATGGCCGCTTCAGCCGGCGGAGGCAGAGATTTCGCAGAACACGATGGCCGACGCTGCCGGCATTCGCTTGCCCGCGATGGCGCCGCTGCTCCACTTCGCAAAGCGGCAGGATATGGTGGGGTGGATGCTCCGCCGCGTGTGATCCTTCGCGGCGGAAGGGAAAAGGCAGAATCCCTTTTCCCTACTGACCCCGCAACACTCTCACGGGGTCCACCCTCATCGCGCGCAACGCGGGACCCAAACAGGCGATTGTCGAAACAACCAGGAGCAACATCGGGACGAGAACGTAAGTCAGTCCATCGTACGGGGTAACGCCGTAAAGGAAAGTGGCCATTGAGCCGGCGAGCGCAGCTGCACCGGCAACGCCAGCAATCAGTCCCGCCGCAGTGATGGCAAGTCCCTGACGCGCAACCAGGCGAAGAATATCCAGACGCTGTGCGCCGAGTGCGGAGCGAACCGCGATCTCTCGCGATCGCTGCGCGACGGTCTGCCACAGCACGGCAAACAGTCCAACAGAGACAATGATCAGCGCGAATGCGGCGAATCCCCCGAACAGGATCATGTACAGCCGTGGACGCGCCAGGCCGGTCAGAAGTCGATCTTCCATTGTGGCGATCGCGTCCGGCACGAGCGTGTCGTCGGCTTCACGAATTGCCGTTCGCAGGCTCGCGGTCAGCGCGCGCGGATCGCCAGACGTCCTGATGAGGAACGTGACCGAGGGCACCGGCAGTAGGCGACCGAACTGCCGATATGAGTAGTACAACTCCGGCATCGAGGTCGTCGTCGCGGTGATGTAGCGAACATCATCGACGACACCCACAATGGTCGCCTCCCGGGTCGGATCCTGATAACCAACCCCCATCGGCAATCTCGCGCCGACCGCCGCACCGCCCAGGTATCGCCGCGCAAACGCGCGATTGACGATCGCAACCGGCGACGCCGCTTCGGTGTCGAGTTCGTTGAAATCACGCCCGTCCACGATTCGCATACCCAGTGCCGCGAATGCGCCGGGGCTGACCAGACGCGGTGACGCCTGCGCGGTGATCACGGCATCAGCGTTTCTCAGGCTAAACGCGGCGGTCGATCCTCCCGCCGTCACCGGCAGCTCTGACGTGAACGCGGCGTTGGTTGCATTGTTGATTGACGTGACGCGGTCGAGGATGCCGCGCACGATCGCATAACGCTTCTCAGGCGAGTAGATCGATCCTGGAAGAAACACGCGGGCCGTGAGAATCCCCGACGGATTGAAGCCGCGGTCGGCATTGAGCAGCAAAAGAAAACTGCGACCCAGGAGGGATGCGCCGACCAAAAGCACGCATGCGATGGCCACCTGGGCGGCGATCATCGCCCTTCGCATCCGTCCGACTCCTGTCGCATCCCCCACCCCCACCGGCGCCGACCCATCCTCGCTGAGAGGCGTCGCCAGATTGAGACGACGAAGATGGATCGCGGGCATCAGACTGAAGACGACGCTCGCACCGATGGAAACAACGAGCGCGCCCGCGATCACCGTCGCATCCAGGACCACGCCATCGACGCGCGGAAAGTCGCTGGGAAGGACGGACGGTAGCAGTCGATGCAGCCACCACGCGAGGACGAGGCCTGCCGCGCCACCAACGAGCCCGAGCAGCAGACTTTCCGCCAGCAGCTGACGCACGACATCTGCATGGCCGGCACCGAGCGCCGCGCGAATCGCCATCTCACGTCGTCGCGCCGTCGCACGCGCGAGCTGGAGACCCGCAATATTCGCAACGGCTGTGAGCAGCAGCAGAAGCACAGCGGCGAGCAGGACGGTGAGTGGCTGACGGACGTCAGAGGTCATGGCGTCTTTCAGCTGCACGGCGGAAATCAAAACAGGGCCGTTGCTGCCAAAGATCGCAGTTGTCGTCATGCCGGTATCGGCAACGAATTCGCCTCGCGCCGTTCCTTCTGCCGCTGCCTGCACAGCCGTCGCTCCCGGACGGAGTTTCGCGACCGCGCTGAACAGTGACAGGTAATTGCCGTCGACTGGATGGACACGATACGGCACCCACGCCCGCGTTCGACGATCGGGAAACGCGAGGTCATCCGGCAGGACACCGACGATGGTGTGCGGTGCGCCATCGAGCCGCACAATCCGCCCCACGGCCTGCTGATCTCCGCCGAAGCGTTGACGCCATAAACTCTCGGAAAGAATGACCACTGATGGCTTGTCGGTTTCGTCTTTCTCCGCGAACAGCGAGCCGACCATCGGACGTGCGCCCAAGACACGAAACAGGCTTGCCGTGTTCTGTGCTATCCGGATTCGATCCGGCTCGCCGACGCCCGACAAGGTGACCGTGGCCTGCGACCACGCCGCGAGATCCTCGATGGTCGACGCGTGATCCCGCCAGGCGACGTACGCCGTATTGGTAAACGATCCGAAGCGCGGTGGACTTCCGCCTCGCGTTTCCTTCAGAAGCACGACGCGGTCGCCGTTCGGCCACGGCAACGGCTTCATCAGCACGCCGTACGTGACACTGAACAGCGTCGTCGTCGCGCCAATTCCGAGCGCCATCGTCAGCACAGTGAGCAGGGTGAATCTTGGTTGCCGTATCAGCAGCCGCGCTGCATGGTGCGCGTCGCCCAGGATGCCCATGATATGACCTCAGCTCATTGGCGATTGATGATTGGCGACTGCAGATTTTTTGATTGGCGATTTTAGATTGAGATTGGCAATTTTAGATTGAGTTTATCAATTGCCGATTGAGCGCCAATCGACAATCCACCAATGAACAATCCACGATCTCAATTGGCAATCCGCATTCAAAAAATCCGCAATCTTCAATCTCCAATCCGCAGTCAGCTACTTTATCCTCACCTCAGCTTCCCATCGTCTGTAATTCGAATAGGTCGCGTGTCCTTCGATGCGCGCTCGGCTGGTCAGGTAGAGCTCGTTCATATCGTCGGGCAGCAGCATGTCGAAGCGGTTGTTGTGTTTGTAGCTGACGAGAATGATCGTGGAAAGCGGACGGCCGGGAATTTGTCCCGTGCGGAGTTCACTCCTCAGCACCGCCCCCTTCGACGGATCGATCCAGAACGTCCCGCTCGACTCGATGTCGCGCCCCTCCGGAGTACGGATTATCGTGGGGTGATCACGTTCCTCGTACGACACGATCCAGACAGGCCGATCGCCGACCGTTGTATTGCCCCGGTGCTTGAAGCGAAAGCGCTCTTGACGATCGGCAAGCAGAAATTCGAGGGGCAGCGTCGGAACGTTGATCGTCCGATACAGGTCCCCCAGGTTGTACTTCGCTTGCTGATCGGCAAGCGCGCGGACCCGCGACATCAGCGGCTGCGTTGTGTCTTCGAGAATGGCTCGAAGATGCTGGCGATCGGTCGTGACCGGGTCACCATCAACCTCCAGGACTTCTCGGACTCCTACCCACGTGTTCGTGCCGGCAAAATCATGGACGAGGATGTAATCCGACTTGAGGAGGCGCTCCTGCCCTGACGGTGACGCGTCGGGCGCCGGCCGCTTGGGTCCCGTTCGCTGCATGTAGCGCTCTTCCGCGACAAGCACGGTGAACCGTCGATGGTAGTCGAAGGCGTATGCCGCGGCCCTGGCGAGCACGGTTTTCAGATCGGGCTCATCCGCCTGAACGGGCGCCAGAGACGCCAGAAGACACCAAAAACCTACAACCGACAGACTTGACCGCAGCAGGGGCATCATGCCAATGTGCCTTCGCTATATAGTGTGCGAAAGGGGGTAAACATGACAGACGGCATATCGCGGCGGAAATTCATGACCACCGTGGCGGCCACGGGGGCGGGCCTGACGATCGTGCCGCGCCATGTGCTTGGCCGTGGGTTTCAGGCTCCAAGCGATACGGTGAATATCGCCACCGTCGGCATCGGCGGCATGGGCGGGTCGAATACCCGCGCGCTCATGAGCCAGAACATCGTTGCGGTGTGCGACGTGGATTGGGGTTACGCAGAACGGCGCTTCGACGCTTATAAGGCGGAACTCAGCCGGATACAGAATCCGCCGACGACGCAGAATCAGCAGTCGCAGCGTCCACGTCCGACGCCGTCCAAGGCGCAGACGGAAGCCGACGCGCGCCGGCCGGCACAGGATACGGCCGCGAACCTTAAGCGGTTCCTCGAAGAGCAGCTGCCAAAGATTCAGCGGCATACCGACTACCGCCAAATGCTCGACAAGCAAAAAGATATCGACGGCATCGTCGTCGCGACGCCCGATCACATGCACGCCGCCATTGCCTCCGCCGCGATGGATCTCGGCAAGCACGTGTATGTGCAGAAGCCGCTCTGCTGGTCGGTGCACGAAGCACGTCATCTCGCTCAGAAAGCAAAGGACACGAAGAAGGTTGTCACACAGATGGGCAACCAGGGGCACTCGTTCGATGGCGCGCGGACCGGTTACGAATACATCACCAACGGTGCCATTGGCGACATCAAGGAAGTCCACGTGTGGACCAATCGGCCGCTCGGCTATTGGCCGCAGGGCATCCCGCGCCCCGCGCCGCTGCCAGCGTCAAGTTCAGAGAAGCCGCTCGCGTGGAATGGACCCGGCGTCGAAGCACGTCTCGCAGCGGCCATGATTGGCAGCTATCCAGTGCCCGAGAAGTTGTCGTGGGATCTGTTCCTGGGTGTCGCACCGTTTGTCGAATACCACCCGATTTATCACCCGTTCAACTGGCGCGGGTGGGTTGATTGGGGACAGGGAGCGCTCGGCGACATGGGCGCCCACCTCATCGACCATCCGTTCTGGAATCTCAATCTCGGAATGCCCACGGCGATCGAGACGATTTCGACGCCATTCAATTCTGCGACGTATCCCGCGGCGACGACGACCTACTACGAGTTCGCGGCCCGCGGAAACATGCCGGCCGTGAAGCTGACGTGGTACGACGGCGGGTTCAATCCGCCAAAGCCCGAAGAGATCGGCGACGAGCGGCTGAACGGCGAAGGGGGCATCCTCTACATTGGCTCCAAGGGCAAGATGCTCCAGGAGACCTACGGGAACAATCCGCGCCTGCTGCCGAAGTCCCTGCACGATTCGTATGGCGCACCCAGACAGAAGCTCCCTCGCATTACCCAGCAGGAACACGAGATGAACTGGGTTGAGGCGATCAAGGGGAAGGCAGAGGCCTCGTGCCCGTTTGAGTACGCGTCGCGTCTCGTCGAGGTCATGCTGCTCGGCGTCGTCGCACTCCGCGCCGGCGGAAAGATCTATTACGACGGGGCCAAGGGCCGGGTCACCAACATGGTGAAGGTTGGCAACAAGACCGTCGATCCAAATGAATTCCTCACTCGCAACTATCGAGAAGGATTCAAACTGACCTAAGCATCTGGAGGCGGGCTGACGCGCGTCGTGCGCGTCAGCCCGTGTCTATCGCTATCCGCTTCCAGCCCGCATCCTATGAACAAAACAGTCCGCTTCAAGCTGATCCTGATGATGGTGCTCGAGTTCTTCATCTGGGGGGCCTGGTTTCCGTTGATCTTCGGCTACCTCCCCAGTGTCGGGTTCACCGCCGCTCAGCAAAGCTGGATTCTGAATGCCTTCCCGATCGCCGCGATCGTCGGCATGTTCTTCAGTAATCAGTTCGCGGATCGAAATTTCGCAGCCGAAAAATTCCTCGCCGTCAGCCACCTGATCGGTGGCGTCGCGATGATCTACCTCGCGTACACGCGATCGTTCTGGCCGTTCTTTCTCGCCATGCTGGTCCACTGCCTCCTCTACGTGCCGACGATCTCGATCACCAATTCGATCGCGTTCGCGCACATGAAGGATGCGCAGAAAGAATTCGGCATCGTCCGCATGGGCGGAACCATTGGATGGATTCTTGCGGCCTGGCCGTTCACCTTCATCCTCGTTGATTGGGCGAAGGTCAGCGCCGCGGCTCCAGAGGGATTGGTCAGCTGGTTGGGAACAGTCCTCGCGTCAGGGTTGACGGGGTCAGCGCTCGAGCAGGGAACGACTTGGACGTTCATCGTCGCCGGCGTTGCGTCGCTTGCGCTTGCTGCGTTCAGCCTGACGCTGCCACACACGCCGCCTAAGCCGGTTGAAGCTGGCGCCGAGCGTTTCGCGTGGCTCGAAGCCGTCCGCCTGCTCCGGACGCCATTCATTCTGATTCTTTGGATCGTCACGTTCGTCGATGCGACGGTCCACAACCTCTTCTTCAACTGGACAGGACGATTCCTCGGGACCGAAGTGGCAGGTGGAGGCGTCGGTATTCCGGGCAACTGGATCATGCCGGTGATGAGCATCGGCCAGATCGCCGAAATCCTGACGATGCTGGTCCTGGGCGCGGCGCTGAAGCGACTGGGCTGGCGCACGACGATGATCGTCGGCATCCTCGGCCACGCCGCACGATTTGCGGTGTTCGCGTTCCTGCCGCAGTTCCCGGGGCTCGTTGTCGCCGTCAACATCCTGCACGGGATCGCGTACGCGTTCTTCTTCGCGACCGTTTACATTTTTGTCGACGAGTTCTTCCCGAAGGACGCGCGCGCCAGCGCGCAGGGGCTCTTCAATCTGCAGATTCTCGGCTTCGGCCCACTCGTCGCGAACACGCTTGGTCCGATTCTGATCAGCGAGACGTTTAATCACGGCGGCCTGGTCGACTTCCGTGGACTATTTCTTGTCCCGCTGATCTCTGCGGTCGGTGCGGCGATTGCACTGGCGCTGCTCTTCCATCCGCCAGATAAGACGCAGACGCGGGTGGGAGTGCCGGTTACCTCGCACTGATCTCGCGCGGAGAGCGCGTGGGATCTCGCGCAAAGAGCGCCAAGGGCGCAGAGAAGATAAGTTCTAGTCTTTGTCTACGAATACCGAATCCGTACCCGATCGCTCATACGGCACATGTGTGGTCCCACCGTCCGGAAAGTTATTCACGATCCGCTTGATCCCTTCCCTGAGCGTCAACGAACCAAAGTTCAGCAACAAACCGAGCGGACAGCCAGAGAAGCGGAGATACGTCTGCAGCTGCCGCGCATCGAGCGGGCCCAATGAACTCGTCGCCTTCACTTCGACGATGATATCTTCTCTGACGATGAAGTCGGCTTCATAGGCGCGAGGCACGGTTAGATCTTCGTACTGGATGGCAATCGGCACCTTCATTCGATATTCAATATTGCGCTTCCGGAACTCGTACGCCAGACACGCAACGTACGCAGACTCAAAGCACCCTGGGCCGATGACGCGGTGCACGGCGATCGCTGCGTTAATGATCTCTTTGGCGATTCGATTCAAGTCCGCTTCCGTCCGCATCGGCGACTCAAGTGCACAAGGAGTGCCGTAAACGAAAGCCCAGGTTGGCGGGAGTTATGGATCGTGGTGATGAAGAAACTTGAATTCGCGGCCGAATCGAGGTCGCAGAAACTGCACGTGTCGACCGGTCGCGCGCCGGCCTTCGGCCGGCGTCGGCGATAGAACACGCGGAGGAAAACACAAGCAAAGTGCAAATCAGATCGACGCTTGTGTTTTCCTCCACGTGTTCTATCGCCAGCGCGAAGCGCTGGCGCGACCGGTCGTAGCTGCGGCAAACACCGCGAGTCTTCTCTGCGCCCTCTGCGCTCTTTGCGCGAGATCCTCTGGGTGCTCTGCGTGAGACTCCTAAGCCGGGTTCCTTGCGCCCTCAGCGTGAGATGTTCCGCGCTCTCGGCGTGAAACCTCTGATCGGGTCCGAACCCCATTCGCTCGCGCCGCCACCGCCCCGATGTAGCACAGCGCGATCACGATAAGCAGCGCGCGAAAGCCGGTGACCAGCGACAGATACTCCCCCACTCCACCAACCATCGCACCAAGCAAATTCACGCCGTAGTCACGCGTCAGCGCATCGGACTGAGCGATCGCGGAGCCAAACAATAACCCTGCGCAGAGAACCGGACTGAAGACGAGCACTGCATAGAAGATCGATTCAGCCGTCCGGCTGTCGAAGGTCACGCGGCCGATGGGAATGAAGTAGTTCAACGCCAGCAGCGCCACCAGCACGCCGGCAACAACCCACGGTCTATCGATTGTCTTTCGAGCGACGACGGCGTTGGCGAGGAGGGCCATCGTCAACACTGACGCAATGGCCAGCGACGCGACGACCCAGGTCGATCCCCACAACAGCGCGAATTGGATGATCGACTTGGTTTCGAGCAGCATGAACCCGGCGCCAAGCAGGAAGAACTGCCACGACCATCGGCGCGTGGACGCAGGAGGCGTTCCCAGAACTGACAGTGCAAGGAACACCGACACCACCGAAACGATCAGCACGACGGCCAGCGCGACGACGTAGTGCCGTGGGACATGACGATCGCGAAGATAAAGAAACGGCCAATCATCGCGAGCAGGTTCGATCGACGCGTCGCGTTCATGGATTCGCGCCGGGCTTGGGGCGTGAGACTGGTTGAACGCCGCCACCTGATCCGGAACACGCGGTGGAGCGGTGAGTTGCGCAAGACGCGGGCCTGCCATGAGGACGCCCAGGAAGGCGCGGGCTTCATGCACGTGCACGCGCGGTTCGGCGCCAAACGCGACCGCTGCCGTATTCGCGAGCCGATCGACGAGCCACCGCTCGCGGAAATAGTTGTAGACGATGAGGACGCCGTCGGGTTTCAGTCGGTTTCGAACATCATGAAACGACTCTTCGGTGAACATGTAGCTCTCGAGTCGCACGCCCGAAAAGCTCGATTGCATCGTCAGCGAGTCAATCAGCGCGAACACGACGAGGTCGTACTGCTGGGTCGTCGTTCTCAGGAAATGCCGAGCATCGTCGTTGATTACGGTAACTCTGGGATCTGAATATGGATGATCTGGGTGATGCTCACGGCCGAGACGAATAATCGCGGGATCGATCTCCACGGCATCGACATGCCGGACGCCATGGCGAAGTGCAGCCGCGACATCAGTTCCCGAGCCGGCACCGAGGATCAACACGTCCTGAAACGTATCGCCGAAGACGCTGTACGGCCACTGATAGAAATATTCCTTCTGATCTACCGGCGCCATCGATTGATGAAAGATGTTGTTCACCTCGACGACCGTGTCGGGTCCCTGTTGGCTGACCGTGATTTTGTAGTAAGGAGACCAAATGGCGCCGCGTGCCATGGAGTGCACGAGGACGAGCGATCCGACTAGCAAGAACAGATTGACGCCGACCATCGCCAGCGCCGGGCGAGGCGTTGGAGTTTCAGTAGCGCCCTCGACGCGGCTCTCGGGCATCCACAGCAGTGGTACAGCCGCGGCGAACGCCATCGCGAACCACATCGTCGGCGACAACTCCAGCCAGGAAATCAGTCCGAGCACGACGACGCCGGCAAGACTGCCGGCAAGGTTGATGGTGTAAGCCCGGAGCGGCGGCAGCGTGGCCATCTCGCGACCCATACGTTGCGCGAGTGTCGTGAACAGCGCCGCGACCACAACGAACAGCAGCGGCAGGAGCATCGTGCTCTCGACAAGGACGACTTTGGCGGCGGTGCCGCTCGAAAAATAGATGCTGCCGGAGGCCGCGACTGAAACCTCCAGGCGAAAGTAATTCACCGCGGCAATCACAATCGCCTGGAGCAGCGGAAACCAGGCGAACAGCCGGACGCGGGCCGGGGCCAGCAGACAGCCCAACCCGATTCCCAGAAAGCTCGCGAGCAGAATGAAATTCGAGAAATACGACAGCAGCCGGATGTAGGCCGGCATCCATCGAATCAGCGCAATCTCGAGAAACAGAACCAGGAAGGACGCGAGAAATACGCGCGTCGCGCGCAGGTTGTCGCCACTCATGCGTGGGACAAAGCCAACCGGCCGTGCAGGATCGCGGGAAACCGCAGTATCGCCATAGGGGGACCGATTGTACCACCCTCGCTTGAACTGAGACTGTCGAACGTAATACTGTCTTGGGTCGCGATCTCAGTTGCCAGTCTACAGTTGCCAGTGCTCTTGCTGCGGCCGGAAACTGGGAACTGGAAACTGGAAACTGATAACGACATCGAAGCCAAAGGACACTCCAGTTATGACCAACCGCCACTTCGTCATCGGCGCGCTCGCGCTCGCGTGTGCCGTAGCGTCAGCGATCGCGCAACAGAATCCGTATCTCGGCCGATGGAATATCACCGGCACTGGCGAGAACTCCAACTACGTGTACTGGCTGGAGGTGAAGGAGGACGGCGGGAAGCTATCAGGCATGCTCCTGAACCGCGGCGGCCATCCGCTCCCGCTTCCGGTGATCAAGGTCGAGAACGGCGAACTCGTTTTCCAGCCGAGCGGCGGCCAGAACAGCGCCGGTCCCGAATTCCACATGCGCGCGCAAGGCGACAAGTTGAGTGGCAGAGTGAAACTTGCGGATCGCACGGTCGATCTCGCCGGCGTCCGTCCCCCGAAGTGGGGGAAATATGACGCGAACGCGGCGCATAAATTCGGCCAACCGGTCGAGCTGTTCGACGGGAAGTCGATGGACGCCTGGGACGTTCAGAACAAGAGCCGCCCGATGAAATGGACGATCGAAGATGGCGCCATGACCAACGATCCGCCGGGTTCGAACAACCTCGTGTCGAAGCAGAAGTTCCAGGACTTCAAGATTCACGCAGAATACAAACTCGACAAGCCGCATCCAAATCAAAGGGGCGGTATGTCGAAGGCGAACAGCGGCATCTACCTGCGCGGACGTTACGAACTGCAGGTGCTCGACGACTACGGCGAAAAGCCGTTCGAGCGCGGGCATATGTCGGTGTACGGCTGGCACACCCCCACGGCCAATGCGAGCAAGCCGGCCGGCGAATGGCAGACGATGGAAGCGACCGTCGTCGGCAACAGAGTCACCATCGTGCTGAACGGGCAGAAGATTCAGGACAACGTGACGCTCGAAGCGATCACCGGCGGCGCACTCGATGCGAACGAGAGCGAGCCGGGCCCGATCATGCTGCAGGGCGATCACGAAAAGGTGTGGTATCGGAAGGTGACGGTGACTCCGATCACAGACGCGCGCAAGTAGGAGAAGCGCGCTCAGTCGTCGCGGAACTCACGCATCGATCCGCAACACCTCCGCCGGGTCGATCCGTGAGGCCCGCAGGGCGGGCAGCCAACCGGCGGCGGCCGCGACCAGACTCAAGACGAGCGCCGCCAGCACGAAGGTTCCCGGGTCGGAAGGTTCGAATCCATAGAGAAACGACGCGACGAAGCGAGATGCCCAGAGACCGGCGCCTGTGCCAACGGCAATCCCAAGGGCAACCAGCACGCCGACGCGATTCAAGATCATGCGAACAATGGTCGACGCGTTCGCGCCCAGCGCCATGCGGATGCCGATTTCACCGCGGCGCCGATTGACCGAGTACGCAGTCACACCATAAAGCCCCAGGCTGGCGAGCAGCAGCGCCAGCCCGCCGAAGAAGGTCGACAATCTGGCAAGCAGCCGCTCCTGGGTCAACGCAGCATCGACCTGACTCGACAGGGTCAAAAACGTCAGTGACGCCTGCGGATCCGTTTTGCCGAACGCGTCGCTGAGACTTCGCGTCAACGACAGCGGCGGCGCACCGGCCGATCGCACGCCGATCGAAACCACCGATCTCGGATTGCTCCACTGTGCGAATGGCACGAACATCGTCGGTTCCATCGCCGCGCGGATCGAGCGATAGATTGAGTCTTCGACGACGCCAACCACTGCGAAGCTGTCTTGCTTTCCCGAAGGTCCCTGATCTGAGAAATACTGACCGACAGGATCACCCTCTTTGAGAAATCGGCGCGCAAACGCTCGATTGACGATGGCCACTCGCGGCGCGCCGATCCGATCGTGCGAATTGAAATCGCGTCCACCCGCGAGCCTGATGCCATACGTCTTGAACCAGTCCGGGCTCACCGCGTTGATCCAGGATGCGAGTTCACGTCCCTTCAGCGGCGACCCTGGCGGCACGACAATCCGCGTGTTCCATCCGGCACGTCCCGTGGGCGTGGTAAATGAGATCGCCGCGCTCGTGACCCCGGGCACGGCGGCCGCCGCGTCCCTGAGCCGTTCGAACACATCCAGGCGCCGTTCCGCCGGTTGAGTCACGGTCACGGACGCGAGCAGCACAGGGCCTCGATCGAACCCGAGATCCCGGGTCGTCAACGAGAACAGCGTTCTCGTGAAAAGGCTCGCCGTGACCACCAGAATCAGCGACAGCGCCACCTGCAACACAACCAGGAACTGGCGCACACCGCCGCGACGTTCACCCGACGCACTACGCCCTTGCTCTTTCAACGCTTCGAATGGAGATAGGCCACTCATGCTCATCGCCGGCGCCATGCCGAATAACAGCGCGGTTGCCGCCGACACGGCCATGGTAAAGGCCAGCACTCTCCAGTCGAGCGGCATGTCGAGAAACACGCTGTTGCTCACGCTCGAGAGTTGCGCCACGAGCGCGCGGCTTCCCCAACGCGCGCACAGGAGCCCGAGAGCGGCACCCGCGCCGGCAAGCAACAGGCTCTCACCCAGCAGTTGCCGCGACAATCGAAGCCTCGAGGCTCCGAGCGCCAGGCGCACGCCGAGTTCGTGACGTCGCGCCGTCGCTCGCGCCAAAAGAAGATTCGCGATGTTGGCGCAGGCAATGAGGAGGACCAGTCCGACGACGGCCATCAGCGCCTTGAGCGGCTGTTCGTATCGAGCTCGAAGCGTCGATCGACCGGAAGGTGCCGCTTCCAGCTCGAACGGTTCGGTCAGGTAGTCAAAATTCAACTGCGCGGGTAGTGTCGCGGCGCGAATCTGAGGCTGAACGCCGCGCAGTTGTTCCGTCAGTTGACCGATCGTCTGGTCGCGCTGCAGGCGGAGCATGATATTGAGCCACCAGCTCAACCGCCCGTCGAGTGAGCTCTCCGCACCGTTGATGATCGCCTCGGCACCCAGCGGGAGAATGACGTCGGCTGACCGCCCGACATCCGGACCGAAGAACCCCTTGGGCATGACGCCAACGATCGTGAACAATTTCCGGTTGACTGAGAGCGTGCGCCCAAGCACGTCGTTCGCGCCGGCGAAGCGCTGGTGCCACAATTGATAACTGATGACGGCGACCGGCCCGCTCTGACCGCCTCGCCGATCGTCGTCGGCGGAGGTAAACGTCCGTCCGCGGATGGCCGACACCCCCAGGACCTCGAACATCCGTCCACTCGCGAAGATGCCGTCGACAGGATCGGTCTCACCGCTCGGCGAGAGATCGAACCGCTCGACCGACCAGGCAAAGCCGCCATCGGCGATCTGATCCTGTCGCGCGCGGATCTCTTCCCAGATGGGATTGGTCCACTCACCGGTCAGCAGAACGAGACGCTTCGCATCTGCAACGGGAAGGTTTCGGAGCATCAGCCCGTTGTAAATGGAAAACAACGCGGAGTTCGCGCCGATACCCAGACCGAGCGACAGGACCGCCAGAGCGCTGATCGCGGGCGTCGCGCGAAGCGATCGCCAGCCATCGCGCCAATCAACGACAAACCAGGATCTCATCGGTGTTTTCTCCCGCGAACGATGCGGTTTTGATTCGGAGCGCTCGGCGAACCCGGAGCGGAGGGTATCGACGATGGTCAGGAGCCAGAAACGCGCGTAGTCGCGCCATCCGCGCGATCTCGCGATCTCGCGGTCGCAGGCAAATGCGTAGCGCATGCCGGCACCAAACCGATCGCGAAACGAGGGCGGATACGCGCGCAGCAGCACACCATAGAGGCGATCGGCGATCGTGCGCGGAATATCGCTACCGCTCATGCCGGTCCTCGCCTCGGCGCGACCTGAAGCCCGTCGATGGCTGCGACCAGAGCGGCGAGCCGCCGACGCTCGTCTGCCAGCACGCTATGTCCCCGCGCCGTCAGGCGGTAGTACGCACCCCGGCGCGGGTCGTCACCGGCACGCCGCTGCGACAACTCGACGACCAGCCCGTCGTCGATCAGTTTCGCCAGGTGGCGGTAGAACGAGCCTGGACTGAGCGGCACGTGACCGTCCGATGCGCGACGGACCGCCAGCATCACCGCATACCCATAGTTGTCGCGCGCCGCCAGCGCCAGCAGGATGTGAAACACCGCCGGCTTCAGCGGTTTGAGCGAACTCGCTTCGGTTGTGCGCCGCGCTGCCACGTTACCTCCATCTCGGATATATCCACTATAGATATGTCCAAATTGATAGGCAAGAAAAAAAGCGCCTGCGGCCCGAGCGAGCGGCCGGAGGGAAGCGACGCGAAGCGGCGCCCGCGAGCGAGAGCGCTTGGCGGTGGGGCCCCAAGCGCCGTAAGGAAAGAAGACAGAAAGCGAATCGAAGCTGGAAGCTTACTTTTCAGGTTTTCTTAACGCGGAATTCGCGAGGAACTCGTGGTCGGTGAGACTGTTCAGAAACGCGATCACATCACCGCGCTCGGCATCGGTAATCTCAAATCCCTTCAACCGCGGACTCTTCACGGGACTCTGGATTCCGCCAGACGCGTAGTGATCGATGACCTCTGCCAGCGTCGCAACGCTGCCGTCATGCATGTACGGCGCCGTGACCGCGATATTGCGCAGTGTCGGCGCGCGGAAGCGGCCCATGTCAACCGCAGCGTGTGTGGTATCGAACAACCCTCGATCGATCGATGGGTAGCCGCCGCGGCCATCGACGTTGAAGAGGCCGGTATTGTGAAAACTCGGCGTCGCATCCGCACTGCCATCGTGAACCGTTGGACCGGACAGATTGAATCCGGCATGGCACTGGGCACACGCCAGGCGATCGGAGAAAAACAACGCCATCCCACGCCGCGCAGCGGGAGAGAGCGCGGCGCGATCGTCGCGATACAGATAGCGATCGAGCGGTGAGCTCACCGACAGCATTGTCCGTTCGAATGACGCGATGGCTTTCACCAGCGTCTCGAGCGTGACCGGTTGTCCTGGAAAGGCGTCCTCGAACAGGCGCGCGT
The DNA here is from genome assembly GCA_035758845.1 of Vicinamibacterales bacterium. Taxonomy (GTDB): domain Bacteria; phylum Acidobacteriota; class Vicinamibacteria; order Vicinamibacterales; family 2-12-FULL-66-21; genus JALZOC01. Next base: position 19,307 of record DASTVZ010000015.1, read on the forward strand.
CGACAGCATCGCCAGTAAGGCGTGCCACGATTGCCTTCTCATTGCCCTTGATCCCCATTTCGATCGGATGTTCGTTGAACATCGGGACCGCCATCTGCGCTTCGAGCGTCCGCGTCTTCGGATCGGCCCACCCGAACGACGCATTGAACGCCACATTGGTCAACGACATCGCACTTCGCGCGTGAGCCTGTCCGGTCGATCCCAGGGCGCGGGCGCGTCCATCGGTGAACGCGAGCTTTTGCTGATGGCAGGAGGCGCAGGCGTAAGTGCCGTTGCCAGAGAGGCGGACGTCGTAAAAAAGACGACGACCGAGGCGAACTTTGGCCTCGGTCATCGGATTGTCAGCAGGAACTCTGGGCCGGGGAACGCCCGGCGGCAGGTGCCAGTCGTACGAATCGGGTACCGTCGACGGCGCCCCGAGAATCGCCAGGGCTAGGAACCAGACGGCCGAGCGCACGTTACATCACCAACCGGCATAGCGGCTCGTGGTGCCCATCAGACGAGTCTGCTTCGCGAGACCATCGCGCTCATCAAGCCACTTCTCGAAACCAGTCACCGCCTCCGGCGACAGCCCTGCGGGATCCGTCTTGTGAGCGGCAACCCACTTCTTCATCGCTTCCATCAGGCTGTCGGCCTGCGCGCGATCGGCCGCGAACAGTTCGAGATACGCTTTGCGCGCGTCATCGATTCGGTTCAGCGCCAGATACGCTTCACCGCGGTACTCGACGGCTTCCGAAAAGAACTTCGGCTTCGCCAGTTCGATCGCCTGATCGTACATCTCGAGCGCCTTGGCATAGTCACCGGTCTTGCGATACGCGAAACCCATCCCGTTATAGGCCGGCGCGAGTTGCGGATTGAACTTCGCGGCGTTGGTGAAGTCCTTCAGCGACTTCTGGTACTCGCTCTTCGCCTTCGCCAGCGTCTTGTCGATATCGGCGCCCTTCTTCGTCGCCGCTTCCTCTTCGAGCTTCCTGCCTTTGACGCGGTGCTCGTCGCCGTTCTTGTAGGCGGCGATCGCGCGTTCTTCCGGCGTCAGCATCGGCAATGACGATCCGCCGCCGCCCGCTGGAGCCGAGGGCGCGCCCGAACCGTTCGCGAAGATTCCCACGTGCGCGAGGCCCACCGCCGACGCGATTAACACCGACGTTCTGAACATGCGAAACATTTAACTGCTCCTTCTACTGCAGGGCAGAGTCTGAAGACCCTGCCCCTACAAGACCAAGCGACAACCGCCAACCGCCAGAAGTTATTGATTTCTCGTCAGCTCGATATCCAGCGTGATCGAGATCTGATCGCCGACGACCGCGCCTCCTCCTTCGAGCATCCGGTTGTAGACGATGTTGAAGTCGCGGCGATTGATCGTTGTCGTCGCGGTCGCTCCAATCCGGCGACTGCCCCAGATGTCCTTGATCTCCTGTGTCGGCCCCTCGACGTCAAGCGTCACCTGTTTGGTGATCCCTTTTATCGTCAGGTCGCCAAGTACCTTCAACCGGCCCGGGGCGTCAACCGTCACGCTCCGCGATTTGAAGGTAATCTTCGGATACTTCGCAACGTCGAAAAAGAGCTCGCTCCGCAAATCCTTGTCGCGGTCCGGATTCCGCGTGTTGATCGTGCGCGCGTCGATGGTCGCCTCGACACGAAGCGCGCTCAGATCCTTTGGATCGAACGTCGCCGTACCGACAGGGCCGGCGAACTCCCCCTTCACATTGGCAACAATCATGTGGCGCACTGTGAAGGTCGCCGCGGAATGTCCGGGATCGATGGTCCACGTCGCGGCCTGCGCTGCCGCGACCGCCGGCATCGCGGCCAGGGTAAGCGTGAGACAAAAATGACGTACGTAGGGCACTCGGTTGCCGGAATTAATCATTGCAAGGGCGAGCAAACAGTGTGCCTCGCAGTATAGCTGGATTTGCCCAGCATTTACGGCACTCGGGCATCAAAACAAATACGGGACACGTAAACGGTTACGCGCCCGTGCCTATGCCCGAAATGACGATCGGCCCCGTAATCGTCTCCCCCGCTGGCGTTAATCGGGTGATCTCGCGAAGCGTCTCGCCTGGCGATTCACCGATTGCGCGGACGGTCATAGCCTCGCCCTCTATCGTGACGAGGAGGAAGTGGCATTCACTGGACCAGCTTCGGGTGTGCGCCGAGTCGAATCCGTTTGGGGTCCGCTGCCGAACTTTGCTGCCGGCACCGCTGATGAAGTAGTCCACTCCGTTCCAGCGTGAGTGCTGGAAGTTGTGTTCGTGGCCACTGAAACACACACGCACGCCGCTCGTTTCGAATAACGACACGATCGGCTCCATACGATCGGTGTTGCCGTGCTGTGGACCGGCACAAAACGGCGGATGGTGGCCGAACGGAATGCGCCAACGTGGCCTGTCGGCAGGATCGACCGCAAACGCCCGCTGCATGAAATCCCAGTGCTTGGGGTACTCGAACAGGCGGCCACGCCTGAAGAAATCCTCCTTCGACGTATCGAAGCAGACAAACTCGATGTCCGAAGAGACGCGAAACCTGTAGAACAGACCAGGGTTGACCGACGCGCGCCCTGCGGCTTCCTCTCTCGACAATCGCTCGCGCAAATAGAAGTTGTCCATCACCTGATCTCGATCGTCGTGCTCTTCGGTCTCACGCGTATCGTGATTGCCGATCGATGGACACCACGGCACGCGATTAATCACGTAGCGGTACGGCTGAAAGTAGGTGAAGAACCAGTCGTCGTCTTCGTCGCCGGAGTCAGCGGTCCAGAGCAGGAAGCGTTTCGACGCGTAGATGTTGTCGCCGGTGGTCAGCACCAGCCGAACATCGTACTGGTCGACTGCGCGCTCGAGCGCCTCCGCAACCTCGAGCTGACGCCGACGCGATGTCGACGGCCTGCGAATGCCGGTGCCGAAGTCGCCAATGACGATGAATGAAAAAGGGACATCGAGTTGTGTCGTCGGATCCGGCAGCGTACGAAACTCGTGGCGATATAGCCGGTCCCGCTGGACCAGCCCTTGAAGCCGAGGATCCCAGTCCCAGCGCACCCCACTGCCCCATAATTCGTGTTTGACTGTAACGGTGTAGGTGTAGCGCGTGTCCGGTTTGAGTCCGGCAATCGCGCAATGATTACACGTGTTGGTCAGCGCTTCAGCCGCAAGAGTGCCCTGTTCGTCGCGAACCTCCACGCGCGCCGGGCCGTACGGACTCGACCGGCAGCCGATTGATTCACATCGAGGCGGATGGACCCACTGCAGATCCTCGTCATCGACGAGCTTGGCTCGTCCATCCGAGCGGGCGCGGAAATAGAACGCCCCCCACGCAATGAGCGCCGAGTTGTGCGACAAACCTGCGAGGTACACGTACGGTTCAGCGTGGAACTCAGGCACGTGGGTATTGTTGATCAGTGAGCGAAGGTTGGCATTCGCTCGTCGCGACGTTTGCGGTAAAGTAGCGGCACACGCGAAAACGCGTGTGCATTCCTTTTCCGTGCATGGCGTCACGCCGTCTCGAGACGGAAATCGATCGTTTGTATCAGCTCCCGCTCGACGAGTTTACGGCGGCGCGCAATGCTCTCGCGCGCACTGCCGGTGACGAAGCGACGGATGTTCGTCAGCTGACCAAGCCTTCTATTCCGGCCTGGGCGGTCAACCAGGTGTATTGGAAACGGCGAGACGTTTATGACGCGTTGATTGAATCATCCGAGGGCGTACGGAAAGCGCATAAAGCGATACTCGGAGGCCGCCGCGCCGATTTGCGCGAACCATCACGTGCGCATGAGGAAGCGCTCGATGCCGCACTCAAGGGGGCTCTCGAAATTCTTCAGGAAGCGGGTCATCCGGCGACGGACGCGACTCGGCAAGGGGTGCTGACGACGCTGCGTGCCTTGCCAACGAACGAGAGGCCGGGACGGTTGACCGGGACGCTCCAGCCCGGCGGATTCGAGATGCTACAGGGGCTATCGATCGCTGGATCGAAGGGCAGCATTCGGGCAAACGTGGAGCCGACACCTCTCGACTCCGCGCGGCGAGGCGGGGGCAAGGCTGGGCGGCAGAAAGCGGAGGTCAGCCGTCCGGATCCAAAACTGGAAGCGCAGAGAACCGAGGCCGCTCGCGCGCTGCGCGAGGTGGAGCAGGCGTCGCGACGAGAGGAATTCGAAACGATGCGTGCGACACGCGACGTGGAAAAGACGACGAAGCAGCTCGAGCGGGCCCGCCAAGCCCTGGAGACTGCGCAGCAGGTGCTCGCCGAAGCAGAAGCGGCCGCTGTCGCCGCGGAACAACAGCGTGACGAGGCTGCCCGGCGCGCCAAAGAATCCGAACGTCTGCTCGAGACCGCGCGTCGTGAGTACGACCGCCTCAACAAAGGCTAGCCTTCTGCCTGGCTTTCCTCACGTTCCTCACTTCGTCGATCGTTCACTTCGTCGTCGAGCGGGGGAATCGTTCGCAGCGGCAGCCTGACGGAAAAGGTCGCGCCACACCCCTGCCCGTCGCTGTGCGCCGACACTTGCCCGCCGTGCAGTTCGACGATATGACGGACGATCGACAGACCAAGACCCAAGCCGCCGTGCATACGGGTGACCGACGAGTCCCCCTGCGTGAATCGATCGAAGACGTACGGCAGCAGCGACGATCGGATTCCGTCGCCGGTGTCGGTGACGGAGATCAGCGCCGCTGCACCTGATCGCGTGAGCGCGACAGCAACGCGCCCGCCCGCGGGTGTGAACTTGATCGCGTTGGACAGAAGATTCCAGACCACCTGCTGCAGGCGGTCGGGATCGCCGAGCACTTTTCCCGTACGCGTCAACGTGCACGAGAGATTGACGCCTTTGGCGGCCGCCGACGGCTGCAGCGTGTCGATCGCGGCATCAACGACGGGAGCCAGCTCGATTGGCCGCAGATCGAGCCGGAGCCGTCCCGTGACGATGCGAGAGACGTCGAGGATGTCGGCGATCAGCTGCTCCTGCACGTGCGCGTTCCGTTCAATCGTTTCCAGCGCGCGGGCTCTGGCCGGTCCCTCGAGCTTTCCCATCCTCAGTAGCCGGGTCCATCCGAGCATGGCATTGAGCGGCGTCCGCAACTCGTGGGACAGCGTCGCCAGGAAATCCTCCTTCGCGCGATTCGCGGCGGCCAGTTCCTCGGCCCGGCTCCGCAAGCTGTCTTCGAGTCGCTTGCGTTCCGTCATGTCGCGCACGACGAGCGCGAACCCGCGCGGCGTCCCATCGGCCGCCCGCATCGGCATCAGCAAGACGAGCGCGTCGAACGCGGAACCGCCGAAGCGAACGCGAAGCGACTCGCATTCGAAGCGGCCTTCCTCGAGTGCGATGCGAAGATGTTCGGCCGGCACGTTCGCGTCTCGATCCGCCGGCGGATAGAACACGCCGATGTTGCGGCCAATGATCGCGTCGGCCTGATAGCCGAAGACGCGCTCGGCGCCGTGGTTCCAGCTCACCACGTCGCCCTGCAGGTCGAGCATGCAGATGGCATAGTCGTGCACGCTGTCGAGCAGAATGCGGAGCCGTTCTTCGGCCTGTCGAAGACGCTCAGCCTGGTTCTCCAGTTCGGCATAGAGCGCGACGACACCACGATTCGTTTCTGTGAGCTCGTCCTGCAGTTCGATCAGCGCGCGACGCAGCTTGACATTCTCTTCAACAAGCTCGGGAACGGCCTGATCGGCTTCGGGCCCAGCCGCCGTCGGCCGAATGAGACTCAATGTGCGACCGGGAGGACAAGGGAGGGACGCCGTCACGGTGACGAGCAGCGAATGGTCCGAGTCATGGACCGCGACACGGTGCAGCACACTGGTGAGCGCCGAGACGGAGCGGCCGACGGACTGACGATCATCAGCGGAGAGCGCATCGATACGGATGCTGATTTGTAGCTCACCGGATGGCGTGAGCGCGATTTCGGCCTCGGCGCCTTCCGTTTCACCGAACAGGAGACGAGCCGCCTCGTAGGACGCCGCGGACAGACTTCGTACACTCCGATCGTCGAGACCGCATTGTTCCGCGGCAGCTCGCGTTTCGCGGCGCAGGGACACAAGATCCTGCTGCCGCCCCAGCGGCATCCGCAGCACGACGACGTTATCTGAGGAAATTGCCTGGCTTTGCGGATTCAAACCATTGCGCGCCTTCGCTCTTCCTGCCGAGGACACGACTCCTGTCGAGACTCAATGCAAACAGCGAACCGCACTGGCTCATCAATTCAACTGACGGGTTCGTCGGCGTTTAAGACGTGCATCGAGGCATCGCGGTCGCTATATAATCACGGGTTCGGGCCACTGTGCGTTCCCTTCTCTCTCTCAACCTGCACCACGATCAGGATGTCGTCACGGCGCGGCAACGTGCCGCGCAGATTGCCCGCCTGCTGGAGTTCGACACATCGGAACAAACCAGGCTCGCGACCGCTGTCTCGGAGATTGTCCGCAACGCGTTCCGCTATGCCGGACATGGGTCGGTTCATTTCGCGGTGGATAACGACGCGAGTCCGCAGCGGCTGATCGTTCGGGTCGAAGACGCGGGACCCGGCATCGCCAGGCTCGACGATGTGCTTGAGGGTCGGTATCAGTCATCGACCGGAATGGGGATGGGGATCGTCGGCGCACGGCGGCTGATGGATCGCTTCGAGATCACGTCGGACAAGACCGGCACACGGGTCCTGCTCGAGAAGTTTTTGCCGGCACGCGTGCCCCTGATCACCAACAAGCGCATCGAACAGATCGTCGAGGCGGTGAAACAGCGGCGTCCCGAAGGCCTGGTCGAAGAGATACAGCTTCAGAATCAGGAACTGCTCCGCGCCCTCGACGAACTGCAGCGAAAACAACAGGAGCTGACGCGGCTGAACCGGGAGCTGGAAGACACCAATCGCGGCGTCGTCGCGTTGTACGCAGAACTGGACGAGAAAGCGGATCACCTTCGTCGTGCCGACGATTTGAAGTCGCGGTTCCTCTCGAACATGACCCACGAGTTCCGCACGCCGGTGAACGCGATCATCGGGTTGTGCAACCTGCTGATCGACGACCGGGAGCAAGAGGGGCGGACGCCGGAACCGGAGATCGATTACATCCGAAAGGCGGCCGATCAGCTGTCGGACCTCGTCAACGATTTGCTCGACCTCGCGAAAGTAGAAGCCGGCAAGACCGTGATACGTCCGGCAACATTCCAGGTGGAGTCGCTGTTTGGCGCGCTTCGCGGCATGCTGAAACCGCTGCTCATCAATCAGTCCGTTGGACTCGTGTTCGAGGACGCGACCGATCTTCCGACGCTGTGCACCGACGAAGCGAAGGTGTCGCAGGTGCTCAGGAATCTGCTCTCGAACGCGCTGAAATTCACCGAACGCGGCGAGGTGCGTGTACGCGCCGGCGTCGATCCGGCCGGCACGCAGATCACGTTCACCGTATCGGATACGGGCATCGGCATCGCGGCACAGGATCAAGCGCGAATTTTTGAAGAATTCGCCCAGCTCGAACATCGCCTGCAGCGACAGGTACAGGGAACGGGACTTGGGCTGCCCCTGTCGCGCCGTCTCGCGGAACTGCTCGGCGGAACGCTGACGGTCGCCAGTGAGCCCGGCCGCGGGTCGACGTTCTCGTTAACAATTCCCGTAACCTATGCAGCCCCCGACACGCAACAACCGACGTTCGAGTGGCAAGCCGACCCGGCGCGCTCGCCGCTGCTGGTGATCGAGGACGCGCCCAACGATCAGTTCCTCTACGACAAGATTTTCCGGCTGTCGCAGTTTCAGCTGTATCCGGCGTACACCGTGCTCCAGGCGGAAAAGGCGCTCCAGACGTTCGAACCGGCGGCAATCATCATGGATCTGGTGCTTGCTGGCGAAGAAGCGTGGGACTTCCTCGTGCGATTGAAGCGGGACGACCGTACCCGTCACATCCCGATCGTCATCGTCAGTGCCGTCGCGCGACAGGACAAGGCGATCGCGCTCGGCGCCGACGCGTACTTCGTGAAACCGTTTGAGCGGCGAGCCCTGATCGATACGATCACCGGTCTTCAGGCCCGGAGGCACGCGGCCATACGCGTCCTCTCGATCGACGATGATGCCATGTCGCGCTATCTGCTGCGGCAATGTCTGACGACACCGGTGTTCGAGGTCACCGAGGCTTCGAGCGGTGACGAGGGCCTTCTTCGCGCGCAGTCGGATCGGCCCGACGTAATCCTGCTCGATCTGATCATGCCGGAGAAAGACGGCAGAGAAACGCTGGCCGATCTGCGCCGCAATCCGGCGACGCGCGACATCCCGGTTGTCATCTGCACGGGTGTCGAACTCGATGCGGAGGAAACCCGAGAACTGCTGCAGCACGCATCGGCAATTCTGCCGAAGCGGAATCTGACGCGGACCAGCGCGCCGGCGATTGTCCGTCAGGCGATGGATGCCGGCCGGCGACTCACCACACGCACAGAAGGAATGGCTTGATGGCTACAGACTCGACCGCCTCGTTGAACGATATTCTCCAGAAGGACGACGGCACGCTGCTCCAGAGCTGGGTTGACAACCAGGTCAACGCAACGACGTTCCGACCGGATCGGACGAGCCGCCAGGAGCTCATGGATCATGCGCGACGGTTCCTGACGCTGATGCGCGAAGCCGTCAAGGCCGGCGAGCAGGACATCATGAGTCCGGCGTGGGCGGGCGTGCGGCAGATGCTCGACGAACTGTCAGTCGCTCGAGCGCAGCAGGGATTCTCTCCCTCGGAAACCGCAACGTTCATTTTCTCGCTGAAAGAGCCGCTGTTCGATCGACTACAACGCGCGCTGGGACAGAGCGAGGGAGTCTCGCGGCTGTGGCTGGCCAATCTTCTCCTCGATCGACTTGGGCTCTATACGACGGAGGTGTTCCAGCGCGGCCGCGAGCAGCTCATCATCCGCCAGCAGCAGGAAATGATGGAGCTGTCGACGCCGGTTGTCACCCTGTGGGACGGCATCCTCGCCCTGCCGCTGATCGGCACGCTCGACAGTGCGCGAACGCAGGTCGTCATGGAAAACCTGCTCCAGCGA
>DASTVZ010000096.1:0-38236 GCA_035758845.1 Vicinamibacterales bacterium
GGGCTGCCAGCTGGGAGCTTGCCCTCCAAGCGATGACGCCTGCGACTACGCGCAGCGTGCTCGAGTCGCTCGCGCGCGATTCGAAGGACCTACGCTGGCTTATTCGGGGCAGCGGCATCGCTGGGGATCCAACCTACGTCCCTTGGCTCATTGGGCACATGTCGAACAACCAGATTGCGCGCTGCGCGGGGGAGGCGTTCAGCCTCATCACTGGTACCGACCTCGCGCTGCTGGATCTCGAACGCAGACCTCCCGAGAACTTCGAGTCCGGTCCCAACGACGACGCCGACGACTCCAACGTCGCCATGGACCCCGACGACGGCTTGCCTTGGCCCGACGTGACGAAGATCGAAGCCTGGTGGCAAGCGAACGAAAGCCGCTTTCAGAAAGGCACGCGCTACTTCATGGGCAAACCCGTAACCCGTGAGCATTGCATCGAAGTATTAAAAAACGGCTATCAGCGCCAACGCATCCTGGCCGCTCACTACCTTTGCCTGCTCGAACCGGGCACGCCGCTGTTCAATACGAGCGCTCCCGCCTGGAGACAGCAGCGGCTCTTGGCGACCATGTAAGAGGCAACCGGCCAGATGCTCGCCAAATATATCCTCCTCCTGCTCGCTGTCGTCTTCCTGTTCGCCGCCCTGATCCGCGGCACCCGCACCCCTCAGGGCCGCACCTGGCTCCTGATCGCCTGCATCTTCGGCATCGTCAGTTCCTGGCTGTTCGCGCGGGGCTGAGGGGACGGTGATACCCCTGACGACAGCCCTTCCGGATAAGATCCCGTTGAGCGCAGAATCCGTATGTAAAGAGGTATGAACTATGCCGGTGCGCCCGAGGATATCGGCGTGATCACCCAGCAGCAGCTGGACTCATATCTTGGGAAATCGATCGGCGCGATCTGTCCGAACGGCTATACGACCAATGCCGACCACCACTCCGCGCATTTCCTGTCGCACATTCTTGGATACCACTTCGGCGTCACCTGCCAAATGATGGGCGGCGGCCCGGCCGCCGGTGCGACGATTCGCGTGCAGGACCTTCTCTCCCGATGCAAGTCCGCCGGCGTGTGGTCGCTGCGCCCGGCAGCGCACTCACCCTGCCTCGTGTTCATCACCCGCGCATCGAATGTGAACCTCGCCGCGAAAAGCATGTCTCAGGGGCCCCGAAGGCACGTGGGTATCTACATGAACGGGTTCATCTGGCACTACTCGAGCGCGCGACAACAGGTGATCAAAGAGATCCCCTCGCAGTTCAAGCGGTACTATCCATCGTCTGACAACGCGATGTTCTACGGCTCGCTGCCATGACGCGATGTCGCCGACGACGTCGATAGAACAATTGGTGCACCCGTCAGACAAGGCGTGCAAAGGACGACGCGAGCGAGCGCAGCGAAGCGAGCCACGCGAACGGAGCGAGCCGGCGAAGCGGCTCGCGAGAGAGCGTGTAGGGGAGTCCGAGGGGCGAAGCCCCTCGGAACTGAAACGACGCCGTTTCCGCAACGGTGATCGACAATTGCGTAGAGGCGAACGAGCGCGCGAGTGAGCCCACGCGAACGGAGCGAGCCGACGAAGCGGCTCGCGAGAGAGCGTGTAGGGGAGTCCGAGGGGCGAAACCTCTCGGAGTGATTAACGAACCGCGAGAAGGCAGCACCATATGGGACACACTCCCGGATCGGCAAATGAATTCGGCGGCGCGCTCGAAGTGGACGAGGGTACCAATGCCAGGACGGAGACGCCGACTCCTGGACCAATCGGACTCGATGCGCCGAGCGGTGGAGGCAGCAATGCGACCGGCGTCGCGGATCGCATTCTCGGGTATGCACGCCGCCAGCGCGGCAGCCGGGTTGGAGACGGCGAGTGCTATACGTTCGCGGACACAGCGCTGACGACGGCAGGCGCGCGCAGTGCGAAGGACTACGGCACGGTGACCAAGCACGCGGACTACGTCTGGGGCGCGGACGTGTCCTTATCCGTTCTGCAGCCGGGCGACGTGATTCAGATGCGCGATTATCGTTTCGATCGCGAAGTCGACGTCAACAACCCCGATGGATCAGGGTCGACGAAGTCAGATTTCCAGGAGCGCCCGCACCACACGGTGATCGTCGAGTCGGTGGACGGGAACGGAGCGGTGACGGTGCTGGAGCAGAATGCGCCGAAAGGATCGGCGGTGCGTCGAACTCAATTGTTCTTTTCTGACAGCACGACGACCGACGGAAACAGGAAGACCACAATCAAGGTGCAAGGCTCGTTCTGGTTCTATCGCCCGCAGGCAAAATAGAAATGTGAAATTGCTGATTGCGGATTGATGATTGTTGATTTGTGTGATTGCCGATTGCTGATTGAGATTGCCGATTTGAATCAGAAATCAGCATTCAACAATTTCAGCTCTCGAGCTATAGCGCTTCAGGTACGTGTTGCTTTGCGATCTCCAGCAGTCGGTGCTTCAAGGGATCGCGAAGCTGAGAGATGTCCTTCACGTTGACCACTTCCTCGAACGCATCCATGCCCGTGAGTTCTGCGCTTTGCAGAATGACCTCATCGGGCGGACGCGTCGTCGAGACGGCAACTCCTATGCGCGTAATCGGAAGCGGGCCAAACTCGGGAACTTTGGTCGTGGTGATCGGGAAATGCAACGCCTCGAAGACGCTCATCAGCCCAGGAGAATTCGAAATGACGACGTGCATGAGCAGGTAGCTGACGACCAATTGCGTGAGTTCATCGCCCGTTTGCAGTTTCGCCTTCAGCAGGTCCGGTAAGCGAGTCGGCGGATAACCCGAATAGGTCAGCGTCCATGTCAGCGGCGACCGCACCATGATCGTTCGCGTATCCGATCCCGACTTGATCTGAAGGGCGGTGTCGACTGGAGTGATTTCGAGCCCAGACCCCACGAGCCTCAGTGGAAGTGTCATTTCACGCGGAAGGTTGAACGGCTTGGTGCCGGCGATCGATTCATAGAGCGTCTGAAGATCCTTGAACGCCTTATCCGATCGGCGGGTCGATTCCTTGGTGCCGTCCTCGACGTGATCGCCCAGGACCATTTTCGGCCGGAGGAGCGGCGCCAGCGTCGCAAGGTGTTCCGTCATCTGGACGCGGACAACGTCGGCGATTGCGCGGGTGAGTTTTCTCAGCACCAGCAGCGACTGCGTGCTGTCGCGTCCGTCCATGCAGACGTACCCCTTTTCAAGTAGTGCCAGGCACCCGCCGATAATCTTGCGGAAGAACGCCGCTCAGATTATCGGCGGCTTCCCGGCTTGTCAAACTTTGGCCGGCCCGTACTCGTCGAAAAACACAGGAAATTAAGGCTTTGAAAGCCCGAATCCGGACGCGTTAGGATAGGGCCCCTGGTGCCCCGTGGATAACCCATCGAACTCCCCCGCTGACGCCGCCTACGGCCGCGCCTTGGCCGCATTTCAAGAAAAGTCTTACGACGTTGCCCGTCGATGGGCCGTCGAGGCCCTGGCGCACAATCGGCAGCACGCCGGTGCACGTGCCTTGATGGCGCGACTCGATGCCGCGCGAAGCGCTGCAAGTCCATTTCAGGGCTCTGCAGCGGGCTCGGAAGTTATTTCGACCGATCCAACCATTCTCATCAGTCGCGCCACTGGCTCGCAACCGATGTCGGACGCGGTTGAACCGACGGTCATGGTACGGCGCGACGACCTGAGCCGGCGGCCGGCTGATACCGACCCCCGGGGGACGTTTCCGCCGCTGCCTCCGACCCGCTCCGGCGGCCGCTCGACTTCAGAGCCGACGATGATCGCCCAGCCGAGAGGGAAGTCCACCTCGTCGCGTCAGAAGACGTCATTCTCTCTGGGAGGCTGGCTGCAGTCGCTCGGTGAGCGGCTGCAACGAGGCAAGGATCGTCAATACCGGTCGTCCTCAGCACGGACTGCGACGACAGGATCCGTGCTGTCAACGCCCGCCGCGCGGGGAGCCATGCTCACCCTTGGCACCGTCGTCGTCGGCGCCTTGCTCGTGTGGATTCTGATGGCGACCTTCCGCTCGATCTGGCCGGCGGGTCAGTTGCTGACAATTACGAAGCCCGTCGGAGGCACGATCAGGGGTCCGGGTATTGAATGCGGAACTGGCGGGACGCGCTGTTCAACGGCAGTCACGACCGGAGAGGTCATCGAACTGGATCCGCAACCCGACAAGGACTACGTGTTCAGCGGTTACACCGGCGATTGCGCACCCGTGGGCCGGACCTCGATGACCGAGCCGCGAACCTGCGGTGCGACCTTCGATCGGGTTGCCGCGCCGGTCGCCGCCGCGACCTTTCGCCTCACAATCACAAGACCTGAAGGTGGCACGGTCGTCGGAAACGGCGGGATCTACTGCGGAACGAATGGGTCCATGTGTACCGCCGACATACCGAGCGGCGTGCCGGTTTCGTTGAAAGCGGAAGCTGACGACGGCTATTCGTTTCAGCAGTTCACCCTGGACTGTCCGTCGACCGGTGAGATGACGATGACGGCGGCGAAGACGTGCGGCGCCAGCTTCATGAAGAGTCTCTCGCCGCTCAACGCCGCTCCTCCTCGGCCGCCGGCTGCGACAAACCAGCCCCGGCCGAAGCCGCCTGCGGCGACGACGGCAGCCCCTCCATCAGTGACCGTGCCGCCAGGACCTTCTCCGACGAAACCGAATCCGTCGGGCTCGCAGGGTCCGACGCCAACCGGCGCAACCATCGCGCCGACGGATCCGGGAAAACCAGCCGCAGCGCCGAAGACTGCCGAGGAGCATGCGAAAGAGGAGATTGGCCAGCTCGTGAAGAATTACTGCACCGCGCTGGGAACGCTGAAACCAGAATCGGTCCGTCGTCTCTTCCATCGTGATTACGAGCGGGACTTCAAAGCGTTGTTCAAGGAGTACAAGGGACTGAAGTGCACCATAACCTCTCCGCCGGAATACGATCGCATCGATGCCAGTCCCGCTGGTGGCGCGCAGCTGAAGTTTGGCATGAAGCAGGCGATCCAGATGGCAAGTGGCGGGGCGCCGAAAGAACAAGAGACGATCGTCACGATGGTCGTTTCGCGGAAGGACTTTCAAAGCGACTGGTTGATTGATCGTGTCACGCACGAAGTGAAGCCGAAGTGATCACTCGGTCCGCGCACCTCGGCGTCGCGCTGCTACGGGCCACTGTCCAGCGGCCGCCCGCGCCGCTCAAACTCAATCTCTGTTTGACCTACTGGTGCCAGTACAAGTGTAAGACGTGCAATATCTGGCAACGGAAGCCCACCGAGGAGTTGACGACCGAGGAGATCGTCACGCTCGTGCGCGAGAACCCGCACGTCAATTGGCTCGATCTCACCGGTGGCGAAATCTTTCTTCGTCGCGACATCGATGAAATATTCGACGCGATCCTGGGTGGATGGTCGCGGCTCGCGATTCTTCATTTTCCGACCAACGGCTTTCAGACCGACCGGATCGTGACGAGTGTGGAGCGGATCGCGGGCCGAGGGCCGGCGCACATCATCATTACCGTCAGTGTCGACGGTGACGAATCGCTCAACGACGAGATTCGCGGCATCAGGGGCGGCTTTCGGCGTCAGATGGAGACCTTCAAAGCGCTCCGGCGGATCCCGGGAATCCAGGCGGCTCTTGGCGTGACGCTGTCCACACATAACCTTGGCCAGTTCGATCGAACGTTTGCCGCGTGTGCGCGTGAATGTCCCGGTCTGACCGTTGACGACATCCACCTCAATGTCGCACAACGATCCAGCCACTACTACGGCAACGCGGACATCGATACGGTTGCGCCCGATCCGAAGTCGGCTCGCGCCGAGATGGATCGCTATCGCAGGTTGCGGAGCGCTGGATGGTCGCCGAGGCAATTGCTCGAGACCGTGTATCTGAAGCATCTCGATCGGTTTCTCGCGACCGGCCGCACGCCGATGCCGTGTCACGCGCTGCGCGCAAGCTGCTTCATCGATCCCTGGGGTGTTGTCTATCCGTGCATCACCTATTCAAGACCGATCGGGCGACTGCGCGACACTGGCATGCGCCTCGATCCGATCTGGAACGACGGGCAGGCGTCTGAGCTTCAGCAGGCGATCTGGAAAGGACAGTGCCCGCAATGTTGGACCGCGTGCGAGGCCTACCAGAGTATTCTCGGCAATGCTCTTGCGTTTCGTCGGACTACGAATACGGTTGCCGGCGCGGCTGAGGGACAATCCGCGACAACGGGGTTGGCCCAATGAATGTCGCCTGCTTTGCGGACGCGTTGACCCAGTCTCGTCTGAACAGGGCAGCAACCCACCACGTCGCTGCTGATGTCTCGGTTGTCATCGCGGCGAAACAGGAAGCACCGAGCATCGGCGGAGTGATCGACCGCACTCGTCAATACGCGAACGAGGTCCTCGTCGTTGTCGGGCCGTCAACCGATGACACCGCGGATATTGCGGCGCGCCGTGGAGCGAGCATTCTTGTCGAGAGTGGCCGTGGCAAAGGCCACGCGATCCGTGAAGCGATCCCACGTATCCGTACGCCCGTCACCGTCTTCCTGGATGCTGACGGCTCCCACGATCCCGAGGACATCCCCTTGCTAGTCGAGCCGATCCTGGCTGGCGAAGCCGATCACGTCGTTGCATCCCGATTGCGCGGCGGTTCGAGCGAATTGCACGGCGGTTTCGATGAGTTTCTGCGCCTGACTGGCAGTTCGTTCATCACCGCCTGCATCAACTGGCGATTCAAGTGCCGGCTTAGTGAGAGCCAGAATGGTTTTCGCGCCGTGCGGACGTCGGTGCTGCGCGAACTGGATCTGCGGGAGAACACGACCACGATCGAGCAGGAGATGACGATCAAAACCCTGCGAAAGGGATGGAGGATGGCTGAAGTTCCGAGCCACGAGCATCCGCGATCGCATGGTTCATCTCACATACGTGTCTGGCGCGACGCTCCGCGTTACGGCTACAGCCTGATCAAGTATTTGTTTTTCTAACTTGAACATCCTTGGCATCTGGGACGGGCACGATTCCGGCGCGGCGCTCGTGCAGGACGGGCGCCTTACATTCGCCGTCAACGAAGAGCGACTGACCCGGCGAAAGCTCGAGATCGTTTTTCCGACGCGCTCGATCGAAGCGTGTCTGAGGCACGCGGCACTCTCGCCAGATCGGATCCACATCGTCGCGGCGACGACCTGCGATCCAGCGAAGACCCTCGGGCGCCTCTGGCCGGGGAGCAAGGAACGGTATTACAACGTTCGCCGGCGCAAGATCGCGCCGGGTCCGCTGGCTGGTCTTACGCGCACGATGAAATACCGAATGACCGAATGGTCGCCGGGTCCCGTGTCGAGAGCAATCAGCTCGATGGTCTTGAAACGGCAGCTCGCCCGCTGCGGTCTCAACCGTGCCGAGCTTCAGATTGTCGATCACCACGTCGCCCACGCAGCGGCGGCAGCCTGGACATCAGGGTTCAATCGATGCGCGGTGCTGACGATCGATGGACTTGGTGATGGACTGTCCGCTACGGTGTCAACGTTTACCGACGGACGACTCGTTCGTATCGCCGCATCCTCGGCGCGCAATTCAATTGGTGTGTTCTTCGAGCACGTCACCAACCTGCTCAACATGCGCGAACTCGAGGACGAGGGCAAGGTGATGGCGCTTGCCGACTACGCGGCGCCGATTGCCGACCAGGACAATCCCCTGCTTGCGTGGGTGCGCGTCAAGGATGCGATCATCACGTGCAAGCGGCCTGGCCACGCGCTCCGTCGCCCGCTCGCGCAGGTGCACTGGCGTTTTCCGAACGAGCAGTTCGCATACCTCGCGCAGCAAACTGTCGAACGTGTCGTCGTCGCGTTGGCGCAGGATGCGTTGCGCCTGACCGGTCATCGACAGCTCGCCCTGGCTGGCGGCGTCGTCTCGAACGTCAAGGCGACGCGTCAGATCAGGCTGCTTTCGGAAGTTGACGATCTGTTTGTGTTCCCGCATATGGGCGACGGCGGCCTGCCGCTCGGAGCGGCGGCGATAGCCTCGGTGCGTTGCGGTGATGTGCTTCGCATCGAGATGAATCGTCTCGACGTCGGGCCGTCCTACGATCCACCAGTGATTGAATCAAGCCTGCGCGCGGCGGGCCTTCCGGCGACGTGCGTTGGCGGTAGTCTGCCGTGCCGCGTGACGGAACTGCTGGCCGCGGGCAAAGTCGTCATGTGGTTCCAGGGGGCAATGGAGTACGGGCCGCGCGCGCTCGGCCACCGCAGCGTACTCGCCCGTCCCGATCGCGCTGAGCTGCGCGATCGACTCAACCTCGTGCTGAAACGGCGCGTCTGGTATCAGCCGTTCTGTCCAAGCATGCTCGAGAGCGAGGCGCCTCGTTTACTTGCCGATTGGACTGGTGGACGTAATCGGGCGATGACCATGGCCTACAAGGTGTCCGAGGACTACCGAAACCAGCTCGCCGGCGTCATGAGTGTGGATGGCACTTGCAGGCCGCAGATCGTCGGCGATGACGATGAAGGACCGTTTGCCGAAGTCTTGCGTCTGGCTCGCAGGCACTGGAATGTTGCGGCGGTTCTCAACACGAGCTTCAACATTCATGGCGAGCCCTTGGTCTGTTCCCCTGACGAAGCTGTGGACGTATTTCTGAGATCCGGTGCGGACGCTCTTGCGATCGGTCCATTCCTTGTGACGCGCCCTGCATGACTCCTACGCTCGTGATCCAGTCGTCGTCACGAAAATCATGGATCGCTGGCTCCATCGCAACGCTCGGGATTCTCGCGGGTCTCTCGATCTGGCTGGCCGATACCTCTACCGGAAATCTCCGGGAGCAGCTGAAGTGGTTGCAGCCATGGTCGTTGGATGCGTGCGTTCTTCTCGGTCTCGTGACCACCATCGTCGTCGTCAACTCCGTAGACCGCGATTCGTTCCGGCGTGAGTTGCCCCGCCTCGTGGCGCTGTCGACACTTGGCGTTGCCCTGACCGTTCTTGCCGCACCTAGAACCAATCGCATCTTCTACGACGAGCAGATCTATCAGGGCATCGGTCAAAACATCGCTGATGCACGACGCGCGCAGATGTGCAACGACGGAAGTGTTGAATACGGGCGGCTGCGGTGTGCAAGCGGCGAGTACAACAAGCAGCCCTACGCCTATCCCCACGCGCTCAGTCTTGCCTATCGCCTGTTCGGCGTGCATACCTGGACAGCCTTCGCCGTGAACGCGGCCGCCATGGCGATGACGATATGTGCCGTCTACCTGCTGGTATGCGTTGCATTTCGGGACCGAGACGCCGCACTGTTTGCAGGTCTTCTGATAACCCTGATGCCCGAGCAGCTGCTGTGGTCCGCTACCGCAGCTGTCGAGCCGACGGCAACCCTCGCGTCGGTTGGTGCGGTGTTATGCGCCACGTACTTCGCGCGAACCGGCACGGCGCCGGCACTTTTCGCGGTCGTCATCACGGCCGCCTATGCGGTTCAGTTTCGCCCTGAATCGATCCTGGTTCTGCCGGTTATTGCTTTTGTTGTCTGGCCGCGACTTCGGCTCGAGCTCGAACACCCGCGTGGCTGGTGGGCAGGATGTCTGTTTCTGTGCCTTGTCGGAGTTCACGTGGCCCACCTGTTTGCCATCCGGCATATAGACTGGGGCACTACCGGCCCGCGATTCTCGCTCCGATACATTGCAACGAACCTTCCGGTCAACGGATGGTTTTACCTGTACGACGAGCGCTTCCCTGCAGCGTTCACAGTGCTCGCCATCACCGGGTTGATTTCAGTTCGTCGCCGCCGCGAAGCCTGGTCAGTGGCGACTTACTTTCTGTTGTTCTTCGCGATTGGCCTGGTGTTCTACGCGGGTAGTTACAACTACGGCGCGGACGTGCGGTACTCGTTAATGACGTATCCACCGCTCGCGGTGCTCGGCGGACTGGGCGCGGCGCGGTTGGTTCAGTTTGGTACGCGCCTCGTGTCGACACTTCGATCGCCTCTCGCGACAGGCGGGATCGTCCGGGCCGCGTTTGTGACGATCTTACTGTTTCAATTTCTCTGGTATGCGCCAGTTGTCCGTGCGACCACGGAGGAGGCGTGGGCGGCCCGAGCGGATGTGCGATTCGCACAGGCATTTGCCAGTGAAATTCCGCGCAATTCGTACGTGCTGACGCACAATCCCAGCATGTTTCATCTCTGGGGCGTTAGTGCAGGACAGATGTCTCTCGTCACCTCCAATCCAGCGTATCTACGATTTCTTGCGCAGCGCTATAGTGGCGGCCTCTACTTACACTGGAATTTCTGGTGCAACGCCCAGGATCAAACGCAGCAGGACATCTGTCGCAAGTCTTTTGCTATCGCTCCTGTCGACGTCGCGAAGGAGTCTCGCGAAAGAGATCAGCACTTCGCGTTCTATCACATGAGGGTTGTGCACTGACCGAATATTGGCACCGAAGTACTGTTCAAGGTTTGAGGTTGATTTCGTATAGTCTCGAGGTCTTGACTTGACCTGTGTCGCGTTCAATAATCGCGGTGGCTTCCACCTCCCTCCTGCGAGGCCGTTTGATGAAGATTAGTCTGAGGCGCCACGTGCGTATTGTGCTCGCACTACTAACACTCGCGTACTCGTCGCCGGCAATGGCGCAGAAGGTCACGACAGTTCCAGACCTGACTGGGAAGCAAGTTCTCGAGCAGTTGGCAAACCAGGGGGCTGGCGGAGTGTCCGGCGACTCGATCGCCGTTGCAACGGCGATCGACGTCGCCACGATGCCATTCGGCACGTCGTCGGGTGGGTTCGAGTTCAAGCTGGATCCAGCCACTGGCCTGCTCGCGCGAACAACGACCTCTTTCGGTCCCTCGTTTGTCGAGCGGGCGTTGACCGCCGGGGAAGGAAAGGTCAGCGTCGGCGCCACGTTCAGTTCGACCAACTACGACAAGCTGTCCGACTTCGCGCTTTCGAATCTGCCGTTGGGATCGGTAACGGCGGCTTCCCCGATTGTGTCGGGCACGACGACAGGCAACCTTAAGATCAAGAATCAGACACTTGCGATTTCGGGCGCTGTGGGCGTCACACCAAAGATTGATGTCGGCGTTGTCGTTCCACTCGTCACCGTGAAGCTTTCGGGAACTTCGTCGTTTGTGAACGGGAATGGCGTGGTCGGCCGGTTCGTCGAGACGAACAACAAGTTCTTCGGAGTCGGCGACATCGCCGCGCTCGCGAAGTTCCGCCTGCTGAAGTTCAAGGGTCCCGACGTTCCCGACCCGGGTGGAGCGGCGATCAACGTCGTCATGCGTCTGCCGACCGGCGATCGCGATAACCTTCGCGGTCTCGGGGTGACACGCACACTGGGCTCGTTTGTGGTTTCGTTTGGCAAGGGTCCGCTGAAGCCGCACGGATCTGTCGGTTTCGAGTACTGGAACAAAGCGGTCGATGTTCCTGGTGAGCACTTGAAGAATCAATTCCAGTTCAACGGTGGAGTCGAGATCGTTGCCGCGCCAAAGCTCACGATCCTCGCCGATGTCCTGGGCCAGAGGGTGCTCGGCGCCGGTCCCGTCGAACTGGGAGCGGTTCCGCCGCTGGCAGGTTTGGGTGCGACGGCGGCCCAGTCACTCGTATTTGTTGATGGAAGTTTGAATAAGTTGACATTCATCCCGGGGTTGAAGGTGAATCTCATCGGGAAGATGGTTTTGTCGCTCAACGCGCTCGTCACCATGTCGACCAACGGGCTGCATGCGAAGGTCACGCCCGTCGCCGGCCTCAACCTGACCAAGTAGTTATGCGGAAGCTGCTTCTCGTCATCCCGTTGTTCGCCGCGTTGCTCGCCGCAACTGCCCTTGGATGTAACAGCGAACCGCCAGTCGGTCCCGGTAAGGTGGTCATCACCGAAACGACGACGTCGACGACGACGGTTGCACCGACGACGATGCCCAATCCAACGGTATCGTTGTTCTCGTTTACGCCGCAGACGCCGGAGGTCTTGCAGGTCGTGAACTTCGATGGTTCGCTGTCCACACCCGGCACCGGGCGGACCATCGTCCGCTACAACTGGGACTTCGGCGACGGCGAGGCAAAGACCGGCGTCAAAACGACGCACGACTACACGGTTTCCGGCGTATATCTGGTCACGCTCATCGTGACTGACGACGCCGGCGCGACCGCGCGGTCCTCGCAGCCTGTCACGGTCCGGCCGAAGATTCCGTAGTCAAATCCGGCGGGCCTTCGATAGCATCAGGCATGGCGCTCGTCGTCCGCTTGCCGACCGGGCACACCCTCCGCTTCACGTCTCCATTCCACATCGGCAGAGAACGCGGCTGCGACGTTGAGGTCGCCGACACACATGTCAGTCGGCGCCACGCAGAAGTGTCGCGAGTCGACGGAACGTGGATCATTCGCGACCTGCAAAGCAGCAATGGATTGTTCGTCGATGGCAAGCGAGTCGACAGCGCGCCGATCGGACACGGCGTCGAGGTGACGCTGGGCGCTGACGGGCCTACTCTGAGAATCGAACCGGAAGAATTTGCAAACGCGCGGGCCGATAGCCGCGAGGAACACAAGGACGAGTCGCTCGACTCTTACGCTGAACGCTACTTCTCGTCTGGAGACGACGAGGACGAGTCGGTGGGTGGCCGCACGCTGATGATTCGGAAGGCGTTTCAGAAGGTGCAACAGCGGCAGCGACGCCGCCAGCGACTGATCGTTGTCCTGATCGCGCTCGTCGCGCTCGGTGCTGGCGGATACGCGCTCGTTGTGCATCGCGCGCTCACCAAACAGATGCAACAGGCGCAGGAGATCTTCTACCGGATGAAGGGACAGGACGTTTTGTTCGCGGAACTCGAGAGCAAACTCGCAGAATCGGGCAACACGCCCGGGCAGCAGCAGATTGCGGCATACATGGCGGAGCGGCGGCGGATGGAGCAGGATTACGATCGCTACGTCGCCGGTTTGTTCGATCGAAAGCTGAACGAAAAGGAGCGACTCGTTCTGCGGGTGACGCGCCTGTTCGGCGAGTGCGACGCGGCGGCTCCGCCGGACTATATCGGCGAAGTCATGCGCTACGTACAGAAATGGCAATCGACCGGGCGGTTCGAGCGGGCCGTGAAACGTGCTCAGGCCGCAGGGTATCCGCCCAGGATTGCCGCGGCGTTCATGGAGCAGAACCTGCCGCCACAGTATTTCTATCTCGCGATGCAGGAGAGTGATTTCGATCCGACCCGAAGCGGCCCGCCAACGCGCTGGGGGATCGCCAAAGGCATGTGGCAGTTCATTCCTGAAACCGGAACCAGGTTCGGCCTCAAAACCGGTCCGCTCTTTACCAAAGCAGGTTTCGATCAGTTCGACGAGCGGCTCAACTGGGAGAAGGCGACGCCGGCGGCAGCGAAATACATCAAGGAGATTTACTCGACCGACGCGCAAGCCTCGGGTCTGCTTGTCATGGCGTCGTACAACTGGGGCGAGTTCCGAGTGATCGATCTTCTCCGGCAGATGCCGAAGGATCCGAGGCAACGGAATTTCTGGAAGCTTCTGGCGCTGTATCGGGAACGGCTCCCGCTGCAAACTTACGAGTACGTTTTCTACATTGTCTCGGCGGCGGTCATAGGTGAAAACCCGCGGCTGTTCGGATTCCAGTTCGATAATCCGCTCGCTTTCGCGGTCCAGCGCTGATCGCTGTGCATCTGGTAGGATGCTGCACCCATGGGCGACGGAGCGGTCCTTGATTTCGGCGCCATCGTGCACGGGCTACGGCTGGCGGTGTTCGTCTTTCACCGCACACGCGTTCTCTATCAGAACGAAGCAGCGTCCAACCTGCGCGTGCGGTTGCAGAAGGAATATCAGGCGGACCTGATCGTCATGCTCCGCGATCATCTGCTTCGGATTCGTGAGATCGATCCTGCTGTTCCACCACCGCCCGCGGTCACACTCCTGACCGACGCTCGCGGTGAACCGCTCTACGTTCACGTCTTGCCGTTCGGCGACGGCAGCGATCCGCATATCGCCGTCAGCGTTCGCGAGCTGGGTATCGAACGGGAAGCATTTGCCCGTCGTTACGGACTGTCCCCTCGCGAAGCGGAGGTCGCCGAACTCGTCCTCCGGGGGTATCCGAATCCCGTCATCGCGTCCACGCTCGGTATTGCCCCGACGACCACCAAGCGCCACCTGACCAGGATTTTCGACAAAATCGGGGTGGATTCCCGCACCCAACTGGTCAGCCGTCTCGCTTAGTAAAGGTCTGACCCGAAGTACCGGGGCGGTCTGACACCTGTACAGGTACGGGGCGTCTGACCCACGGATGCGGATCTGTAGGTACGTCGGTGCTTGCCCGGACCAGTACTACCAAAGTAGCATTGGCCCTTCCGAAAGCGATCGCTAGACTTCAGCCTCCACCGAGGGAGCACACGTGTTTGACGCCCATGGCCTGAGCGACCGCGGGCCTGTCCGTAAGTCCAATGAGGACAGCTTTATCAGCGAGCCGACGCTGAAGCTGTTCGTTGTTGCCGATGGAATGGGCGGACATTCGGCCGGCGAAGTCGCGTCGAATCTAGCAGTTGAAACCATTGAGGGGTTTATTCGTCGTACGGAGGAAGACGGGGAGTTCTCGTGGCCGTACGGCATCGAGCCCAGTCTCTCTTTCTCTGGAAATCGGCTGAGAACTGCAGTTCACCTTGCTAACCGGCGCGTTTTCCGTGCCGCCGAGCGTTATGACGAGTACACGGGGATGGGGACAACGCTGGTTGGCGCACTGATATCGGGCAGTCGGATGGCGGTCGCCAATGCTGGCGACAGTCGGTTGTATCTCTTCAACGACGGTCAACTGACGCAGCTCACTCGCGATGACACCTGGGCGGCGACGGTGCTTGCCTCGCAGCCCGGACCGAACGGCGCCGTTCCTCACGAATCGATGCGTCGAGTCCTGACCAATGTCCTCGGGGCCCGCGAGGAAACTGACGTCCGGATGACCGAACACGATCTGTCACCGGGTGACGCGATTCTTTTGTGCTCGGATGGACTCCACAGCGTTCTTGATGACAAGGCGATGGAGTCGGTGCTGGCGGCCGGAGGAACAGCGGTAGAAATCGTCACGCAGCTCATCCAGGCCGCGCTCTCACGGGGCGGCCGCGACAACGTCACTGCGGTTCTGGCTCGTTACCAGGGAAACTAGGCGTGGAACCAGAACAGCCACCCCCCCGTCGCAGGCTGCCACCAAGTATCGGGCGGTATCGCATCGTCGATCGCCTGGGCAAAGGTGCGATGGGCGTCGTGTATTGCGCCCACGACGGTCTCATGGAACGGTCGGTCGCCATCAAGGTCATGATGACCGACCTCGAGGACGATCCGGAGACCAGCACGCGGTTTTACCGCGAAGCGCGCGCCGCCGGACAACTCGTTCATCCGAACATCATCACGATCTTCGACATGGGCGAAGACGATGGCCGTCCATTCATCGTGATGGAGCTCGTGCAGGGGTGGACGCTGAACAAATATCTGGAGCGTCCAGAAGCCGCCGACATCGAGAAGAAGATCGACCTGATGCTGCAAATCTGTGCCGGCCTTCACGCCGCGCACACCCATGGCATCTTCCACCGCGACGTGAAACCGGGCAACCTGCTGGTCGGCCAGCACGGCGAGTTGAAGATTGTCGACTTCGGGATCGCGCGCCTCGCCTCCTCGAACATGACCGCAAGCGGTCTGATCGTTGGAACCCCCGACTATATGTCCCCCGAACAGGCGCGCGGACCGGACGTGGATCAACGGTCCGATATCTTTTCCGCCGGCGCTGTTTTCTACCTGATGCTCACCGGCCGCAAGCCGTTCGCGGCGGCCGATCCAATTTCGGTGCTGGCGAAGGTTCAATCGGAAGCGCCGATCCCGATTCGCGACACCGAGGCTCCATCATCGCTCACGCGCCTGGTCATGAAGGCGCTCGCGAAGGATCCGGCGGAACGTTATCAGTCATGCGCTCGAATGATCGCCGAGCTCGAGCATGTCAAGCGCGACCTCGAGGCAGAAACAAAGCAGTGGGTCGACGAATGCGGCCAACGGTTGAAGACACTCGAGTCGCTCATCGCCGAGCGACGGACGTTAATCGGGGCGCTCGACATCGTTCCCTTGCCCGCTGAGGTCGAAGGGACGCGGGCCGAGCTGGTTGCGCAGCTTGCCTCGCTCACCGAGCCGCATCGCCAGCGTGCAGTCATGCCGCTCGTCGCTGAAATCAGAAAACAACACGACGAGGCGGCGGGTCAGGTGGAGCGTTGGCATCGGGCACTAAACAGCCTCGAAGAGGGACTGCGAATTGCGTCCAGCGGCGCGATGCGGGAGGCAATCCCGCATTTCGAGGTCGCGCTGCAGATTGAGCCGACGTCGCGACGAGCGGCGGTGGAAGCGGATAACTGCCGGGGGCTGATTGCGGCACAGCGCCAGATCGACGATCGCGCGCGCGCATTGCTCGAGGAGGCGAAACGAGCCGCCGCAGCCAAGCAGTGGCAGGCCGTCATCGTGTTGTGCGACGACGCGTTGTTGTTGGACAACCGGGCAGAGGACGCCACGGCGCTGAAGCGTACGGCCGTCGCTGCGATCGAAGCTGAAGCGCGCGAGCGCAGGGCGGAATGCGAACGCGCGCTGGCGCGCGCTGAAACCCTCCGCACCAAAGGGCGGTTCGACGACGCCAGCCGAGAAATCGCGAGAGCAAGAGAGCTGTATCCGCTCTACCCTGCCGCCGAGATCGGCGCCGTCGAGGATCGGCTGAGAGCCTCCGTTGCCGAAGCTGAGCGTGAGGCACTCTGGAGCCGGCAGGCAGCGGACGCCATTGCGGCGGCGCGTGGCACGTTTGCCGCCGGCCGCCGTGAGGAAGCGCTGGCGGAGCTCCGATCGTTTCATACCCGCGTGCCGCACGCGAGCACGGCAGCGGAGATCACCCGCCTCGAGGCAGAAGCGAAGCGGCTTGCGATTGAAGAACGCCGCGCTGCCGAGGCGGCCGAACACGCGAAGGCTGCCGAACGGGCATTGAGCGGTGGTGAACCGGAACGCGCGTTGGAGCTGGCGGGACGGGCACTCGCAATCGATCCCGGGCATGTGGTCGCCCGCAAGATTTCGGGGCTCGCCGGCGCCGAAGTCAAACAGCAGGCCGAAGCAAAGGCCCGCGAAGTCCGGGCTGCCCGCCATATTGACGATGCCAAAGAGCAACTTGCGCGAGGCAAGTTTCAGAGAGCGCGGGAGCTCGTATCGGCGGCCGGCGATCTGGCTCCGGGGAACGCCGAGCACAAGCTGTTGCTGTCTCGCATTCAGAAAGAAGAGACACGAGTCGCGGAGGAGGCCGAGCGGCAACGTCTTGCGAAGCAGCGCGCGAAAGCTGTCGCGCCGATGCTCGAACGTGCCCGCACAGAATTCGCGCGCGGCGAGTACGAGCGCGCGGCCTGGACGGCAGAAAACGCGCTTGCTGTCGATCCCGGATGTGGCGAGGCGCAGCAAATCCTGCGCGACGCGCGCGCGCAGCTCCAAGCACGACCCGTCGATGCCGACGATACCGTCGACCTCACGAAGGACACCGAGCGAAAGAGCGATTCCGATGAGGACACCGTGTCGTTCACTCGGCCCGTCGGGGTTTGGGAGCGGCTGACTGACGCGGTCAAGAAGTGGACGCAGGGTGACGGATCCGCGACGCAGCCGACAGACCCGACGACGGATCGAAAGCAAGCCAAGACCCATTTGGTGAAACAAGGGGACGGACCACGTGGCTAAGCTACTGATTTTTCGCGGTGACACGCAGCTCGACGAACGTGAGCTGACCGGCAAGACCCTCCGCATTGGCCGCGCGTCGCAGAACGATCTCGTCCTGGAAGATCCAGGAAAGGGTGTATCGCGCAATCACGCCGAGATCCGGTTTGAAGGTGGTCGCTACACCCTCGTCGATCTTGGCAGCCAGAATGGGCTCTGGGTTTCAGGATCGCGTGTGCCGTCGGTTGTTCTCGAACCCGGCGTCAGTGTGGCGGTTGGCCCATATCGGCTGATGATGGAGGCTCCAGTTGCCGTCACTCCCGCCGGCGGGGTAGTGCCGATCTCGGACCTCGATACGGGACCAATCGAGCCGACGCAGTTTTCCGCAGCTGTCCCGCTCAATCTGGAGAGTCTGGGCCCCGCGCCAAAGACTCAGGACTCCGCGCCCAAGGCGATCGAGCAGCGCCCCGCCCCTGTCGTCAAGGAATCGGCGCGCAAAGAAGGGACGGTCCAAAGACCCGTCAAGCAGGTGACCGTCGTCACCCAAGGCGGGGCGGCTCCTTCGCTGAACGTCCGTATCCTTGTTAGCATTTCAGCGCTGGTGTTGCTGGTTGTGCTCCTGGGCGTCGGATACAAGATGACGCGAAAGCCGGCGCCGGCTGCGTGGGATGCCAGTGTTGCGCAGGCACTCATCGCGAGCGGAAAGTGCCAGGAGGCGCTGGACAGGCAAATCAATCCGGCGTTGCAGAGAGATCCGAGTAATCAGCAGGCGACGACGCTGAGGGACGAATGTAATCGGACGTTGGCTCAAGTCACCTCGGTAGCGACGTCCTCAATACCGCCTGCGACTCCGACAGCCGATGACCGATTGAACGAAGCCGAATCGCTGGTGCAGACCAACGTCGCTGCGGAATGTCAGAAAGGGCTCGACATCATCAACGCCGTCGCCGCCGAGGATGCAAACAATCAGCGGGCGAAGGACATGGCTGTGAGAGCCAATGCGTGCCTCACTGCGATAGCGAAACCTGGCAACTCCGCTGTTGCATCCGCGGAGAAGCCAGCGGTGCCTGTTTCGCCATCCCAGGGAGGCCTCGATGTAATTCAGGGCGAAACCGACAAGGCGTACAAAACTCGGATGGGCGTAGCGAGGAAGAAATACGACGATGCGGTCGCCGTGCTGGCAGAGAAGAAGTATGCGCAGGCCCTGAATCAGTTCAATGAATTGTTGAACGAAGTTCCGAGCGGCTACTTGGAGTTGCAGGCGAAGAGAGATGAGGCCCGTGCCGGCATGCGCGCCGAGGGCAAAGCCGCTCTGGAGGCAGCACAAGTCGCCGATGGCCGCGACAGCTTTGATGTCGCGATCGAAGGGTATCGCCGCGCACATCAATTGGATCCGAGTATCCAGGTGGATGCAGCCATCAAAGGCGTGAGTGACCGTAAGCTCGCGCTGGGGCGGAAAAGATGCACGGACGGAATCACGGACTTCGCGATTGGGAATACCTCGGCGGCCATCACTGAGTTGCAGGAGGCCGTCCGACTGCTGCCGCAATCCGATCCATGCTTCGCGAAAGCCAAAGAAGCATTGCAGAAAATCCAAAAATAGCTTCGCACCTGGAGTCGTCTATGAATCGTGCCGTTGCAGCAATTGTTGTGTTGGGGATGGCGTGCGTCATCACCACAGCGCATCCTGGCGCTCAAGGCGCGTCGGATCCCTGGTATGGGTTGCAGGCCAGACCCCAGAACCTCGACGCGCCGAAAGTGTTCACCGGTGCGTTCCAGATTCAGCTCCCCAAGAACTGGCATCTTGCGCCTGGTTACACGGGCACGATTTTTTCGATCGTCGAGAACACAAAAAAGTGGCAAACGGGTGGGGTGATCACTCTTGAGCACCAGCGGCTCTTGGCTTCACTCGAGCCCTCAATGATGGCGACCGCTAGCGAAAGGTTCTTGAAAGATGTGCAGGATCGCGAGGCGCAAGGCAAGCAGTTCAACGTCTCCCTCAAGAACGGGGCCAACGGTCCTCTGATTCTGATTCAGTACGATCGCCCCGGTGTCTCAGGCAGCGACGATCATGTCGCCCAGTATTTGATTCCGGTGGGACTGGTCCTGTACCGAGTGGTTTGCGTTGCCCCGACCGCGACCATTGAGAAATACCGACCGATGTTTGCTCACGTCGCCGCGTCGTTCAAGCCAGCGAAAGCTGGATCGTAGCGGCCGTAGCTATTTCAGCAATGACGGTGGCTGCTGAACCTGGGTCACCGCTCCCTTTGCGTCGACCACGCGGCGTGCCAGGTAGTTGACGACTTTCGCATCCGTGCGAATAGCAGTCAGGTACGCGGAGCGAAGCAGCTGCTCCTTGCGCCCACGCAATGCCTGCGTAATTTGATCGCGAACCCCGGGCGTCGAGAGATCGCGTTGCCCCGCTGGCTCGTGTCCGACGACGAGAACGATCGTGTAAGCGCCGCCAGTATTCACGACGTTGACCGCACCGGGATTCTTGTTCAACACCGCGTCGCGAAGCGCCGGCTGTACCTGTTTGAGCTTCGAGAGTGGCACCAGCCCCATATCGCCTCCGCGCGGCGCCGACTCCGGGTCCTCTGAATAGCCTGCAGCGAGATCACGGAACGAGGCACCGGCCTTGAGCCGCTCCATCAACATGCGCACTTTCGCGGCCGCCGCTTGCGGCGTCGTGGCATCGTCGCCGGTGCCGTTTGCGATCTGCGAATCGCGGACCGGTGTGACGACAATCTGCGCGATGCGGTACGACTCTTCAGGGACGTTGAACTGTGCGCGAGCGGCGCTGAAGAAATCAGTGACTTCCTTGTCGCTCACCGTGATCTTCGATCCGACTTCCTGCTCGAGAACCTTCTGCGTCAGCAACTCGCGGCGCAGCCCTTCGCGCATATCTGCTGCAGTCAGTTTGCGCTTGGTCAACTCCTGCTGGAATGCTTCCTCGGTGAGATTTTTCTTGGCGTTCGCATACGCGGTATCCAGCTCACTCTGCGGAACATCGACTTTGAGTGCGGCCGCCTTGGCAAGGAGGATCTGCTGAACGATCAAGTCATTGAGCAGCGTCAGCTTCGCCGCCAACGCCTCCTCGTCAGACAACGGCTGCGACTCGTCCTGCGATCGACGATACGCCTTGTCTACATCCTCGCGCGTGATCGTCTGTCCATCGACGATCGCCCAAGTGTCGGCCGTAACCTTCGGTTCGGCTGGCGTTGACGGAGACTTGGATCGGCACGCCATGGCCAGGCAAACGACCAGCAACACTATTGGCAACAGACACGCGTGGCCACACCGCAAGAGCCATTTCGATGACGACATAGTGGATGAGCGTACTACAAGGCGGCCTCCGCCTGCGTTCATGAGCGGAGGCCGAAACAAGTAGTATACGCTCTACGTCTAACGCGCCGGTGGACAAGTCCTGAGGTCGGAATGACTTCTCGAAAACCGCTTCGTCTCTGGCCCGGTGTCATTGCGGCGATTCTCCTATGCGTGCTGAGATTCGTCGTTCCGCCGCTCGCGCCCGGCCTCGCCTTCTACGCGGCGATCGGCGCCCTTGCCTGCGCGCTGGCGATTCTCGTGTGGTGGGTGTTTTTCAGCCGGGCGCTCTGGTTAGAGCGTGTGGGCGCGATCGTGCTGATGGTCGTCACACTCCTTGTGACGTGGCCCTTCGTCCACATATCGATTCGAACAGCGATGATGGGCAACATGCTGCCCATCTATGCCATCTTCATCCTGACACCTGCGCTTGTCCTCTGGGCAGTCGCGACGCGTAATCGTTCTGATGGCATTCGTCGCATCGCGTTGATTGCGACGCTTCTCCTCGCCTCCGGTTCGTTCACACTTCTGCGGACCGGCGGAATCAGAGGTGGCGGTTCGGAGTTGGCGTGGCGTTGGTCGGAGACACCAGAAGAACGTCTCCTGGCTCAAACTGCGAATGAACCGGTTAACGTCCCTCAGCCGGCTTCTATCGCGTCACCGACACCGGTAGCTGAAGAGCCGACACCAGCCGCACGAGCACGTGTGGCACCAGCACCGACGACTGAATTGCCCGCACCGATTTTGTCACTCAAGTCCGAATGGCCAGGATTTCGTGGGCCTGGTCGGGACGGTGTTGTTCACGGCGCGCCAATCAAGACAGATTGGACCTCGTCGCCACCGGTTCGGATTTGGCATCGCCAAGTCGGGCCGGGGTGGTCATCGTTCGCGGTCGGCGGAGATCTTCTCTACACGCAGGAGCAGCGGGGCGAGGACGAGATCGTTGCGTGCTATCGAGTCGGCAACGGCCAACCGGTCTGGATGCATCGAGACAAGGCTCGCTTCTGGGAGTCGAACGGGGGCGCTGGACCGCGAGCGACGCCGACGCTCAGCAACGGGCGCGTCTACGCCTTTGGTGCGACCGGGCTCCTGAACGTCCTCAACTCGGCGAACGGCGCCGCGATATGGAAACGCGACGTGGCGTCCGACGCGAATCAGAAGATTCCGATGTGGGGATTCTCGAGTTCACCGCTGGTGATCGGCGACCTTGTCGTCGTGGCGGCCTCGGGAAAGCTCGCTGCCTACGACATCGCCAGCGGGAAGCCGCGGTGGTTCGGTCCGGATCGTCCAGGCAGTTACAGCTCGCCACATCGAGTGACGGTCGACGGCGTCGAGCAGATCCTCCTGCTGACCGCCGCCGGCGCCATCAGCGTCGCTCCCGAAGACGGCACGGTGCTCTGGGAGTACACCTGGCCGGAAGGCACGACGATCGTGCAGCCGGCTCTGACGGCGGACGGCGATATTCTCATCAATGCACTGGCCGCCACCGGCGGTCTCGGCGTCCGCCGCCTCAATGTCACCCACGGATCCGCTGGATGGACGGTCACCGAGCGCTGGACATCGACGGGATTGAAGCCGTACTTCAACGACTTCGTCGTCCACAAAGGGCACGCCTACGGCTTTGACGGCAGTATCCTCTCTTGCATCGATCTTCAGGACGGCAAGCGCAAGTGGAAGGGCGGACGTTACGGAGACGGTCAGCTTGTGCTCCTCGCGGATCAGGACTTGATCTTCGTAGTGTCGGAAGAAGGTGAACTTGCCCTCGTGAAGGCGACTCCCGATCAATTCAGCGAAGTCGCACGGTTCAAAGCCATCGAAGGGAAGACCTGGAACCATCCAGTGCTGGTTCGTGACACGCTGCTGG
This sequence comes from Vicinamibacterales bacterium, assembly GCA_035758845.1. GTDB lineage: Bacteria > Acidobacteriota > Vicinamibacteria > Vicinamibacterales > 2-12-FULL-66-21 > JALZOC01. Next base: position 22,814 of record DASTVZ010000096.1, read on the forward strand.
TCCGGAACGGCGAAGAGATGGCGGCATTCAAGTTATCACTCACAGGACGCTGACGCGGTCGGGATCCGCTCCTCACTGATTCTCTGTGTATGCGGATCGCGCAGCGTTCGCCAGCCCATTCGCGCGTGGCCAACCAGGATGTTGGGCCTGAAATTCGTTCTGAACGGTGGTCGCGACCTCATCCGCTGATTTGCCCTCAGCCTTCAGCGCGCGGGCGCGCGCCTGCACCGCCTGCATGATCGATCGGTTCGTCGCGATGATGGTGCCTGGCCCCACCTCTCCATGGGCCGGCACGATGGTTTGAGGTGTCAGTGCCTCGAGCGTGTCGAACGCCGCAAGCCACGCCTTCATGCTCGAGGCGGCGGTGGCCGCGAGAAACGAATTGTTCATGACGACATCGCCGGTGAACAGAACGTTGTCTCCTTCGACGAAGAACGCCGTGTCCCCTTTCGTGTGAGTCGGCCCCACCAGCAGGAAGCGCACGCGGACATCACCGAGATCGAGCGTGAAGTTGCGCTCGAACGTGATCGCGGCCGGACGACGGGCCGCATCCTTCAGGATCTCGGCCGTCGCCGGCGATCGTCCTGAGAACATCTGCACCATCTGCATGCCGCCCTGCTCGAATTCAGCTTCCTGGACGGTCGAATTGACGTACTTCGCGGAGGCAGGAAAGGCGATGTAGCCGGTCGTGTGTTCGGCATGGAAGTGCGTTGATCCGATGAAGAGCTCGGAGTTCTTGCTGATCTTGCCGACCTCGCGAAGTACCGTCTCACCGTTCCGACGTCCAAGTCCCGGATCGATGACGAGCGTTCCCCGCGATCCGACAACGATGCCGACGTTCGGTACCAGGCCGACGTTGTTGTCCGGGATGACGTAGGTGTGCGGGCCCAGTTTCACCGTGGCGTTTTCTTTGACCAGCGGGTCAGGGGCAGGGCCGCGTTGCGCGATCAAGATCGACGTTGCGAGCGTGCAACTGATCGTCACCAGTGCGAGAGCGAAAATACGCCGCATACGAACTCCTTCGAGATTCGTCTATCCGTGTTTTTCCGTGTTCATCCGTGTCTTTCCGTGTTCATCCGTGTTTTTCCGTGTTCATCCGTGGCTCAGGCCGATTTTCCGGACGAAAGCAGGCCAACGTGACGACGCGCGGAGCGCCGGCGCGTACGGGCCGCCTACGAGAACCATCTTCAAAAACGGATGCCGCTGATCGACAAGAAAGTGCATGAAGTCGAACGCCCGATCCGGCTCGCCGCTCGCCAGATGATACAGCGCGTGCCCTACGGCATTGCCGTATTCCTCGGGGGCGCCAGCGTCCGCCATCAACTCTGCCGCACGAGCGGTGTCTCCCTTTCGTCGGAGCAACCCGGCAAGAAGACCCGTGCTGGCCGCATGCCACATCAGGAGGCTATGGAAACGCTGTGCAAACGCGAGCGCCTGCTCGAGTGGCGCGTGCGCGACGTTCAATGCGAGGAGCCCATAGGTGCCGGGGTAATCAGGCGCCAGTTCCATCAGCGTGTCGACGGCCTTCGACGCCTCCTCATCTCTGCCGGCCGATGTGAGCGACGTCGCGAGTCCCACACGGATGATCATGTTCAGCGGATCCTGATCGATCGCGCGGTGGTGTTCCGTGATCGCCTCCTCCGCCCGTCCCGTCAGTCGGAGGTTGAAGTACCCGTTCATATGTCGAATGACGGGCGTCACCGGTTCTCTCGCCATCGCGGCCGCGAATTGCCGTTCGCCTTCCGCCCAGTCGTAATCGTACACGTTGGCGACGACACCGAGCCAGGCGTGTGCCTCGGGAAGCGACGGGTCGAGGTCGACCGCGCGCGCGAGCGATGGGCGGATACGCGCTGCGGCCAATTGCGCGTCCCGACCCTTTCCACTGGCGACAATGTGAAACATCTCGGCGAGCCCTACGTGTGGCAACGCGAAACGAGGATCGAGAGCCGTCGCCTGCTCGTAGCACTTGAGGCCCTGTGCGAACCGTTCCCGTGTCAACCCTTGCCATACATGATGGCGCGCCATCATGTACGCCTCGTACGCGGCCACCTTGGGGGTATACGAGGATGAGGGTGCCTTTACCGCAAATCGGCCACGAAGCTCGCTGACGATAGCGGATGCGATCTCGTCCTGGACGGCGAAGACATCGGCCAGCTCGCGATCGTAGCGCTCAGACCACAACTGGAATCCGTTCGAGACATCAATCAGCTGTGCCGTGACGCGAATCCTGCTGCCCGCGCGCCGAACGCTGCCTTCGAGTACCGTGTTGACGGCCAGCGCGTCCGCAATCTGCCTGATTGGCACCTGTCGTCCCTTGAATGCGAACGCCGACGTCTTTGCGATCACCTTCAACTCCGGAACATGGGCCAGGGCATTGATGATCTCTTCGGTCAAGCCATCGCTGAAGTATTCCTGTTCCGGATCCGAGCTGAGGTTGGTAAATGGCAGGACCGCGATCGACGATCCGCTCTTCGGAGCGTCGCCAATCTGTTCCAGGGCCGTCTTCAGTTCGGCAACCGTTTGATAACGTCGCGTCGGCGATTTTTCGAGACAGCGCTTCACCACGCTGGTCAATCCTGGAGGCGCGTCGAGCGGAGACGGATCGTCGCGTAGCACGGCCGTGAGGGTTTCGATGGCCGACGGAGCGACGAACGCGCGCCGTCCCGACAGCATCTCGTAGAGCACGGCGCCGAAGCTGAAGATGTCGGAGCGCCCGTCGGTGGCTCGTCCTTGCGCTTGTTCCGGCGACATATACGCGGGCGTTCCTGACACGCTTGTCTCGGCCGTGATCGTCGAGTCAGCCGTCACCGCCGTGCGAACCTTCGCGATGCCGAAGTCGAGGAGCTTGGCCCGTCCCTCTGACAGCAGGATGTTTGCCGGTTTCAGATCGCGATGGATGATGCCTTTGCCATGTGCCGCTTCGAGCGCGTCCGCAATCTGGAGAGCAATCCGCACCGCTGCGGCGGGGGCCATCGGCCCGGAGAGAGGCGTGCCGTCGATGTACTCCATGACCAGGTAATCGCTGCCGATGTCGTGCAGCGTGCAGATGTGCGGGTGATTGAGCCCTGCGATCGTGCGTGCCTCGCGCTCGATCGTTTCGCCAGGCACACGCAGCCGCTTGATCGCAACGATACGATCGAGCCGGGTGTCTCTCGCCTTCCACACGTCTCCCATGGCGCCCGCGCCGATTTCGGAGATGAGGACGTAAGGGCCGACGCGGCTTCCTGTCTCCCAGGTGGTCACGACGTCGAGATTGTAGTGTGAAGCTCCCTGACGCGCCGTTTAGAGCGTCACGACCTGGCCGGTCCTGACGCTCTCGTCCGCCGCGAGCACGATGCGCAGGCTGTTGACGGCATCCTGCATGTGATCCGACAGATCGATATCCTGCTGAATGGCCCGTAAGAGGTACGCCTGTTCGCGATCGCACAACGCTTGATGATCCGGTTCGTCTTCCGTGCTGATCCACTCGTCCGGTTTGACGAACTCATTGTTGGCGTCGATATCACTCCGATGAAGCCGGATGCGGTTCGTTTTCGTGTGGCTGTCGATGTCGGCTGATCCCGAGGCGTTGTCTGCATCCTTGTCCTTGACGATCGAGACGCAGCCGCGCGGTCCGATGACGTCCTTCACGAAGAACGCCACCTCGCTCATCATCGGTCCCCAGCCCGCTTCGTACCAGCCGACTGATCCGTCATCGAACGTGACCTGAAGCTGGCCGTAGTTGTACATCCCGGGCTTGAGCTCGTCGCTCATCCGCGCACCAATTGCGCAGACCTTGGTCGGCTTGGCACCAGTCATCTGGCACATGACGTCGACGTAGTGCACGCCGCAATCCACAATCGGACTCATCGACTTCATCAGATTACGGTGAACGTTCCACATCACGCCATGACTCTGCTGATTCAAATTCATGCGCATCACGAGCGGCTTGCCCAGCGTGCGCGCGAGTTCGATGAACCGAATCCACGCGGGGTGAACACGGAGGATGTATCCGATCACGAGCTTTCGCCGCTTGGCCAGGGCCATGTCGACGATGCTCTGTGCTTCCTCGACGGTTTCGGCGATCGGCTTTTCGCAGAAGACGTGACAACCCGCGTCGAGCGCAGCTTTCGCGTATGCGGCATGTGTCTCGGGATACGTATTGATGCTGACGACGTCCGGTCTGGTCGACTTGAGCGCGTCATGGTAGTCGCTGAATTCCGGGACGCCGCCTAGTTCCTTACTGATCGCCTGCCGCGACGCGGGGCCGCGACTGACGACGCCGACTAACCGGAATTCAGGCATCTTGTGATAGGCACGGGCGTGGCTGGCGCCCATATTGCCGCAACCGGCCACGAGCACTCGAAGTGGACTGGTCATGGTGCAACCTTATCGTACCTTTTCGTGGCTTCCGCCTTCAGGCGGAAGATCGATCGCTTCCGGGTAAAGCCGGAAGCCACAACGAATCCGGTGGTCTGCTAAGATCTCGGGTTTCGACAGCCGATGGATACGAACCACGGATTACCACTTGTCGCGCCGCGAGTCATGCCAGTTCTCGATCCCGGATTTCGTCCCGCGGTTCTCGCGGTTCGGGCGTACCGGGCGCTCGTCGACGCGTCGCCCGACGCGATTCCGGTTCGACTTGCACTCGAGCAGGCGGACGGGACCGCATTTCGTTTCGACATGCACGTCTTGCCCGATGCGCATCCGCAGGCTGCGGCGAACGTCGTGTTCCTCGAACGGTTGGTCAAGTTCCTCCTGTGGTCCCGCGGCGGTTGGCGGATCTACGTGGACGGTCCCGCGTCGCTCGCAGCACAGCTCGCCGCGCACTATCGCGAGACTGCCACCGGGAAGTTCGACGCGCACCTGGTCGCCGAGCGAATGTTCGACCATCCGCTCGAAGTCGTTCGCACAGCCGACCTGCCGCCGGCGCGCGCGCACACGAGGCCGCTCGGAAGGCATCTAGACGGCTGTCGAATCGGCTTCGATCTTGGCGGCAGCGATCGAAAGGTCGCGGCCCTGGTCGATGGTAACGTCGTGTTCAGCGACGAGACGGTCTGGGATCCGTACTACAAGCCGGATCCGCAGTATCACTTCGACGGGATCATGGATTCGCTAGCACGGGCCGCCGCCCATTTGCCCCGTGTCGATGCGATCGGCGGGAGCGCGGCCGGCGTTTACGTGAACAACCGCGTCAAGGTCGGATCGCTCTTTCGCGGCGTCCCCGACGATGTGTTTGCCGCCCGGGTGCGCGATCTCTTTCTCGAGATTCAGAAAGCGTGGCACGGCGTGCCTTTCGAAGTGGTCAACGACGGAGAGGTGACGGCGCTCGCCGGCTCGATGTCGCTCGGCGAGAATGCGATCCTGGGGATCGCATTCGGGACGAGCACGGCGGCTGGGTATGTCACGCCAGACGGGAACATCACGTCGTGGCTGAACGAACTGGCCTTCGTCCCCATCGACTACAGTCCAGCCGGTCCGACTGACGAATGGTCGGGAGACTATGGCGTCGGATCGCAATATTTTTCGCAACAATGTGTCGGGCGCCTGATGCCGGTCGCCGGCATCGAGTCGCCTCCTGACATGCCCTTACCTGAGCGGCTGAAACAGGTACAGACGTTGCGGCTCGAAGGGGACGATCGCGCGCGCAAGATCTACGAAACCATCGGCGCGTATCTCGGCTACGGCGTTGCCCATTTCGCTGCGTTTTATGAGATCCGGCACGTGCTCGTTCTGGGACGCGTGACGTCCGGCGCCGGCGGCGACGATATTGTCGCCCAGGCGCGAAAGGTGCTCGAGATCGAATTCCCGGAACTCGCCGAACGGATTCGGTTCCACATTCCCGGCGAGCATGACAAGCGGCACGGTCAGGCGATTGCGGCCGCCAGCCTGCCGACAATCGCGAGAAGGCAATGAACCCGTATCACCGCTATGTGTCCGAACTCGCGCGCCTAGTACGAGAAGGTCGCGGCTTCCCGCTCGGAGGATTTCCCGTTCCGCCGAGGCCGGCGGTCAGATCAAACACGCCTCCGGCCCTGATCTTTTCGCCTCACCCCGACGATGAATGCATCATTGGTGGGCTGGCATTGCGCCTCATGCGCGAAGCCGGCATGCGTGTGATCAACGTTGCCGTTACGCAGGGCAGCAACAAGGCACGACAGGTGGCGCGACTCGCCGAGTTGAAGGACGCCTGCGACTATCTCGGATTCGAGCTGCTGCAGACGGCCGCGCAGGGACTCGAGAACATCAACGTCAAGGCTCGTGCTGACGGCGCGCTGACGTGGCAGGCATCAGTCGAGATCATGGCGTCGATTCTTGCTGAACATCGGCCATCGGTCATCTTTTTTCCGCACGACGCCGACTGGAACAGCACGCACATCGGGACGCACTATCTCCTCGTCGACGCGCTCGCGCGACAGTCACCGGAGTTCTCCTGTCATGTCGTCGAGACGGAGTTCTGGGGAGCGATGGCCGCCCCCAACCTGATGGTCGAATCGAGTATCACCGATCTCGCCGACATGATGACCGCGTTGTCCTTTCACGTCGGCGAAGTGCAGCGAAATCCCTACCATCTGCTCGTGCCGGCCTGGATGCAGGACAATGTGCGTCGCGGCGGGGAACTGGTTGGTGGGCAAGGAGGCGCAGCGCCCGATTTCGTTTTCTGTACCCTCTATCGTCTGCAGCGTTGGAGTGGTGGTCAGCTTCAGGCGACATTTACCGGTGGCAGAAGCCTGCCGATGAGCGTAAACGTCGCAACACTTTTCGCAGCGTCGCCGGGCGAACGAGCGCGCGAGTGAGCCCACGCGAGCGGAGTGGGGCTTGCGGGGCCCCACGAGCGAGCGTGTAGGGGAATCCGAGGGGCGAAGCCCCTCGAGGTGATCAAGAAAGGATTATCGATGCAGACCCATCCGACACGTCGTGACATTCTCAAGCTGGCTGGTGCGAGTGCGGCTTCTGCTCTGTTTCTCCCGGTGCTCGAACCGACAGTCAGCGCCGCTTGGAAGCGCATCCCCATCGGGACGCAGCTCTGGTGCGTCCGGAAGCAGCTCGCCACCGAGATTCCGGGCACGCTGCAGGAGCTGTCGAAAATCGGGTTCGACGCGGTCGAACTCGAGAACGCCTTCGGCAAATCAGGGGCAGAGTGGCGCAAGCACCTTGATGCAGCGAACCTGAAGGCCTGCGGGTTCCATCATCGTCTCGACGAACTGCAGGGAGACAAACTCGCCGCGACGATCGAGTTCAATCAGGCAGTCGGCAATCGAAATCTGATCATTCGATCGCTCCCGGCCGACACCTACAAGTCGGCCGAGCTTCTGAAGAAAACCGCGGAGGCGGTGAATGACATCGCGGCCAAGGTGAAGCCGCACAAGATGCGCGTCGGGTACCACAACCACACCACCGACTTCAATCGCATCGACGGCGAATACTGGTGGAATCGTTTTGCCGATCAGACGACGAAAGATGTCGTTCTGCAGCTCGACACCGGTAACGCATCAGAAATGGAAGGCGTGCGTGTCGTCGATCTCATCAAGCGCAATGCCGGCCGCACCATCTCGATGCACGTCAAACCGTTCTCGAAGAAAAATCCGGACGCCTATCTTGGCGCCGACGAACTCGATTGGCCAGCGATCATGACCGCCAGCGAGAGTGTCGGCGGGATCGAGTGGTACATCATCGAGTACGAACGTGAAGGCGTGCCGCCGATGGAATCGCTGAAGGCCAATCTGGACAGCTACAAGAAACTGAGAAGCTAAAAAGCAGGGTCTCCCCTGGTAGCCCCCATTCCCCTTGCACTTCTACAGAAGGTGTGTCACCGTTCATGTAGAAGTGCAAGGGGTGACATGAGCGACGAACGACTGGATCTGCCGCAGGGGACCCTCGATCTCCTCATCCTGCGAACCCTCGCGCCTGGACCACTTCATGGCTGGGCGATTTCCGAGCGAATCCAGCAGGTGTCGCGGGACCTGCTGCAGGTGCCTCAGGGTTCTCTCTATCCGGCGCTGCATCGCCTCGAGCGACGCGGCTGGATCAGTCCGCAGTGGGGAATCTCCGACAACAACCGGCGCGCGAAGTACTACGCCCTGACACGTAAGGGGCAGAAACAGCTTGCCGCCGAGACGCACAGCTGGCGCAAGCTGACCGGCGCCGTCGGTCTGATCCTCGACATGGATTGAAACCGTCATGCTGAGCGACCTTCGCTATCGACTGCGCGCATTCTTTCGTCGCAACCATGTCGAGCGGGATCTCGACGAGGAACTCCGATTTCATCTCGAACGGCAGAAGGACAAGTACGTCGCACGTGGGCTGTCCGCTACTGAGGCCACGCGGCGCGTGCGCCTTGATTTCGGCACGACCGATTCAATCAAAGATCAATGCCGCGATGCGTGGGGAATTCGCGCGCTTGACGAAACGCGTCGCAACGTGCGCTACGCGTCCCGGACGCTGGCAAAACGTCCCGGCTTCGCGACGGTCGCGGTGGTGACGCTCGGCCTGGGGATTGGCGCCAACAGCGCGGTCTTTTCGGCCTTGAACGCCGTCGTGTTGCGGCCGCTCCCGTTTCCTGACGCGCACCAGTTGCTGTCGATCGAGCAGTACGAGCCGGACGCGGCGCGTCCTTTGTGGCGCACGTATGTCGCGCCGGCGCGACTCGAGGACTGGCAGCGCATGGCGAGCGCGTTCCAAGGGATCACCGGTTCCTACCTTGATGATCTGACCGAGACCTCCGGTGAGTTTCCCGAGCGCATTTCGCGCGCATGGGTTGCGCCGCGATTTTTCGAGGTGTGCGGCGTCGCGCCAGTCATCGGACGTATTTTTACCCGCGCTGAAGAGCGGTTCGGCGGTCCGCCGGCCGTGATTGTCAGCGAGCGGCTCTGGCGTCGGCGCTTTGGTTCCGACGGCAACATTCGGACTCGTGCGCTTCGTATCGGTCAGCGATTGGTGCCGATTGTGGGCGTGATGCCGGCGACATTCGCATTTCGGGATGCCAGCGTCGACGTCTGGAGCCCAAGCCCGCCGGATGCACCGTACGCACAGAATCGTCAGGCGACCTGGTTCACCACCATCGGGCGACTTCGGCGAGGCGTCACGATCGCTCAGGGGCTGGACGATCTCAATCGCGTGCAAGCGCGACTTGGTCAGCAATACCCGGCAACTGACGCCAAGCTCGCCGTCCGTGTCACCCCATTGAAAACCGCCACTCTGGGGAGCGTCCCGCAATCGCTCTGGATGTTATTCGCAGCGGTGTCGCTTTTGCTCCTCGTCGCCTGCACCAACATTGCCTCACTGCTGCTTGCACGGAACGCCGAACGTCGGCGCGAGATCTCAATCAGATACTCGCTCGGTGCCTCTCGAGCGTCCGTCGTGAGACAGCTCCTGACCGAGGCATTCATCCTTGCCTTGATCGGTTCCGCACTCGGGATCGCGATCGCCGTTGCCGGTTTTGAGGCCTTCCGGACTCTCGGCGCGGAACTGCCTCGCATGACAGAGGTTCGGCTCGACTGGACGCTGGTCCTGTACTCGCTCACGTGTGCGATCGCGACATCAATCCTTTTTGGTTTGGTGCCCGCGACTCGAACCGCGCGATCGTTCGCTGGTGGCGCGAATTCGCGGCGCCGCACGGAAACGATCGCGACCAACCGGCTGCAGTGGACGCTCGTCGGCATCCAGGTCGCGCTCTCCGTCACATTGTTGTTCGGCGCCGGGCTTCTCATCCGAAGTTTCGATCGCCTGATGCATGTATCGCTCGGATTTGACCCAAGCCGGGTGATGACCTTTCGGATGACAGGAAACTGGGGCGAAACGATCGACATAGCGGCGCTCAAACGCCGCGTGGTCGCGACGCTGGAGGCGCTTCGCGCGACGCCCGGGATTGCGGCCGCCGCCAGCTCAATGGCCGTGCCTGGCGCGCCGTTTCAGTTCGACACGGAACTCCGGATCGTCGAAGCGCCGACCGAAAGCAACCAGAAGATCACCGCCCGCAACAGAATTGTTTCCTCCAGCTATTTCGATGCTTTGCGGATTCCGCTGATTGCGGGTACTGACTGTGCCACCGACGCGCCCGAGCGTACCGCCCTTGTCAACCGCGCGTTTGAAGGACTCTATTTCGCCGGCCGGACCGCGATCGGATCTCACGTCCAGGAAATTACATCTGGACCGGTCGCGGCATCCGGAACCATCATCGGCGTGGTTGGCGACGCGAGAGAGCAGGGCTTGAACGAACCGTCGGCTGCGACAATCTACTGGTGCAACAGCGCTCCGAATCCGACGCCGTTGTTTCTTGTTCGTACCCACTCCGAGAACCTGGCCGGCATCGGCGACACGATTCGTCGACGCGTTCATGAAATCGAGCCGGGGCGTGCCGTCTACGAGCTGGTTCCGCTGGAACAGCGGCTTGCCGACACGCTGACCGAGAATCGGCTGCGAACGGTTTTGCTCGGCTCGTTCGCGGTGACCGCGATAGCGCTGGCGGCGATCGGTCTCTATGGAACCCTGAGCTACATCGTAAGCATTCGACGGCGTGAGATTGGACTACGGATCGCGATGGGCGCATTGCGTCGCACCACGGTGATGCTGTTCCTCAGGCAGGGACTCGCCGTCACGGCTGTTGGTTGCGCTGCGGGACTGTGGCTGTCGGTTGCCATGGCTCAAGGCCTGACCGGAATGCTCTATGGCGTCACCTCGCTCGATGCGTCTACGTTCGTAACCGTACTCGTTCTGGTGATTGCGATCGGAGCGCTGGCGTCCATATGGCCGGCGGTTCGTGCCGCGCGCGTCGATCCGATTCAGGTGCTACGGGAAGAGTGAATAGCGCTATTTCAATCGACGACTTTCACGGTCACGCTGCATTTCTATCAAGAGCAAACAGACATAAGGAGAAACGAGAGAAACGGGAGACATTTTGTGCTCTCGTTTCTCCAGTTTCTCCTGTTGGTTTTTGTAAACAGCAATCGCAGCGTGACCGTGAATGTTGCTGATTACTTATAGAAGTAGTAATCCGCCTCGTAAGGCACGAATTTTCTGCTGTTGATGGTCGCCGGTGTGCAATCGCCGGCCGGCGGCTTCATCCCTCCCACGGTATTCACGCGGTGGATGCGAACGGCTGGGTTGAGCTTGATGCCGCCGGTCGGCCCCGCCTCCGGGCCTGTCCCTTCGAGCAGCAGCCACTCGATCGCATCCGGCGCGACGTACGCCGGATCCACCGAGCCACGAAGTCTTCGTGCCCACACCTTGCTGCTGTCCTGAGAGTGCTGCCACGTGGCTTGCAGCGCATCGTTCTGCAATGGATTTCTGCTGAGAAAGTGCGTGACAACCTGCTCGCCGTTCGAGTTGAACAGCGTTGCCTGCGGTCCGATGAAGAACCAGTCCACCCCTGATGGCGTGGCTGCCGGCGCGCACATGTAGTTCTGTGTGCCAACGGCATGTCCGAAGAAAAACAACTTGTAGTCGCTCGACAATTCGATTTCGGCCGGAACCACGGGACGCATGATGCGATCCTGCGCGCGCGCCGCTCCGGGAACGATTAAAACACCAGCGATCAATCCGGCTGTCAACAATCTCAATGTCATGGCCACGCTCACTCCTGTTGTAGTAGATCCGATTCGATCTGAAGAATCGGAATGGGAGCAGGAAAAGCGACAGGGTGTAGGGGCGAAGCCCCCTCGGAATAATTAAGAGCCCAACAGGGCCCGGTAGTTCTCGGCGCGGTCTCGCTTCCCCCAGGCGACGTAGAGTGTCACCAAGCGGGTGAGCGTCGCCCTCATCGCAGCTGGCTGCGGTGTTCCGTGCGATGCGAGATCGTTACGAGCGTCGAGCAGCACGGTCTCAGCCTCGTTGTAGCGTCCAAGCGAGACGAGCGTGGCACCGAGCAAGCTCTTGGTCGCCCCGAGACTCCAGTCGTCATCGGGTAACGTGCGGCGTCGGCTGGGAACGATTTCCGGCGCTTGCGTCCGGATTCGGAGCCCCTCGCGCAGCAGCGGCTCGGCCTCCGCGGCTTTGCGCCGCGAGAACTGCACGGATGCAAGATTGATGGAATAGATCGCGACCAGTTGATGATCGTTTCCGAGGGACGCGCGGGCAATATCCAGCGCCTCTTCTAACGCCGACGCGGCTTCCTCCGGGCGCCGTTCCGCGATGAGGACGTGCGACAGACCGTTCAATGTGGTTGCGACGACGGGGTGTCGATCGCCGAGCGTCGCGCGTTCGGTCGCCAGCACTCGCCGAAAGAGTGTTTCGGCGGAGCGATTCTCCCCGCGCGTTGCCGTAATCAGTGCCAGGTCGTGCAGCGTCGTTGACGTGTTCGGATGATCTTCACCGCGCGTCTTTCGATTCAGGTCCAGGCATTGTTTGAGCAGCGTTTCAGCGTCATCGAGATTCCCGTTCAATCTCAGGACTGAGGCAAGATCGCTCAAACTGACGGCGGTCTCCCGGTGTTCGCTGCCGAGTACTTTACGGCGTATCGCCAGCGCCTCCCGGTGTAGCGGCTCGGCGCGCTGGTTGAGCCCCTCATCCTGATAAACGCGCCCGAGTTCCGCGAGAGTGACGGCAACGTCCTCGTGTTCCGGTCCCAACTGTTTACGGCGTATGGACAACGCACGTTCGAGTTGCCGGCTTGCACCCGCGTAGTCGCCGCGATCGGCCAGCACCACACCCAGATAGTCGACTGTCAGGGCAACCCGGACGTCTTCCGGACCAAAGACGCGTTCTCCAATCGCCAGCGCCTGTTCAAGGAGTCGCTCGGCGGTTGCGTATTCGGCAAGCCGACGATAGGTTCTCCCCATACTGGTGAGCAGTTGCACCTGCAATTCCGGTTGGCCGGTGAGTTCGTTCTCCACCTGAGCGGCGCCTGCATCGAGGAGTGCACGCACCGTTGGTTCTCCGGATTGACCCCGAATGGCATACGGGTCGGCGCTGGTCAGCACTCCCATCAGCATCTCGCTGACCTTGACCGCCTTCGCCGTTTCCTTCTGTGCCCGATCGCGCTCGGCGGTCAGTCGCCTGGTGTTGACAGTGGTCAGGGACGCGATGACCAGCACCACCGCGACCGCCGTCGAGACTCCGACGGCGTGACGGCGGACGAACGTCACGGCTTGATACCCAAGCGACGCCGGTCTTGCGCTGATCGGTTCGTATCGCAGAAAACGTCGGAGATCGTCAGCGAGCGCCGTCACCGACGGGTAACGTTCCGAGGCATTCTTTTTCATCGCCTTCGAAACGATCGTGTCGAGATCTCCGCGCAGAAGCCGCCGCAGCTTCACTGGCGTTGTGGCGCGGGCCGTTGCATGCCGTATCGATACGTGCGGTCCGCCCGTCTCCGATACGACCGCATCCGACACACGCGCCGGCTCCCGATCGACGATGGCGCGGATCAGCGTCGCCGGCGACTCCAGCGCTGCGCCGGCCGGATGCCGTCCCGTCAGCAGCACATACAGCAAGACACCGAGCGCGTACACGTCAGTCGCCGTCGTGACGGCACCGCCCGAAAGCTGCTCCGGTGCCGCGTACTCAGGCGTCAGTACTGCGCCGCCTTCGCGCGTCAGCGCGCTGGTTTCAGCGGTTGCATTGTTCCACGCCGTGTCCGGTTCGATCAGCTTGGCGATGCCGAAGTCGAGCAGCTTGACCTCGCCTTCCGTGCTGACCAGGACGTTGGCGGGCTTGATGTCGCGATGCACGATCAGGTTGGCATGCGCATGCGCGACGGCATCGACGACGTTGAGAAACAGGCGGATGCGATGTTCGACGGGGAGGCCGCGATCGTCGCAATACTGTTCGATCGTCTGGCCGTCGACATGTTCGAGTACCAGATATGGCTGACCGGCGGGTGACACACCAGCATCGATGAGGTGTGCGATTCGCGGATGCCGCAGACGCGCGAGAATGTTGCCTTCCCGTCGAAACCGTTCCTCGCCCGCACGCCCGACGAGCGAAATGTTCAGCAGCTTGACAGCGGCGCGTCCCTCGAAGCGGCCGTCGCATCGTTCGGCCAGCCAGACGCTTCCAGTTCCACCCTGTCCAATCGGTGACACCAATCGGTACGCGCCGACGACCTGCCCGGTCAGCGTGCCGAGAGAGGCGTGACCTGGATCGAGCACGGCGCCCTCCAGGAACTTGGATTCGTGAACGGTCCGATGCTGGGCGAGCATCGAACGCAGATCGTCGGCGAGCGCTGCATCCCGCGCGGCGATGGATGCGAGCCAGTCGCCGCGTTCGTCAGGAGCAATCTCGAGGGCTTCGTCCAGGTAGGGGCTAAGGACGCGCCATCGATCAGCGTTGAAGGGCGGCATTGGCGCTCAAGGATGCCGGTCCTGCGCTGGCGATGGCATGATGCAGATACAGGCGGCCCTTTTCCCAGTTGCGCTGAATGGTTCGTTCCGACACGCCGCGCATCGCGGCGATTTCGCCGAAGGAGAAACCGCAGAAGAATTTCAGATCGATGATCTCGGCGAGACCCGGTTCGACTTCCGCGAGTTCGTCGAGCGCGTCGCTGATCAGGATCAGCGCGTGCGGGTTCATCACGTTGTCGGCGTGATCATCGCCGAGCGAGGTGATGCTGAACAAGCCGCCGCGCTTATGCGATCGGCGCCGCCTCACGTCGTCGATGATCAACCCTCGCATCACCCGGGCCGCATAGGCCATGAACCGCGCGCGATCGACAAACGCCGCCCCCTCTCGGCCGGACATTGAAAGGTATGCCTCGTGCAGGAGTGTGGTGGCACTGAAGCCCCCCACCGGCCCGTGACGATGCACTTCGCGGCGCGCGAGTCGATGGAGTTCCGCATACAGCGTACCGAACAGCGCGTCTGCGACGACGCGGTCGTCAGTGGGTCCGTTCGGCAGGTCAGAAGTCAGATCCATCGGATTCGTTACTTGATCCGGCGCCACATCCGGCCGGACACCCTCCTCTATATACGAGGTCGCAAACCAGGGTCAAAAGACGACACCTTGCCGACCAGAAGGATTCCTCGGGCGAAACAAAGGCGAAAAAGACGACGGCTGACGGTGTGACCGAGAGTATACCTCCGTCACCGCTGCTGCAGTTCCATTGATCCGACGGTGTGGTGACTGTGAAGGTATCGCTATTTGCGGCGCGGCTGACGGGCGTGTCGTTTCTCCTTTGCCTTGAGTTCTTTCAGGTATTCATCGAGTCGGTCGAGGCGCGCCTCCCAGATGTGGCGGTATCGATCGGTCCAATCCGCCACCTGTTTGAGCGGCGAGGCGTTTAGTCGGCAGGGACGCCACTGAGCGTCGCGGCCGCGAACGATCAAGCCAGCGCGCTCGAGCACGCGTAGATGCTTTGAGACCGCCGGCATGCTCATTTCGAACGGCGCCGCCAGTTCGGTGACCGACCGCTCGCCGGACGCGAGCCGGGCCAGAATCGCGCGCCGCGTCGGGTCGGCCAGCGCAGCGAATGTGGTGCTTAGTTGATCGACAGTCATCGAGTGTATTAAA
>DASTVZ010000101.1:0-25393 GCA_035758845.1 Vicinamibacterales bacterium
GTCGCGGCGCCGGCAACGCGATTGCGAATACAGGAGTCGCGGCCATAGCCGCGATGCTTGCATCGCTTACCTATGCGCACGACGCCGCGCGCATTGCGTTTGTCGCGGCGCTGGCAGCCGGCGGAAGCGATACCGTTGCCAGCGAGATTGGCAAGGCGTGGGGTCGGCGGACCATTCTCGTTCCAACCCTGGCGCCCGTGCCGCCCGGAACATCAGGCGCCATCTCCGCAGAAGGAACCGCCGCGGGGTTGGTCGCGGCACTCGCACTGGCGGCTTTCGCCTCCGTTTTCGGCCTCGTCTCGTTCAGCGCGGTTCCTTTTATCGTCGTCGCCGCCACCGTCGGCTCGTTCGCCGAGAGTCTCCTCGGGGCTACGCTTGAAGCACCGGGAATCGTGAACAACGACGTGCTGAACTTCGTGAACACTGCGATCGCAGCGCTCGTCGTGCTTATACTCGTCGAGGCGTTCCAGTGACACGCGCGCGGGTTCTGCTCGAGTTCTCGCGCCCGTTCACGCTGGTCGCACCGGCGCTTGGTTTCGCGTCGGGAGCCGCGACGGCAGCGGGTGCTGCACCGCGTGAACCCTGGAGCCCTGATCTGTTGGTCTACCCCTTCATCGGTCTGGTGATGGCCGCGGTCCTCAATGCGGCATCGAACGCGTTAAATCAGATCTACGATCTTGAAATCGATCGCATCAACAAGCCGAAGCGTCCGCTTCCTTCCGCCCGACTTTCTCTCCAGCAAGCGTGGACATTCACGTTGGTCACTTATGGCGTCGCGCTTGTGCTTGCGTGGTTTGTCGAACCGGACAGACGACATGAATGCTTCTGGATTGTCGTTGTCGCCACCGTCATCACGGTCCTGTACTCGGCACCGCCGTTTCGAACCAAGCGACTCGGTATCTGGGCGAACGTGACCATCGCAGTTCCTCGGGGAGTGCTGTTGAAGGTCGCCGGCTGGTCGGCGGTGAAAACGATCATGGGGAGCGAGCCCTGGTTCATCGGCGCGATCTTTGGTCTCTTCCTCCTCGGCGCCTCGACGACGAAGGACTTCGCGGACCTGGAAGGTGATGCGCGCGGCGGATGCCGCACGCTGCCGATCATGTACGGCGTCCGCCGCGCCGCGTGGCTGATCTCTCCTTCTTTTGTGGTCCCATTCGTCATGATTGCGATCGGCACCTACCTCGGGATTCTGACGGGCACACCAGCGTTGCTCTACTTGCTCTCGATCGTGATGACCGGCTACGGCATCTACGTTTGCTACCTGATGTTGCGGCGACCCGAGGACCTCGCCGTCGAAGAGAACCACGTGTCCTGGGCACACATGTATCGAATGATGTTCGTGGCGCAGGTCGGTTTCGCGTTGAGCTACCTCTTGTGACAGGCCATCCCGCGCCTTGACACGAAGCGAATAAAATACGAAACTCGCAAAATGTCGGAGCAACCTCATATTTTTGATCTCGGAAAGAGGCCTCCCACCACCCGAACACTCGCCCTCCAAATCCGTGAGCACGGCGAGGCCGCACTGGACGAAGCGCAACGGCGGGCGGACGCGGCAAGGTACCAGGAAGTGACCTGCCGGTCGGCTTTGAATGCGGTAAAGGGGATGCCGTTCAACTGGACGCTGAACCCGTACCGCGGCTGCACGCACGGGTGTCACTATTGTTTCGCCCGCCGGTACCAGACCCAGTTCGAGCTCGGACCCGACGACGACTTCTCCTCGGTGATCTTCGTGAAGGTCAATCTGATCGAGGTGCTTCAGAAGGAGCTCGACAAACCGTCATGGATGCGAGAGCAGGTCGCCGTTGGCACCGCGACCGATCCATACCAGCCGATCGAAGGTCACTACAAGCTCACGCGGCGATCATTGGAGGCCCTGCTCCTGGCAAAGACGCCAATCGGACTCGTCACCAAGGGGCCGATGGTCGTACGGGATGCAGAGATTCTGGAGCAGTTGGGTCGACGCGCAGGTTGCACGGTGTACATGAGCGTCCCCACCGTCGACGCTGAAGCGTGGCGAGCGCTGGAACCGGGCACTGCTCCCCCGCTTCAGCGATTGCGGGCTGTGCGCCAGTTGCGCGACGCCGGCGTCAATGCGGGAGTTCTGATGGCGCCTGTCGTGCCGGCCTTCACTACGCAACCGGCGAAGCTCGAGGCCACAATCAAGGCCATCGCCGATCATGGTGCCGCTTTCGTCGGAGCCAATCTGTTGTATCTAAAGGGCGGCACCAAAGATCACTTCATGGGCTTCCTGCAGCAGCAGTTCCCGCATCTGGTCGCTTCATACAATCGGCTATACGCCGGCGCCTATGCGAAGAGCGAGTATGTCAAAGCTGTGCGAGGAATGATCGACGTCCTTCAGCAGCGGTACGACGTGCGACGAAGGCGATCGCGGGACGAAGAAAGCGTGCCTCAAGAGACGGATGCGACGGAAGAAGAAAAGGCCGCTCCTCAACAAGCGGCCCTTTCCTGGGATGCCTGAATCACCCCACGCGAACTTCCGCCTGAAGGCGGAAGCCGCGAGAGATGAGCATTAGGCCGTCGCCGCGAGCTGCGGATACTGACCGTTCGCGCGGGTGACATCGATCTCCACTCGCCCGTCGCGCACGTCGGCCGTGAATTCGTCCCCTTCCGTCCAGCGCTGGCTGATCGGCAGCTTGATCTTGGCTTCGATCACGCGCTTCAGGAAGCGCGCACCGTAGGCAAGGCTGTACCCGTCGGTGACGAGCTGCTCGATTGCTGCCGGCGTCACCTTGAGTGTGCGCCCGCTCTTCGCAAGGGTGCGTTCGATCCGCGTGATCTGCTGCAGCGTGATCGTCCTGACTTCGTCCTTGGTGAGAGGGCGGAAAATGACCACCTCGTCGATGCGATTGCGGAACTCCGGCGAGAACCGTCGCTCCAGTTCCCTCGCGATCTCGCCGTGGACCTGCTCGACGCCGATCTGCTTCGAGTAGAAGCCGAGCGGGCTGCTCAGCTTCCGGAAGCACTCAGAGCCGATATTCGATGTCATGATCACGATTGCATCGCTGAGATACACGCGCTTGCCGCGGCCGTCGGTAATCCATCCCTCATCGAATGCCTGAAGGAAGACATTCAGCATCGACGGGCTGGCCTTTTCCACCTCGTCCAGCAGCACCACTGAATACGGATTGTCCTTTAACTGGTTGGTGAGCACGCCGCCACGCTCCGAGCCGACGATGCCGCGTGGCATGCCGATCAACTTGTCGACCGACACGGCGCCGTCCTGATACTCCGACATGTCGACGCGAATCATCTTCTTCTCGTCGCCGAACAGGAATTCCGCGACGGACTTCGCGAGCTCCGTCTTGCCGACACCGGTCGGTCCGAGGAACAGCAACACGCCATCCGGCCGATCGAATCCATCCTTGAGCGGCCCTTTGTTGAGCACCAGGCGTTTGGCCACGGCATCGATCGCCTGACGCTGACCGACGACTCGGTCACCGAGCCGGGTTTCCATATTGCGGAAGCGATCGGAGACTTCGCGGAACACCATGTCCTCGGGAATCTGCGCCACCTTCGAAATGACGTTGACGACATCGTTCGACGTGACTTCCCAGCGGCGTGAGATTTCCGCTTTCACCGCTGCGGTGTCGAGCCATCCGATGACTTTGTCGGGCAGTTGCAGATGGCGCATGTAACGCGGTGACATCTCCAGCGCCGTCTCGATTGCGGCATCCTGGATTCGCACGGAGTAGTTGCGCTCCAGTCGCGGCCTCAGGCTGTACAGGATCGTTCGCGTCTCGTCGATTGACGGTTCGGCGACTTGGACGGCGCGGAAACGCCGCGCGAGCGCTTCGTCTTCCTGCAGAAATTCCTTGTACTCGCTCAATGTCGTCGCGCCAATGATACGGACCTCGCCGCGCGCCAGCACTGACTTGAACACGTTGGCGGCATCCGACGGCGCGCCGAGCGCCGACCCGGCACCGATCATCGTGTGCACTTCGTCGATGAACAGAATGAGGTTCGGCCGTTCCTTGATCTCGCGAATGACGTTCTGAATCCGATCCTCGAACATCCCGCGAAGCATCGTCCCGGCGACCATCGTGTTCATCTGCAGATTGACGATCTGGCAATCGCGGAGGCGTACTGGCACACGCTCCGGCTCGAACTCGATGCGGCGCGCAAGGCCTTCGGCGATTGCCGTCTTCCCGACGCCAGGCTCGCCGAGCAGGAGCACGGAGTTCGCGCGCTCGCGATGGCACAAGACCTCGAAGACCTGATCCATCTCGCGCTCGCGTCCAAAGACGGGAGGGACTTTGTCCTGACGCGCCAGCTGGTTGAGATTGGTGGCGAAGTGCTTGAGGAACGGCGGCAGTTCGAACCGTTTCTTCAGCCGCTCCTCGTGCATCTCGTGATCGCGCATGCGTGTGGCAAGACGGGTGACGAGCATTTCAGGCTCGATCCCGTGGCGCCTGATGATCGAGACGGGTATTCCCTGTGTTTCTTCAAAGATCGCGGAGAAGAGATCCGTCGCTTCGATCGTATGACGCCCGGATCGGCTGGCGTGTAACAGTGCAAGCTTGAACAGCAGCTTGGTTGAAGGGGCGACGCGCAAGTCGCGTCCTGGGACGCTCGGCAACAGACGGAGGTGTTCCTCGATCGCCTGCAGGATTTCGTGGGGATTGAGTTCCAGGTCACGCATGACCTGCCCGAACATGTCCCATTCCACCTGCGCGAACGCCAGGCATACGTGCTCATTGGTAAGCAGTGCATGATCGCGCCGGCGGGCCTCGTCAAATGCGCGGTCGACCACTCGTTCGGCCGACTCGGCCATCTTGTTCTGCGGAATATCGAAGTCCTCCACGGCCGCCTCCAAAGGCGAGTCACGCTCCGGCTTTCGATTCCGGCCGACTCGCTACTTACCTAATCAGCAAAAGAAAGGCCACGCCATCGGACCGTCGAGACGGCGCGAAATCGTTGAAAAAGGAGACGAAGGACGCGGGAATGGTACAGGCAACGACCCTGCGGGTCCGGCACACGGCCGGACCCGGAGACGACTATCACCCACTAGTGAAGGGAGTTGCCCTTACTGACGCTTATCCGACTCCGCCAAGAAGCGCGCGAATGCGTGCCTCGGTCGGCGGGTGGCTGCTGAAGAGCGACATGAGACCGCCCCCGGTAAAGGGCTTCACGATGAACATGTGCGCCGTCGCCGGGTTCGCATCGAGCGGCACGCGCTTCGAGATTGCATCGATCTTGCGAAGCGCATCCGCAAGCCCATACGGCGTGCCCGCGATGCTGGCGCCGCCGGCGTCGGCTGCGAACTCGCGCGAACGTGAGATCGCCATCTGAATCAGAAATGCAGCCAGCGGCGCGAGAATGACCATCGCCAGCAACGCGATCGGATTGTTGCCGCGGTCGCGGTCTTCGCCTCGTCCGCCGTAGCCACCGAATATCGCGGCGAAGTGCGCCATCCGCGCGACCATCATGATCGCCGCCGCCATTGTCGCGGCAATCGAACTGATCAGGATGTCGCGATGCTTCACGTGCGCCAGCTCGTGCGCAATGACGCCTTCGAGCTCGTGCTCACTCAACGCCTGCAGGATGCCCTGAGTCGCCGCCACCGCCGCGTGCGATGGATTCCTCCCGGTAGCAAATGCATTGGGCGAGGGATCCGGAATGATGTACACCTTCGGCATCGGCAACGACGCGCGCTGCGTCAGCCGCTCTACCATCCGGTACAGCGGGTGTTCCGGGCCCACCGGCTGTGCGCGATACATGGCCAGGACAAGTTTGTCCGAGAACCAGTACGATCCGAGATTCATGATCGCGGCGAACACGAAGGCGATAACCAGGCCGTTGGCTCCGCCCAGCCACTCGCCCAATGCCAGCAGCACGCCGCTCATGAGACCGAGCAGCAACACCGTCTTGATGCCGTTTGCCATAGCTCTATTCTACCGTTGAATGGCTGACGTAGAGGATCGGGCGAGAGACTCAATCAACCCCGCCAGAAACGCGCCCCGCCAGCTCAGGTTGTCAAGCACTACGTGTTCGTGACTCGCGTGGGCCCCGTCCCCTTCAGGGCCCAGGCCATCTAACGTAGGAACACCGAGGGCACCGGTAAAATTCCCGTCCGACGCCCCTCCCGCCGCTCCCTCGCCGAGCTCCCGTCCGAGCGTGGCGGCCACCTCGCGGGCTTGTTCATACAGACGAACGACGTCGCCGGAACGTTCGAGCGGAGGACGATCGATACCGCCGGATACCTCGAGACGGATCGAGGGACGCGACGGACGCAGCCCGCGAATGGCACCCTCGAGCCGTGCGGCGTCCTCCATCGTTTGGACTCGCACGTCGATTTGCGCGGTGGCCTGATCGGCGATGACGTTGGTCCGCGACCCTCCGGCAATTACACCAACATTGATTGTGATTCCGCGATCGGGATCCTGGAACGCCTCGAGCGCAAGAACCTGTCGTGCGAGCTCATGAACGGCGCTGACACCCTTTCCGGGATCGAGCCCGGCATGTGCGGCGACGCCGTGCACTGTCAATGCGAATTCGCCAACGCCCTTGCGACTGGTCTTGGCTGCGCCGCGCGGCAGCGACGGCTCGAGGACGAGGACCGCCGACGAAGCGCGCGCGCGTTCCTCAATCAGAGCGCGTGACGTGCGGCTGCCGATCTCTTCGTCAGTGGTCCACAACATGACGAGGTGAGGTGTCGCCTTGCAGAATTCAGTCAGCGCGCGGATGGCGAGCATCGATGCCGCGATGCCGGCCTTCATATCGAAAATGCCGGGACCGTGCAGGCAACCGTCGCGTTCATGGAGCGGCATGCGCTCGAGTGTTCCAACCGGCCAGACCGTGTCGAAGTGGCCGAGCAGGAGAATCGGCGCGCGCGGTCGAGTTTCAGCCGCCCTCGGCCGCCACTCCGCGCGAACATGATCGCCGCACGTCGTCTGCGATGACCGCGTCACCTCTGCACCCAGGGCGACAAGCCGTCGCGTCAGCTCGGCGCCGCAGCGATCGACTGCGGCTTTGTCGTCGCTCGGTGATTCGAGGCGAACGAGCGCTTCGACCGTCTCGCGCACCCAGTCCGATCGCGATCGACAGAAATGAAGCACAGGTGAGATGTCGTCAACCACAGACTTAGTCTATCCGCGGGACCACATTTCGCTGTCACGCTGAAACGTAGCCACGCGTTCAGCTTGCCAGTGAACAGCTAATTCAGAAGTACTGCCACCACAAACATTTCTGTGGCTTAATAAGGATCATGCTCGGGAGGTGCTCGCGTCTCTTGCTTGCTGCCATCGCATTGGCGGTGCCGGCGCCCGCCATCGCGCAAGGACCACCACCGTTTCCTCGGCCGAGCCAACAACCATCGAAGCCGCCGACGCAGTCGCCGCCGCCAACGTCACCGAGCGCACCGGCGACACCCGCTCCGGCATCCGCACCAGACAAAGATGCTCCCGGAGATCTGGGTGTTCCGATCTATCCGGGATCGCAGTTCATCACGTCCTACGATGCGGGTCGCGGGCAGCGATATTACTTGTACGGCACCGTCTCCGACTTCGCGCAGATCGTTGGCTGGTACCGAACGACGCTCAAGCAGCGGGGCGAGCTGGTGTTCGAAGAACCTCCGGTGCACATGTTCGAGATCGGCAGGTTCAGGGAAGAGACGATGGCGTTTATGCCCAGCGTCACGGTGAAGGACTACACGTGGGCGGGGTCGGCCGGCTACATCAATCCGAAACCGGGCGGCACGCCCGCTCGATTCAAGACGATCATCCAAATCGTCCCCAATCCCCCCGGAGCGCCGAAGTAAGCCCCAAGAGCGAACGTCCGCTTACAGAATCGTGTTTTCTCTCCGCACGTTGTAACCACGGTCCGCCAAGTCTGCACGAAAATTCCCGGTAATCGTCCATCGGGGTGGCGGCTTTTACCTTGCAGAGTTGGAGCGCCCTTCTATATATGGAGTTCACTGCCCTCGCGGCCAAAGAGACGTCGGCCCTGCTGACGCGGGTCCTCGAGAACGCTTCGCAGGCGTCCCGGAAACGGGTCGATGCGTTGCGCGCCGCCCTCGATTCCGCAACCAAAGCCCTCGAGCAATCGGTCGCCGCGACGCCCGACTTCGAGCGTGACGTCGACGAAGTCGTCAAACGCATCTCGAAAGCCGCGGCCGCCGAGGCCGACGCCAAGCTGAAACACCTGTCGGCAGAGGCGCGGAAGATCGCCGACGCGCTGCGCGCAGAACTCGCCGACGTCATTGGTGAAAAAGAGGCGCTTGCGATCTCGCTCAAGGATGCGCGGACACAGCTCGACGCGATCCGCGGCGAGCTCCAGGCCGAACAGAAGCAGGCGCAGGCAGTTCAG
Organism: Vicinamibacterales bacterium; assembly: GCA_035758845.1. Taxonomy (GTDB): domain Bacteria; phylum Acidobacteriota; class Vicinamibacteria; order Vicinamibacterales; family 2-12-FULL-66-21; genus JALZOC01. The sequence goes on from DASTVZ010000101.1 coordinate 8,326, forward strand.
AAGCAACTCACGGAGATCACCGCGAGCGTGAAGAAAATCGAATCCGCGAGAGCTGAGGCGATTGCGACGCGCGACAAGGAAGCTGCAGCGCGGTCAGCCGCCGAGAGCGAACTTCACACCATCAAGTCGCAGATCGATGGTGCACGGAAAGAGGCGAAACGGGCGACGGCGGATGTTGAAGCTGCAGTCGCCGACAAACGGAAGGCCGAGGCTGCGGCCACGGCGGCCAACAGCCAGGCGCAAGCGGCGGAAGCCAAGCTCAGCGCGGTCACCACGTTATTCAAAACCAGCGCGGCACGCGTCCAGGCGCTCGAGCGTGAGCAGGAACAGCATCTTGCCACCATCCGCGAACTCGAGGCCCGCGGTCCTGCGTCGGACGGCGTGGTTGAACAGATCGATCACGATCTCGCGGCACCCAGCGGCGGCATTCTCGATGGCCTCATCGGCGCCTTCGACGCGCTGTCGGCGGCGACGACGATCAGCGATGTGCTGGCGACGCTCGGCGAACAGCTCGCGGCGGAATTCCCCCGGGTGGCGCTGTTCCGCGTCAAGGGCAATCGCCTTGAAGGCGCGCATCAAATCGGCTTCGACCTGACGAACGACATCGGCAAGGTGATGATTCCCCTCGCGATGGACTCGTTGCTGACCCGGGCAGTGACGTCTGGCGTCACCGAGCGGCTGAGCGGCGAGGCGCTCGACGCGAGCGGTCTCCCGTTCGGCGGCGCGCCGACGTTCGGCCTGGCCATGCCAATCGTGGTTGATGGCGAAACGATCGCACTCGTTTACGCTGACGATTTTGCCGAACCGGGTCACGAAACACGCGGCGGAGAAGATGTGAACGTCAAGTTCGCGGAAGCGCTGCGCCATCACAGCGTCGCCCTGCTGATGCGCCTGACCACTGAACTCAAGACGATGGCCGAACTGCGGGCGTATGCGACTTCCCTGCTCACCGAAATCGAGCAGATGTATCACGCCGATGTCGACGCAGGGAAAGAAGGGGAAGAGTTGAAGCGGCGCCTGCTGGCGAATCTGGACTACGCGCGCAGCATCTACAGCAACCGCGCGCAGTTCGAATCGCCGTCGGCGGCGGCGCTGCTCGATGCGCAGGTGCTGGCGATGGTCGATGCGCACCAGGACAGCGCGTTCGGCCGTGATCTCGCAGTGGTCGTCGAATGGTCCGCCGGATCGCGAGCGGCGGAGGCTTCGTAATTACTCCTGCTTCACATAGATTTCGCCGCCCTTGTCACGGAACTCGCGCGCTTTTTCTTCCATGCCTTTCAGCGCGTCGCTGGCAGCAAGGTTGCGCACTTGCTGCGTCAGCTCCATCGAGCAGAACTTCGGACCACACATCGAACAGAAGTGTGCGAGCTTGGCTCCGTCAGCCGGCAGCGTCGCATCGTGGAAAGCGCGAGCCGTCACCGGGTCCAGCGACAGGTTGAACTGATCGTCCCAGCGAAACTCGAATCGCGCCTTCGATAGCGCGTCGTCCCACGCCTGCGCGCGAGGATGGCCCTTGGCGAGGTCGGCGGCGTGTGCGGCGATTTTGTAAGCAATGACGCCGGCTTTGACATCGTTGCGATCCGGCAGCCCGAGATGCTCCTTCGGCGTGACGTAACAGAGCATGGCTGTCCCATACCAGCCGATTTGGGCCGCGCCAATTGCCGACGTGATGTGGTCGTAGCCGGGCGCGATGTCGGTGGTCAGCGGCCCGAGCGTGTAGAACGGCGCCTCGTCGCACCATTCCAGCTGCTTTTCCATGTTCTCCTTGATGAGATGCATGGGAACATGACCCGGCCCCTCGTTCATCACCTGGACGCCGTGATCCCAGGCAATCCGCGTGAGCTCCCCCTGGGTTTTGAGTTCGGCGAACTGCGCCTCGTCGTTCGCGTCGGCTATGGCGCCCGGGCGCAGTCCGTCTCCGAGCGAGAAGGAGACGTCGTAAGCGCGCATGATCTCGCAGATCTCAGGGAAGTGCGTGTAGGTGAAATTCTCCTTGTGATGCGCAAGGCACCATTTTGCGAGAATCGATCCGCCGCGCGACACGATGCCCGTCACACGGCGAGCCGTCATCGGGATGTAGCGCAGCAGGACGCCCGCGTGAACGGTGAAATAGTCGACGCCCTGCTCGGCCTGTTCGATGAGCGTGTCACGGTAGATTTCCCAGGTGAGATCTTCGGGTCGGCCACCGACCTTTTCCAGCGCCTGGTAGATTGGCACCGTCCCAATCGGCACGGCAGCGTTCCTCAGGATCCACTCACGCGTTTGATGGATCTCGCGGCCGGTCGAGAGATCCATCACGGTGTCGGCACCCCAGAGCGTTGCCCATCGCAGCTTCTCCACTTCCTCGTCGATCGACGATGACACGGCAGAGTTGCCAATGTTGGCATTGATCTTCACGGCGAAGTTCCGGCCGATGATCATCGGCTCGAGCTCGGGGTGGTTGATGTTCGCGGGAATGATCGCGCGCCCACGCGCAACCTCGGACCGGACGAACTCCGGGTCGCAACCTTCACGCACCGCCACGAATGCCATCTCCTCAGTGACCACACCGGCCCGGGCGAACTGAAGCTGCGTCACCAGTCCGGTGTCGCGGCGCTTCGCGATCCACGGCGCGCGCAATTCCGGCAGACCCGTTCGGACCTCCACTCCCTGCGGTCCGCTGGTGTCGTAGACACGAAAAACCTCGCCGTTGGTGAGCGTGATCTCGCGCATCGGAACGCGCACTCCTCGCTCCTCGACGTAAACCTTGGTGGCATTGGGAAACGCAGACGTGAAGTCAGAGGTCTGCAGCGGCGGCAGCGAGGTGCGAGTCGTCATGGTGTCCTTCGGGATGAATATAGCACCCGCAAAGCTTCCAGCTTCCAACTACCAGCGTCCAGCCTCAGCGACGACGGGACAAATCGGCGAAATCGGGCATATAGGTGCGAAGCGCGTGATCGGGTGTGTTCTTCGAGTACCCGGCGACCAGTTGCTCGTTGTATCGTGCTGAATAGAAATCAAACGGGTCACGTGGATCCATATCGATGAGTTTCAGATCAGCGTCCGACATCGTCAGCCTGCCGAATCGGATCGACGCGCCACGAAACCAGATGTAATTGCCACTCGTGCGAGCAGCTGCGCCCGCTCCTTTCCCGAATACCTGCACCAGGGCATTGCCGCGAATGAGTGCCTTGGTCAGCCGCCCGGTCGTCCGTGGTGACGGAACGAGCCGAGTCGCATCCAGGAAAAGGTCGTTGTCCTTGAAATTGATGCCACGATCGGGACGGCTTTTGAGGATGTCGTCGAGCTCGACGCCAAAGAGCGACATCATTTTTGTTGTCGGAAGGCCCGCTGTCTTCACCTTGACCGGGTGCACCGCCAGATGGCCGTCTGGCGTTGCCGCCACGTCCGCAGTGATTGTAAACGGCACGCTGATCCCTTTCTTCAACGTGCCTCGCTGTACGAGATGACCCTCTTCAATGGTAATCCGCAAATCGGACAGCGCGGATCCTTTGTAGTCAAACGCATGGTTCACGAGAGACGTGAGGCTGGACGCCTCGACGGCCAACTCCCCATCGTCGATCTCCATGGTGTACGAGTTCTGGTCGTCAAAAACCGGAATGTGCCCGGCCGGACTGACGAGTGACCCCTTCAGCCACTTGACATCCATTACCGCATCGCTCGCGACATGGAGTCGCACGTTCCTCATCTCGATGCCGACCGGGGCCGAAGCAGGCTTGGCTTGAGCGAGCGCGCGATCGGGTGAGTCGAAGGATGCGGCCAACGTCATCAGTAGGAGAGCAAGCACGGCAGCGGGCGGTTTCATCACCCGTGGAGTAGCGCAACAGCCGTTCCAAAAGATCGATTAGTCGAGCTTCCGGAGGATGAAGCACTTGAGGTAGAAAGTCTCGGGCACCGTGATCAGGACGGGGTGATCGCGCCCCTGCATGCGCTTCTCCACGACTGAGATCTGCGCGTGCGCGTCAGCCGCGGCGGCGGCCAGCAGCTCGGCAAAGTCCCCTTCGCTCACGTTGTAGGAACAGCTGCACGTGATCAGGAATCCTCCCGGCGTGAGTAACTTCAGGGCCCGCAGATTGATCTCTTTATATCCGGACAGCGCCTTTGTGACCGACGCCTTGTTTTTCGCAAACGCCGGCGGGTCGAGGACGATGGTGTCGAAATGTTCGCCACGGCGTTCCAACTCACGTAATTCGTCAAAGACGTTCATCGCATGGGCGCGGACGTTCGGCACGCCATTGCGCTCCGCGTTCGCAACAATTCGTGCCACCGCGTCTTCGGAGATATCGATGGCAATCACCTCGTCACAATGCGGGGCCAGCGCGAGCGCGAACCCGCCGTTGTAGCTGAACGCATCGAGTAGCCGTCCGCGCGCGTACTTTGCGGCCGCGATGCGGTTCTCGCGCTGATCGAGAAAGAGCCCGGTCTTTTGTCCGTGGTAGGGATCAACGATGTAGGAAACGCTGCCTTCGCGAACTTCGATTTGGTCGGGAACCGTTCCGTGGAGGAGTTCGACGCGCTGCTCGAGCCCTTCGAGCAGCCGCACGCGAGGATCATTCCGCGCCAGAATACCCGCCGGGCGAACCAGTTCCACGAGCAGCTGCGTCAGTTCCGGAACCAGCCGATCCATTCCCTGTGAGAGCGCCTGCAACACCAGGTGATCGCCATATCGATCGACGATCAGCGACGGTAGGAGATCGGCCTCGCCATGAACAAGCCGATACGCGTCCGCGTTGAGATGAAGTCGGTCACGAAAGTGAATCGCCTGGGACAATCGACGCCGCCACAGGCTGGTATCAACTGGCGCCGCGTCGTGTGTGATGAACCGGAGCGCAATCTCGGAACGATCGCTGTACAGCGCGTGGCCGAGCGTCCGCCCACGTGTGCCGATTACGCGTACGGTCTCGCCGCCACGCGCATCAACTTTTGCGACGTCGGACTTGTAGATCCACGGATGTCCGGAACGCACGCGTTCCTCGCCGCGCGGTTTGATGGTGACAGTGGACATGATTTGGGTGCCCCTTGACATCGATAGCGCCCGTGGCACTCAAGGCACTCAAGGCACCCTGTATAATCGCATGCTATGCGCATCGCCATCGGCGCGGATCATGCAGGCTTCGCGCTGAAGCAGCAACTCATTGCCGCGCTCAAACGGCTCGGACATACAGTGAACGACCGCGGCACTCACAGCGATGCGGCCATCGATTACCCGCCGATCTGCGCCGACGTGGCGCGGCACGTCATCGACGGGCGTGCCGACCGCGGCATCGTGATCGGTGGCAGCGGTCAGGGGGAACAGATCGCCGCAAACAAGGTTCCAGGCGTGCGCGCCGCGCTGTGCAACGATCTTTACACGGCGCGGCTGTCGCGCGAGCACAACGACGCCAACGTGCTGGCAATCGGCGCCCGCATTGTGGCCGGCACGCTGGCGGAAGAAATCGTGGCACTCTGGCTCACCACCGCGTTCGCCGGCGGCCGGCACCAGCGGCGGATCGATCAGATTGCCGACATCGAGCGGGCGGAGCGCGCAGGCGCCTCATGACCGACCGGCGCGCAACCACTTTCTACACGCGACAAGGACATTCATGACGACGAACATTGAGACCCCCATCCGCTGGCGATCGCTGGCTGAATCCGATCCGGAGATCGCATCGGCGATCCGAAGCGAACGCCACCGTCAAAACAGCGGATTGGAACTAATCGCGTCGGAAAACTTCGTGAGCCAGGCCGTGCTCGAGGCTGCCGGATCTGTCCTGACGAACAAATATGCCGAAGGCTATCCAGGTAAGCGTTACTACGGTGGCTGCGAGTTCGTCGACGTCGCGGAATCTCTGGCGATCGCGCGCGCGAAGGATCTGTTTGGCGCCGAGCACGCGAACGTGCAGCCGCACTCGGGCGCGCAGGCCAACATGTCGGTCTATTTCACGCTCCTCAAGCCGGGCGACACCGTGCTCGGGATGAACCTCGCGCACGGTGGCCACCTCACGCATGGGCACCCGCTGAACTTTTCCGGCAAGCTCTACACGATCGTTCCCTACGGCGTGCGTCAAGACGATGAGCGCATCGACTACGACGAATTCGAGCGGCTGGCTCAGGAACACAAGCCGAAGATGATCATGGTCGGGGCGAGCGCCTATCCACGCGTGTTCGATTTCGAGCGGATCGCGCGCGTCGGCCGGGCCATCGGCGCTCCAGTGGTGGTGGACATGGCGCACATCGCGGGACTGGTGGCGGCGAAGGTCCATCCGAGTCCCGTCCCGCATGCGGACTTCGTCACGACCACGACGCACAAAACGTTGCGCGGCCCGCGCGGCGGCATGGTCCTCTGCCGGGCGCAATACGCGAAGGATCTCGATCGCGCGCTGTTCCCGGGCGTGCAGGGAGGCCCGTTGATGCACGTCATTGCGGCGAAGGCCGTGTGCTTCAAGGAAGCGATGGAGCCGGGATTCGTCGACTATCAACGGCAGATCGTCGCCAATGCGCAAAGGCTGGCACGCGGTCTGTCGTCGGCAGGCTTCCGCCTCGTCAGCGGCGGCACCGACAATCACCTGATGCTGGTCGATGTCTTCTCGAAAGGCTTGACCGGCAAAGTCGCTGAGGCCGCGCTCGGCAAGGCGGGCATCACTGTCAATAAGAACGCGATACCCTTCGACAAGAACCCGCCAATGGTGGCGAGCGGTATTCGCGTCGGCACGCCGGCGGTGACCAGCCGCGGAATGCGCGAAGCCGAAATGGATTTCATCGCCGAGTACATCGCGCGCGCGCTTGCCTCGCCGGAGGACGACCGCGCGCTCGGCTCCATCCGCACCGAAGTCGAGGGACTGTGCCGGAAGTTCCCGCTGTATCCGGAACAGTAAACCCGCGCGCCACCGCGGCAACGCTGCATGCCGCGGTTGCCGCTGCGTTCGGCGAACTCGGGCCCATTGCGAAAGCGCTGCCCGGCTTTGAGGCGCGGAGCGGTCAGCTCCAGATGGCGGACCGCGCCGCCGACGTGTTCAGCGACGGCGGTGTGCTGCTGGCCGAGGCAGGAACCGGCACAGGCAAGACGCTCGCGTATCTGATTCCGGCAATTCTCTCCCGCCGTCGAGTCCTCGTGTCGACAGGGACGAAAAACCTCCAGGAACAGATCTTCTATAAGGATTTGCCGGTGCTCCGCGAGTCGCTGGGCATCCCTTTCAGCGCCACGTACATGAAGGGGCGCGGAAACTATCTGTGCCTCCACCGATTTGAGTCCTTTAAAGAAGGAGGGGTCGCCCAGTCACTCGGATTCACGCGAGACCAATCGATCTACATCCGTCTCATCGACGAGTGGCGCGCCGAAACCAAGACCGGGGATCGCGCTGAGCTCGAGGATCTGCCAGAGGACTTGCCGTTCTGGAAGGATATCGCGGCGAGCAGCGAGAACTGCATCGGAGCTGAATGCCCGCACTATAACGACTGCTTCATCACGCGCATGCGCCAGAGCGCCGCGGAATCGGATCTCGTTGTCGTCAATCATCATCTCCTGTGCGCAGACGCCTCAGTCCGGCAGAGTGCATACGGCGAGGTCATTCCAACCTGTCACTACATCGTGGTCGACGAGGCGCACCAGCTCGAAGATGTCGCGACCCAATACTTCGGGATTGCAGTAAGCAACTATCGCCTCGACGACCTGGGCCACGACGTCGATCGGGCGGTGGCGGCAAAACTGGTTCCCGACGAGGAGGCCGCGAGCAATCTCAAGGATCGGGCGGAGCGGGTTCGCGATTACGGCCGCGCGTTTTTCTCGGTGCTGCAGTTGATCAGGTTCGATGGACCTGGCGCCGCCGGCAACGAAACGCGCATCCGCGTTGGCGCGAGCCAACTGAATCGCGTCGCCGACGAAGGCCTGTCGCTCGTCCGGGCGCTTGAAGCCCTCGAAGCGGAAATCGCGCTGGCGCGCGAGGCGCCGCCCGACGTCCTGGCGCTGGGCACGCGCGCAGCAGATTTGCGGAAGGACCTCGACTTCCTGCTTCGCGCCGACGACAGCGGCTTCGTGTATTACCTCGACGTTCGAGGCCGCGGCGTGTTCCTTCGCGCCGCTCCAATTGACGTCTCGTCCATCGTCCGCGAACTGCTCATCGATCGAATGTCCGGCACGGTCCTCACGTCGGCGACTCTCACGGTCGACGGCTCATTCGAGTACGTGCGCAGCCGCCTCGGGATCCGCAAAGCCCAGGAGATCCGGCTGTCATCGGAATTCGATTACTCGCGTCAGGCAATTCTCTATCTCCCCAAGCGCATGCCCGATCCCCGTGCGCGCGAGTTCGCCTCCGCCGTCGCACGCGAGGTCGTTGAGATCGTCAAGCGCACGAAAGGGCGGGCCTTCGTCCTGTTCACCAGCTACGCGAACCTCCGTGAAGTGCACGCGCGCGCATCGGCGGAAATCGAATATCCAATTCTGGTGCAGGGGGACGCACCTCGCTCCGCGCTGCTTCGCGATTTCAAGGCCACGCCCAACGCGGTGCTGCTCGCTACATCGAGCTTCTGGCAGGGTGTTGATGTCGCCGGCGAGGCGTTGAGCTGCGTCATCATCGACAAGCTGCCGTTTGCGTCGCCGGGCGACCCGATCACCGCCGCGCGGATCGAATCGATCAATGCTGCCGGCGGCTCCGCCTTCGGCGAGTATCAGATTCCGCTCGCCATCCTGGCCCTCCAACAAGGACTCGGACGGCTGATCCGTCATCGCCAGGATCGCGGCGTGTTGGCGGTGCTCGATCCGCGTCTGCGGTCGATGGGATACGGACGACGGTTCTTGAACTCACTTCCGCCGGCGCCGGTCACGACTGAATTGCGAGACATAGAGAGGTTCTTCGCCGAGTAGCTGAGCGGTTCTTGTACAAAGGGAAAAGGGAAAAGGGAAAGGAAAAGGCAACAAGCTGAAGCTCACAGCCGGGTGATACACTACAACTGGTTTCAAGAACTTTATCCGCGCCACAGGCGCGCCCGCCGGAGCGGAGCGGGGCGTGGGGGCCCCGCGAGCGAAGGCGTGGGGGGTCTGCGGGGGCGAAGCCCCCAGGATCTAACGGAGGATTCGACATGGTGGGCAGACACATCGTCAGCCGTTCCCTGACCATCTGTGCGATGGTGCTTGGCCTCGCAGCTCTGACCGTGCCGGCGGCTGCTCAGACGGGACAGGTCAGGGGCAAGGTGACCGACGCCGAGAACAAGCCGGTCGAGGGCGCGAAGGTTACGATTCAGCAGCTCGACAACAACACGAAGTTCGAGGTCAAGACCAAGAAGAACGGCGAGTACATGCAGATTGGTCTTCCGCCGGGACAGTACAAGATCACGGCTGAAAAGGACGGCCTGTCGGCGTCCAAGAATAACCGGATCAGCCTCGACATGGCCGAAGTGAACTTGACCATCACCAAGGGCGGCGCGTCGATGGAAGGGGTGTCGAAGGAAGAACGCGCCAAAGCGGAAGCCAAGGTCGCGGGCATCAAGGCGGCGTACGCGGAAGCTGCGGCGCTCACCAACGCCGGTAAGAACGATGAGGCGATCGCAAAATTCAACGAAGTGCTGAAGGACGTTCCAAAGTGTGTCGAGTGCTACATGGGCATCGGTCTCGCCAACGCCAACAAGAAGGACTACCCGGCAGCCGAGGCGGCCTTCAAGCAGGTGCTGACACTGGATCCGAATTCGGCGGATGCGTACAACGGACTGGCGACGATCTACAACGACCAGAAACAGTTCGACAAAGCGAAGGAGATGAGCGCCGAAGCGATGAAGCGCGCCCCGGCGGGCGCCGGTGGCGGCAGCGCGGACGCGATGTACAACGCGGGCGTCATTTCCTGGAACGCGAATGATTTCGCCAAGGCAGCTGAGAACTTCGCGGCCGCTGTAGCGGCGAATCCAAACCACGCCGAAGCGCACTTCATGCTGGGTCAGGCATACCTGAACCAGGGGAAATTGCCGGAAGCGGGTAAGGAATTCGAGACGTATTTGAAGATTGCCCCGAACGGTCCAAGCGCGGAAAAGGCGAAATCGAACGCGGAGATGTTGAAGGCGTACATCAAATAGCCGCGGCGCCGTCTGTGGACGCCGCTATCGTTCGAAACCTCCAGTCTGTCAGGTCCCGGCTCGACGCGGCCGCCCGCCGCGCCGGCCGGGATCCCGCGACCATCCGGCTCATTGCCGTTTCCAAAACATTCAGCGCCGACGCCGTGCGCGCCGCCTCGTCTGCCGGCCAGGCAGATTTCGGGGAGAACAAGGTCCAGGAAGGGCTGCAGAAAATTGGCGAGACGGCCGATATTCAGGTAAGGTGGCATCTCATCGGCCACCTGCAGTCGAACAAGGCGAAGAAGGCCGCCTCCGCGTTTCATTGCATCCATTCGATTGACTCGATCGAATTGCTGAAGAAAGTCGATGCCGCCGCAGCCGATGCCGGTGCGGCACCCGAGATCCTGGTTCAGGTCGATCTCGCGGGCGAGACGACCAAGTTCGGCGCTGCCGCCGACATGGCCCGCCGCATCGTCGACGCGACCCAGACGCTGCGCAGCGCGCGAATGACCGGACTCATGCTGATTCCGCCATGGAACGAGGATCAGGAGCAGACGCGCCCGTGGTTCGTTCGACTGAGGGAACTCCGCGACCAGTGGCTGGCGGAGGGCGTTCCCGGGGCATCGCTGGCTCAACTATCGATGGGAATGAGTCACGATTTCGAAGCGGCCATCGAAGAAGGCGCTACTATGGTGCGCGTCGGCACCGCCATCTTCGGTAGGCGCACGTATCCGACGCCGGTGTAGGAGCTCGCTCCCCCAAGCGATTCAGGAGACCACCATGTTCGATCGTCAGCCGGGTCAAAGCACGCCATCCTCGACCTCCGCCGCGCAGAACGGCTCGCTTCCACCGGAACGCGTCATGCGCATCGCGCCGCTCGATCTGCGCCAGCAGCGCTTCCGCACCGCGGTGCGCGGATTCGATCGCACGGAGGTGGTCGCGTTCCTGACCGAAGCGGCAGACGACTACGAGCACGCGCTGCGTGAAATCGATCGACTCCGCCAGGACTTGCTGCGCATGGAAGCGCTCCTCGCGGAGCATCGCGAGCGCGAAACCAACCTTCGCAACACGCTGCTGACCGCCCAGCGGCTGGCCGACGAGGTCAAGACTGCCGCGGAAAACGAAGGCAAGATGATCGTCCGCGAGGCACAGGGACGCGCCGATCTGCTGCTTCAGAAAGCGGGCGCGCGGCTGGAGGAAATCGAGCGCGATATCAACGAGCTGAAGCTGCGGCGGCGCGACGTCGAAGGATCGCTCGAAGCGTCGATCCAGGGACTCTATCGCGCGCTCGAATTCATCCGCGAGCAGGACAAACCCGACGAGCGCGTGCTCCTGCACCGGCCGCGCAATGTGGAGCCGGCGGTGCCGGCAACACAGTGGCCGTCCGAGCAAGCGCCGCGCGTCGCGGACGAACGCGGATGAATTGGTGAATACTGAAAATGCTGATTGCTGAATTCTGATGGTTGATTGATTCCGGCATTTCCTAGTCCCTCCGGGCTGACATTCGGCGTCCGTGTGATACCGCGTGCAGGACGCACGACCATTGCCGGAGTCCGTGGCAATGCATTGGCCATTCGCCTCGCGGCTGCGCCGGTCGATGGCGCCGCAAACGAGGCCCTGATTGCCTTCCTCGCCGACACATTCGATCGTCCGCGCCGCGACATTACGATCGTGTCGGGGCACACCTCGCGCGACAAGCGCGTTGCGATCGCGGGGTTGACTGACGCCGAATTCGACGCTCGCCTGAACGATATACTCAACGCGTGATTGCGGCTGACCTCCTGATCTCCCACGCTCGCCAAATCATTCTTTATGACGGCGAGCCGCCCTTTCGCGGGTCGGCACAAGGGGCCATCGACATCCTCAAAGATGGCGCCATAGCGGGCTGGCAAGGAAGAATTGCCTACATCGGACCATCAATCGACGTCGAAGATGCCGTCCTTACCGTCCCAGGTGCGACGTTCGTCGACGCCCACGACCTCTCGGTTGTGCCAGGTTTTGTCGATCCTCACACGCATGCGGCCTTTGCCGGTGACCGGCGGGAAGAACTGAGACAACGGCTCGCGGGCGCGAGTTACGCAGAAATTGCCGCGGCAGGAGGCGGGATCGTTTCAACTGTGACGGCGACTCGCGCCGCGAGCGAAGGCGACTTGATCGCTGAAACACGCGCGCGCCTCGATGAGATGCTCGCGTGTGGCACAACGACGTGCGAGATCAAGAGCGGGTACGGTCTCAGCCTCCAGTCGGAGCTGAAAATCCTGCGTGCGATCGCCACCCTTGCGTCGGAGCACCCGATCGAAATCGTTTCAACATTCCTGGGCGCGCACGAAGTGCCGGTTGAGTTTCGCGCCCGGCGCGACGACTACGTCAATCTCCTCGTCGAGGAGATGATCCCGGAGGTCGCACGGGAGCGCGTGGCGCACTGGTGCGACGTTTTCTGTGAGACCGGAGTGTTCACGCCGTCCGAGTCAGTTCGGATTCTGGAGGCTGGGCAGGCAGCAGGACTGCCCTCGCGCATTCACGCTGATGAACTCGGTGCGAGCGGAGGATCTGCCGTCGCGGCTCGGGTGAGAGCGCGGTCCGCGGATCACCTCATATTCGTTCCGCCGGATGGCGTCGAGAAAATGTCCGAGGCGGGCGTGACGGCGTGTCTCCTTCCAATCGCCGCGTTCTATCTCAAGCTTGGCCGATTTGCCCCCGCTCGTGATCTCATCGCCGCTGATGTCCCTGTGTCGCTCGCGACTGATGTGAATCCCGGAGGTGGCTTTTCTCCATCGATGCCCTTCGCCATGGCCCTCGCCTGCTTCGCCATGAACATGACATTTGAGGAAGCGCTCGTCGCCGCGACGATCAATGCGGCGTGGTCGCTGGATCGCAGTGATCGCGTCGGAAGTCTCGCCGAAGGGAAACAGATGGACGCAGTCCTCGTCAAAGGCGACGCGATCAATCTGATTCGGGTTGGCGCCGATTCGATCGCCGGCGTGATCAAACGCGGCGTGGTTGTATCCGGCTCGCTTCGCGCGTAAATCGAGGAAGACGACATCCATGCGACTGGCCGATCAGCGGTTCATCGATCTTCTCGCCGCCTTTCGTTCACCGGCCCCCACCCCCGGGGGCGGCTCGGCATCCGCATTGAGCGGCGCCGTCGGCGCGTCGCTGCTCGCAATGGTCGCTGCGCTCCCCAAGCCGCGCGTGCAGAACCCGGACGAGCAAAAGCGGCTCGACGCCGCGCGTGCGAGTTGCGCGTTACTCAGCGAGCAACTGGCCGCGTTGATGGATCGTGACAGCGAAGCTTACGAGGCGGTCGTCGCGGCGTTTCGCCTGCCAAAGGGTTCGGATGAGGAAAAACAGGCGCGCAGCAGCCGAATCCAGGAAGCGCTGCGCCTGGCAACAGAGACGCCGCTCGACGTCATGCGCGCGTGTCTGGATGCGATTCAGGCAGGTGCGGACGTCGCCGCGCTCGGAAACGCCAACGCCTCGAGTGATGTGGAGGTCGGCCTGGAGTTGCTGATGGCAGGATTACGCGGCGCAAAACTGAACGTCGCCATCAATCTCGGCAGCATCAAAGATCAGGCTTACGTCAACCACACGACAACACGAGCGAAAGAGCTGGAAGCGGAAGCGGAGAGTGGACGCCAGACCGCCCTGCGGTTGTTGCCGGCATCAAGCCGCTAACGTACGTCGAACGCCTTTGCCTCGACGTCGAACTGGTGCTCGTAGCGGTACCCGGGCAACACATTTATTGACTCTATATACGACGCGTCGATGCGCAGCTGACCATTCGAGCGGCGGACCTGGACGTAATCGCGATCGAGCGGGACCTGGTTCTCGTCAGCAAGCGCCATGACGCGATCGATCAATTCGGCATCAGGCGTCTTCTGAGAAAACAGTGCGAGCTCCTGCACTGCGTCCTTGAACTCGTAGTAGTGAATGGTGGGGGGAGTGATCCGATAAACGGCGTTCGCGATGAGCAGGAATATCGCGAGCTTGACCAGTTTCCGGATCACAGAGCCTCCGTTCGGGCGTCAATGAATCTGGTGGAACAGCCGCTCCCAGCGGGTCTTGGTGAAAAAGTGCGTGACGACCGAGAACATCCGTTTGACCGTGGCCCCCGCGCCCTCGTCGAGATAATCCTCGCGCCCTGATTCGTACGACCAGTAGATCATCAGGGCGCGCCCCTTGATGTAATCGCGCGTCAGGAAGCCCCAGTACCGGCTGTCCTGAGAGTTGTCGCGATTATCCCCCATGACGAAGTAGTGCCCCTCGGGCACGCGAACAGGGCCGTACCGCTCCCGGACGTCGAACAAGGTCACTTCCTGCGCGTCTGACGCCGGTTCGAGGAAATGCACGTAAGGTTCGTCGAGTGGATGACCATCTATATACACCTTCTTGGCCTTCAATTCGACCGTTTCACCCGGAAGCCCGATGACGCGCTTGATGAAGTCGCGGTCGGGGTCGTCGGGATACTTGAACACGACGATGTCGCCGCGGCGGATGTCGCGGACCGGCAGCACGGCGCGCTCGATCGGGCTCGCCGCCGGGCTGAAGACGAACTTGTTCACCAGCAGGTGATCGCCAATCAGCAGGTTGTTCTCCATCGACCCGGTCGGAATCTTGAACGCCTGGACGACCCAGGTCCGTACGAACAGCGCCAGAATCACCGCGATCACGATTGATTCGGCATATTCGCGAATCGTGGATTTCTGAAACGTGGCTGCCATTGCGATTACGACTCGGTTCCCACTTTGAGCACGGCGAGAAACGCTTCCTGCGGAATCTCGACGCGTCCGACGCGTTTCATTCGCTTCTTGCCTTCTTTCTGCTTCTCGAGCAGCTTCCGCTTGCGGGTAATGTCGCCGCCGTAGCACTTCGCGAGCACGTTCTTGCGAAGCGCCTTCACCGATTCTCTGGCGATGATCCGGCTGCCAATCGCCGCCTGGATCGCGACTTCAAACATCTGTCGTGGAATCAGCTCGCGCATCTTCGACGCCAGCGCCCGGCCGCGCTGATATGCCATCTCGCGATGGACAATCGTCGATAGCGCGTCCACCGGCTCCTCGTTCACGAGAATATCGAGTTTGACCAGCGGCGCTTCCTGGTAGCCGGTGACATGGTAATCGAGCGACGCGTACCCGCGCGACAGCGTCTTCAAGCGATCGTAGAAATCCAGCACCACCTCGTTGAACGGCAACTCATAGGTGATCAGCACCCTGTCTGCGGCCAGATACTCAATCGATTTCTGAACCCCGCGCTTTTCCTGACAGAGCTTCAGGATGGCGCCAACGTGTTCCGACGGCGTCAGGATCATGGCGGTGATCACAGGCTCTTCAATCTTTTCAATGCGGCCGGTCTCGGGCAGCTTTGACGGACTATCGATTTCCTGCACCACACCGTCGGTCGTCGTGACGCGGTACAAAACACCGGGCGCCGTCGTCACCAGGTCCATGTCGAACTCGCGCTCGAGCCGTTCCTGCACGATTTCCATGTGAAGCAGTCCGAGGAAACCACAGCGGAATCCGAACCCCAGCGCCGCCGACGTTTCCGGCTCGAAGAAGAAAGAGGCATCGTTCAGCCGCAGCTTCTCCAGCGCGTCCCTCAGTTCGGGGTACTCGCTGCCTTCGACGGGATAAAGGCCCGCGAACACCATCGGCTTGCTTTCCTTGAACCCCGGAAACGGTTCGCTCGTCGGCCGGCTTGCTTCGGTGATCGTGTCGCCGATCTTCGCGTCGCTGACCGTTTTGATCCCGGCGAAGATGAATCCCGCTTCCCCGACACCCAATTCGTCGGCGCTGACCGGTTTCGGCGAAAACACGCCGACCTGATCCACCAGGTATTCCTGCCCCTGCGCCATCAGGCGAATCTTCATCCCGGCGCGAATCGTGCCGTCGATGACTCGCGTGAGGATGATCACGCCTCGATACGGGTCGTACCAGGAATCAAAAATGAGCGCCTTCAGCGGCGCGTCAGGATCTCCTGCGGGCGGCGGCAGGCGCTTGACGATCGCTTCGAGGATCTCGTGAACGCCGGTTCCCTCCTTCGCACTCGCGAGGATGGCGCCACTGGCATCGAGTCCGACAATCTCTTCGATCTGACGCTTCGCTTCGTCAGGCTGCGCGCCGGGTAAATCGATTTTGTTGATGACTGGAATGATCTCGAGCCGGTTATCCGCGGCGAGATACGCATTCGCAAGCGTTTGCGCTTCCACTCCTTGTGACGCATCGACGAGCAGCAGCGCCCCTTCGCACGCCGCCAGCGACCTCGTGACCTCGTAGGAAAAATCGACGTGCCCCGGCGTGTCGATCAAGTTGAGCACATACTCATTCCCGTCGTCTGCCTTGTAGGTCAGCCGGACGGCGTGCGCTTTGATCGTGATCCCACGCTCGCGCTCGAGATCCATCGAGTCGAGGACCTGCGCCTCCATCTCTCGCGGCTGAAGCGCCCCGGTGATCTCGAGGAACCGGTCCGCCAGCGTCGACTTGCCGTGGTCAATGTGGGCGATGACGGAGAAATTGCGGATGAAACGCTGATCCATTAAGACTGGGAAAATTGCCGAATGCTGAATGCTGACTGACGATTGAAGAGTTCAGCAAATTATAGCATTCGAGCTGTCTGGCTCTTGGCTCTTGGCTCTTGCCTGCTGGGGCCGGGACCCGTTGTCCGGTCCGCCTCCGGCGCGACAGCCGTCGCCTCAGTCATATGCGACGGCTGGATTCGCGGATTCGCGGATTCGAGGATTCGAGGATTCGGGATTCGAGGATTCGCGATTAGTGATTCGCGATCAGTGATCAGTGATTAGCGATTAGAACTGGTTTCAAACCGTGTCAGGCGCGGGTCCTGTCCGCGAACAGCCCCACGGCCTCCTCGCGCCGACAAGCACTGTCACGAGAGACGGCGCTGCGGCGGGCCGCGGCCGGGGTCCCCGGCGCGCGTTTGCTGCGCGCTGGGGTGGAGGGGCGCCCCGTTCGCCGCCACCCGCTATCGGTTTTGAAACCAGTTCGCGAGGCGACCGAGCGCGCGAGTGAGCCCACGCGAGCGGAGTGGGGCGTGCGGG
>DASTVZ010000158.1:0-6053 GCA_035758845.1 Vicinamibacterales bacterium
TCGGTGTTGGCCGCTGCAGGAGTGACGCAATTGACGACGATGTTTGTCGTGGCGAGTTCCTTGCCGAGAGACTTGGTGAGTCCGATCACGCCGGCCTTTGACGCGCTGTAGTGAGAAGCGGTGGGGTTCCCTTCTTTTCCTGCAATCGAAGCGACGTTCACGATCCGGCCGTAGCCGTTCGCAATCAAGAGCGGAATGACAGCGCGGCACACCAGGAAGCAGCCAACCAGATTGACATCGATGACACGGCGCCACACGTCAGGATCGAATTCCCACGTGAGCCCGTTGCCACCGGTAACGCCGGCGTTGTTCACGAGAATGTCGATGTGACCGTGACGGGAATGAGTCGCGGACGCCGCCTGGGCGACGGCCTGTTCATCAGCGATATCAACCCGATCGCTCGACACGGCTCCCAGGGACGACAATTCCTGTCGGGCTGATTCCAGTCGCTCGCCATCGACGTCCCACAGCGCGACCGTCGCTCCCGACTGCAGCGCCCGCTTTGCGATCGCATAGCCAATGCCGCGCGCGCCACCGGTGACAATGGCGACGCGCCCTTTGAGATCGAGTTGGTTCATCCGCGGGTAACTGTAACTCGTATCCGCCGGGATCCGGGATCCGTGGTGCGGGATCCGTTGCCGCATTCAGCAATCGTCAATCACCGTCAGCAATCGACAATCGCCCAAATCAGCAATCGACAATGATCGACAATCGGCAATCGGCAATTCTTAGGGTTTCCACCAATCGCTGGAAATGAGCTGCGGCGAGCCTGACGACTGACGCCATTCTTCCGACAGCAACTGGTGTTCGAGCGTAATGACGCGTGCCTGGAATTGAGAGAAGTCCGCAAAGCGTTCGGTCGTGGCGAGGCCGTCCGACCATTCCATCTCGAGGACATATTCACCGGCAGGTGTGTCGAATCGTGTGATGAGTCGCGCGACGCGATCGCCGCGTTCAAACAACCAAATCATATTTTGTGTATCGGCCCGACCGCGGCGGCCGGCCAGACTGTGGGGGAGTTAATCGGCCGGCGGCATGGGAAAACGTGCGGACCGGTTGTTCTGGCGCACGGTCTTGCGGCGCTCGGGGATCGTCCAGGTCTCGCCGCACGCCGAGCAGCGGATGTACACAACCGTCCGGCCAAGCGAGTCCGCCTTCGCCGAGACCGCGTTGCAGCGGGGGCACGAAAGAAATCGTCCCGGCTCGCCTGGGCCGGTCGTGCGTTGATCCACGATAGCTCTACGATGCCATAACCGCGAACGCGGCACAATTTCTTTCGCCGGTCTATCACCGAGATTACGAATTGGTAAGTGATGGCGCGACTCGCAAGGCTTTGGTGAGATAAGGTCGCGTGAAAGACGTCGGAGTGAGGAGGATCTATGAGGTGGAGTAGCGTCGCTCTCGCAGGATTCATCAGCGTGATGGCGGGTCTCGCCGTCAGCACCAGCGCGTCGCAGTCCGACGCGAGGCGACAGACGGCGCAGCAGGAAGACGTGTTGCCTGCGCTGCTCGCGGAAGTCAGAGGCCTCCGCGCGGCGATGGAGCAGATGGCCTCCGTCGGTCCGCGCGTGCAACTTGCGCTCGGACGTGTGCAGCTGCAGGAACAACGCGTCAACACACTGATGCGGCGGATCGAAGAGGGGCGCAGCCACCTGGCGGACGCGCAGCGGAAATACGACCAGACGCAACAGCAGCTGCGCGGCCTGCAGGAGGCGCTGCGCGATCCGAGGCCTGACGGCCCTCCGGCTGCCGAACTGCAGGCCATGCAGCGCGAAACCGAACGCGAACTCGCGCGACTTGCGGCAGACGTTCAGCGCTTGACCGGCGAATCGGCGGTGTTGGATGCGGATCTCGCAACCGAGCAAGGGCGATGGATCGATCTCAACCAGCGCATGGAGGCCCTGGAGCAGTCTCTCGTCCGACGGTAACGGCGAATGCGGCCCCGAGCGTGGCTGGCATCAGCGCGATGTCCTGCGCTGCTTCCTAAGCCAGGTTTGCGAGAATCGTGTTGTAGACGATCCGCACGCCTTCGTGGCGGGCGACTTCGATGGCGTAGAGTCCCTTGTACCCCAGCCCTTCGGTGAATTTCACCGCCTGGCCGATATCCCAGAACGGGCTCGACTTGACGTGCATGTTGCCAGACGAGTAGGGGAACCACGCCTTGATGCAGTCGTGCAGTTCCTGCTGGTTCATCGCCCCGACGTTGCCGATGTCGACGTTCGAGTTGGCGCCCGCATCGCGGAACACGGTGAGGCCGAACTCCCACGGTTTCATCCCGATGGCCTGGACGTACTCGGGCGTGCCCACTCCGCGCGTCTCGAATGAGACTTTCACGTTCTTCGTGCGGCCGTATTCGGCCATCGCCTTCATCGCCGCGACCGCGCCGTCGCGCGTTTCCTTGGTGAGCTGTGCCTGCTGCTGATTGATCATGACGCGCGGGCAGCCGTACTGCGACGCGATGTCCATCCACTGCTTCACGTGGTCGACCGCCTGCTGCCGTCCCGCGGCGTCTGGATTCGAGATCGACTGCACCGTTCCGAACTCCAGATTGATCTGGGTCATGGTCACTTTGTTTTCATCGAGGCGGGCTTTCAGTTCCTTGATGAAGGCCGGATCGGTTTCGGACTCGACGATGGTTTCGTGTTGATACTCGATATTGTGAACGCCGTAGTTTTCGACATACATCTTCGGCAGATCGAAGGGCGTCATCGTCTGGTCGGGCGTGGGATTCTGAGTCCTCGCGGTCTTGAAATATGCGCCGAAGTTCAGCGTCATGAGTGAAATCCGCGCGAGTTTCTCCGGCGCCACCGGTGCCGGCCCGCGTCCACGTCCGCCGCCACCCCCGCGCCCCTGGGCGCCTGGACCTCCTTGTCGTCCCGCCGGAGCCGTCGTCTGGTTTCCCTGAGCTCGTAATGCCATCACGCTGGCAGCACCGGCAGCAGCACGCGCAAGAAAGTCTCGACGTTTCATGGAGGCTCCTTTATTGATCCGAGGGGCTGCGCCCCTCGGACTCCCCACACGCTCACTCGCGAGCCGCTCCGCCGGCTCGCTCCGTTTGCGTGGCTCGCTTCACTGCGTTCGCTCGCGTCTTCCTTCGCGGCGCTTTGCGTCGCCGTAGCACCGGTCGATCTGGCGGTGCAAACGGGGATAACGGCTGATCTCGAAGGACCACGCTCGTTGAATTGCATCCCGAAGGTTTCAAAGACCCGATGCGGTCAACAGGGCTTAACAGCGGTCTCTTCGTAACGTTCGCGAGAGACTCTACACGTCCGGCCCCTTCCGGGCAAGCATTGACCGGCATCCGTCGTCCCGACTCCAGGATCCGATCGATCCGTGTTTGTCCGTGTTCTTCCGTGGCCCGTGTTAATCCGTGGTCCGGCATCATTCCTGCTCTTATCTCGCTTGCTCCCCAGCAATCGTCCCGGATCTGTCGGGACCGTGTACACATGCGGCTAATAGACTGGTTTCGCTCGTATTGGAAGCCGACACCTCACTTCGGTCCGGCACCGGTGACGCGGTGTCCGAACTGCCGTTCCGATCGTGCAGAACTGCGCACGTCTCTGAAGCCGGAGCGCGGCTGATGCGCATTCGTATCCTGCGCCGTCCGGCGGGAGAAGTTGACGGAGTGGATCTCCACCGCTTCGAAACCGGAGCGATGTACGACGTCACCGCGTCGATCGCCACCTACTTGATGGTCGGCGGCTACGCCGAGCCGGTGGCAGACACGACTCCAGCGCGTGTGGTTCCGATCGACATGACGACCGAAATCAGAAATCGGGTGAAGCAAGTCAGCGACAAAGCGGCGGAGATCTCACGGAAGAAAAAACGTCGCCCGTAGGTGAGTAATCACCGCGTCCGCATCAGCGATCGAGCCACCGCCTGGGGAATTCTCATTGAAGACATCGCCGAAACCGAAAACTCCGTACTTGCATTCGGCCGTCTGAAGGATCAAGCGGTCACGCTGAAGGTTCCCAAGCAACCCGACGACGAGTTACTGGCCGGTCTCGTACTGCGGGCATTCGATGGGAAAGGCATGGTGCGGATGCTCGACCAGGTTGAAGGCGTGCTTCTGCTCGAACGCCTGATGCCCGGAGAGTCGCTGGTCACAACGGTGGCGAGCGGAGACGACGAGAACGCGACGGAACTCTTGGCCGCGGTGATTGGCCGGCTGTCACCTCACGATTGTCCCGGTGTGCCAACAGTCGAAGAATGGGGACAAAGTTTCGCCCGCCATCGGGCACGTACCGACCCGTCGCTGCCGAAACCGCTCGTCGACGAAGCCCACGACATGTACGGGAAATTGTGTGCTTCGCAGCGGCGGTGCCGCCTACTGCATGGCGACCTCCATCACGGTAATGTCCCGTTCGATGCGCAGGCAGGATGGCTGGCCATCGACCCCAAAGGTGTGCTGGGCGAACCTGAGTATGAGATTGGCGCGGCCCTTCGAAATCCAATTGAGTACCCTGAAGTGTTCCTGGAGTCCCGAACAATCGAGCGACGAATTGAATGCTTTGCCGATCGACTGCAACTGAACGCCGATCGAATTCTGGGGTGGGCATTTGCGCAGGCGGTGTTGGCGGTCGTCTGGCTGCGCGAAGACGGAGTCGTGGTCAGAGACGATCATCCATGGCTCGAACTCGCCCGTTCCATTCAGCCAATGGTGAGATGACCGAGTGGCCGCTTAACGCGCTCAGGTCTTTGCCGAACACAGCGTGCTGAATGCAAAGCCGCGCGACTTCAGTTCTGGCACCAACAGCCGGACGCTTCCCGCGGCATGACGACGATCGGCTCGAGGATCTTTGTGGTGACCGTCGTGAATGACGATGATGTCCCCGGCCGACGCTTTTTTCGCGAGCTTTTTCGCAACGGCTTCGGACCGTGGCTTGCGCCACCAGTCCCAATCCCACATTCCCCACGACCAGCCTGTCAGTGTCAGGCCCGCCTTCTCCAGCCCCTCGTACATCGTCGCACTGCGCCATCCCGCGTGCGGACGAAATAGCGGACAGGGTGGCGAGCCGGTGATTGCCTCGATGCGCGAGGCTGCATTGCGGAGTCGCGCCGCGAGCGCATCGGGTGACATGATCGTCAGGCGCCGGCTCCCGGAATGAAGCGCGATGGCGTGTCCCTCAGTGGCGATGCGTTTGACAATGTGTGCCGTCTCCGGCGTGACGTGCTCGTCGATCAGGAAGAACGTTGCGTGGACACCGGTGTCGCTCAACGCCTCCAACAGCGCCGGCGTCCAGTCCGGGTTCGGCCCATCGTCAAACGTCAGGTAGAGCGTGGGCGGTGTCCCTGGTGCCGGCGCGACGTGCCACAAGGAACGCGATGGACGGAAGGCTTCGAGCAAGAAAGGGAATGGCGCAGTATGCGCGAGCGCGGCCGCAGCGACTGCGACGACAATGACGATCGCCATGAAGCGATCGTAGCCTTACACCTGCGACGAATAGACGTCTTCTTCAACCCGCCGGCGTGCCCGGGTCGTCGCCGACTTCACCCGTCCCCTGTAGAGGAGCACGATGGCGATGATCATCGAGACAAAGGCATATCGCGGGTGCCTCATGAGAAGGACGAAGAAGAGCACCAGAAAAACAACGGGCATGGTACGCGGCCGTGTAGGCAATGCGCTTGCCAACGCGGTCTTGCGCTTTCGAAAGGGACAAGGGGGGCGGCCACTCTGTACGCCGTCGGCCGCTGCGAGATACGGTTTTCGGATTGTTCGTACGAAATCTGCAATTCGAGATTCCTACTGGTGGCGACGTTCCAATGATCGTAACAACGCGCACGCGACTCTGGGGCTTTTTGTGAAGGGATCTGTGCTGTCGGCGGATGACCGTTCGGCGATCGAAGCGCTTCACCACGCGTGGCTAAGTGCAGAATTACGAGGCGACGTGAGTGCCTTGCTCGGTTTCTGCACCTCGGTCCCTGTGTGGCTTCCGCCGAACGAGCCGCCGTTGTGTGGCGCAGCGACCATTCTGCACTGGCTTGAACATCAACCGCACGCGACCTTGCGCCGCATCGATATCCAGCATCTCGAGATATCCGGGATGGGCTCG
>DASTVZ010000168.1:0-11864 GCA_035758845.1 Vicinamibacterales bacterium
GACCGGTATTTCCGGCGGACCGGCATTCCTGCCGGTGAACCCCAAGCAATTCCACTGGCAGATCGAAGATGCGCTCGTGTGGCTCAAAGGGCGACATCAGGTGAAGTTCGGCTATCGACTTGTCGATCGATACCCCTCACCATTCACCCACACCGACACTCGCGGCACGATCAACTTTGGCCGGAACTACACGAACAATCCGGTGACCAACGCCGGCGGATCCGGACTCGCGTCGCTGCTGACCGGATATATCAACAATGCCGCTCGCGGCTTCTTGCTCGAACCGTACACGCTGCGGACCCAGGAACACGGCACGTTCATTCAGGACGATTTCAAGTTCAAGTCGCGATTCACCGTCAACGCCGGCGTCCGCTACGAATTCTTCCGCGCCGAGACAGAAGAGGACAACAAGATCGTCAACTTCGATCCGGTGAATCTTCGGTTGATCTACGCCGGTGAGGACGGCGCCAGCAAATCGGTGAACAAGAAATCACAGCAGGGGCTCGCGCCGAGACTGGGGCTGACCTACGACCTGTTCGGCGATGCGTCGACAATTCTTCGGACCGGGTTCGGCATCACATATTTTCCCGAGCAGCCGTCGGCCTCGAACATGATTGGCCAGCAGGTGCCGTACACGATTTCTCAGAATGTCAGCTTCGCGACCAATCCAACCGACTTTTCGACGGTCCGAACCATCGAGGATCCGTTCCCGGCGATCGTTCAGGTGAAGCCGCGGACCACGGCGGAGTTGCAGGCGGCCAACCCCCGCGTGCTGGGACATTCGTTCGAGAACGAAATTGCATATGCAGAGCAGTGGCATCTTGGCGTCGAGCGCCGGGTGCTCAGCGCGATGGCGGTTGAACTCACTTACGCCGGCAGTGCGGGAAAGCACATCGTGTTCTGCTACAACCCGAACGAAGTGCAGCCGGGGGTCGGCACCCAGGAATCGCGCCGTCTGATTCAGCCGCTCAATCGGCTGAACAACATGGTGCAGTGCGACCCCAGGAATCGCTCGACGTATCACAGCGGCCAGCTCAAAGTGACGCAACGATTCCATAACGGACTGCAGTTCCTCGGCAGCTACACCTATGGCAAGTCGCTCGATTACGGCGGATCAGCCGCGAGCGGCGGCGGCGCTGTCGGCAATCCACAGACTGTGACCAACCTGAATGCCGGTCATGGGCCGTCAGGATTCGACGTGAGACATCGCGCCGTGATGAGCGGGGTATGGGAGCTGCCATGGGGACCGGGGCGCAAATGGATGCAGGACAGCGGAATGGTCGGCGCGATCGTCGGCGGATGGCAACTCGCCGGCATCGGCACAGTGACGACAGGCCGCCCGTTTACGGTCTTCATGCAGACGGGCGTCAACAACGGTGCACCGAGTTGGCCGGATCGAATCGGATCCGGCAAACTGGAGAATCCGACAGTTGATCGGTGGTATAACCCGGCCGATTTCAAAGCACCGCCGGCGAACACCTATGGCAATACCGGGCGGGGCATCCTCTACGCACCCGGGCACGTCAACGTCGATACGTCATTGTCGAAGCGGTTTACCGTGTCCGGCCGGACAAACCTGGAGTTCCGGTGGGATGCGTTCAACCTGTTCAACCACCCTGGCTTCGGATTCCCGAACCAGAACTTTGATTCGCCGACCGCGGGCCGCATCACGTCGACGATCGTCGACAACCGATCGATGCAGTTTTCGTTCAAGGTGAATTTCTAATACGTCGTTCGGGCGCCGGATCCGGGGAGCCGGCCAAGCGAAGGTTTCAGAGTAGTGTGAGCGATTCCATCTGATATAGACTGTCGCCGCTTAATTAGGAGGTAGACGTATGCGGAAGACCCTGGCATCTGTCGCGGCCCTGGCACTTCTCTCGGCCCCGGCGCTCTCGGCGGACGAGTTCAAAGGTCGAATCAGCGATGCCATGTGCAAGGCAATGCACAAGGACGGCGAACATGGCACGAAGAAGATGACCGACCGCGAATGCGTCGAAGGCTGCGTGAAGGGCGGAGAGAAATACGTTTTCGTTGGCGAAAAAGACAAGGTCTACACCATCGCCAATCAGGATCTCGCGGCGCTAAAGGCCCATGCGGGGCACGAGGTGATCGTCACTGGGACGGCAAAGGGCGACACGCTCACCATTTCGAAGATCGAGATGCCCGCGAAAAAGTGAGTGAGTCGCTAAATCACTCATTGCTGATCGCGAATGAATCGCGAATTCCTGGATGGAATTCGCGATTCATTTGCCGGATCCCGCATTCCGGATCCGGACAGACCCCGCCTCCATTGTTAGTCGTCCGCGTCATCGCTAGTCGTCAACGCCGTCACCTCCCATATCCCAGCACCACCCTCGGCAGGATCAGGGTAATCGATGGAAATGCGGCAATGAGGGCGAGGCCGACTAACAGGGCAACCAGATACGGCACATAGGTTCGGCTGACGTCGTCGATGTCGACGCGGCCGATGCCGGCGGCAATGGTGAGGCCGACGCCGACTGGCGGCAGGAAGAACGCGATTCCCATCGCCGCAATGACGACAATCCCATAGTGGACGGGATCGACACCGATCGATCGGCTGATCGGGAAAAGAATCGGACCAAAAATCAGCAGCGCCGGCAACCCTTCCAGCAGCGCGCCGACAACGACGAAAAGCGCGATGGTGAGCGCCATGAACTCGACGCGTCCGGCGCCGGCCGTGCGAATCCACTCGCCCAGCATCTGCGGCACCCACTCGCGAACGAGAATCCACGCGAACGCGGACGCCGCGGCCAGCACCCACAGCGTTGTCGCGGTGACGACGCCGCTCTGAGCGAGGTGTCCGACGATGTCGGTGCGGCGAATCCCTCCCATCGCGATCCCGGCAATCAGGGAATAAGCGACGGCCAGCAGCGCGGCCTCGGTAACTGTCGTGAGACCCGAGAAAATTCCGCCAAAGAGCAAGACCGGCAGGCCAGTCGGGACAACGGCCCGGCGGGCGGCGCGCCAGACGTCCGCCCGCGTGACCGGTTGACTCACCGGCCAACCCTGACGCCGCGCCCGCCCTGCAATCAGCACGAGAAGCGCAAGCGCCAGGACGAATGCCGGAATGAACCCGGCGAGAAACAAGGTCACGATCGACAGGTTCACGAGCGATCCGAGCACCACCATCGTCAGGCACGGTGGCACGAGAATGCCCATGGCTGAGGCAGCGGCAACGATGCTGACTGATTCGGTGCCGGTGTAGCCGGCGCGTCGCATCGAGGGAACGAGCAGCGAGCTGATCGCCGACACGTCCGCGGTCGTCGATCCCGAGATTCCGGAGAAAAGGATTTCCGCGACAACGGCCACCATCGCGAGGCCACCCCGCACGCGGCCGACAATCGCCATGGCGAAATCAACCGTGCGTTCGGAAATGCCGCCGGCTTCCATCAGTGTGCCGGCGACGATGAACAGCGGAATCGCAAGCAGCACGAACGAGTCGACGCCGCCGAGAATCTTGATGGGAAGAATGATCAGGCTGACGCCGCCGATCCCAAGCAGATAGGTGAGCGAGGTCAGCGCGAGCGTGAAGGCGAGCGGGACGCCGAGGGCCGCGGTGACGAGAAAGCCAGCAATGAGCACGGTCATCGGTGCCGCACCCGCCACGATGGGTACGATCACCGATGCGATCGCGAGACTCGCCGCACCAAGGGCCCACGACAACTCGGCGCGATCCCGCCAGACGGCGAGGCCGTCGCGGCGCAACTGTTCCACGATGACGACTGACATCAGCAGCAACGCTGCCGGTAGCACCGCAGAAATGGCCGCGCCGGACAGACCGCTCGCCGGGAGTCGCTCGCTTGCACTCGCGATCGTCAGGTGCCAGGCGGGAACGACCAGGCACAGAAAGAATCCCAGGAGCACCAGACGAAGTCCGCGATCGATCGCGGCGCGTCTGGAGTCTGGAGCAAGGCGCAGCAGCGCGGTCACGCGCGGATGCTGTCCCTGCTTGAGCGCCCAGACGCCGCCCGCACACATCAACCATGCGAGCAGCAGCCGTGCGATCTCTTCGGTCCACGGAATGGGTTGGCGGAAAACGTGCCTGCCGATTACCTGCAAGCCGACCACGATCGCTTGCGCAGCCACGATCGTCGCGATCGAGAACGCGAGCGCGCGATCCGTCCAATGGCGCGTAACTGGCGGTTCAGCGGTAATTGCGGTGCTCATGTGCGAATGGCGGCGAGCCACGCGGTTGCCCCGAGCGCGCGCGCCTCGGATTCCCAGAGCCGTTGCGCTGGTTCGCGGAACGCGCGGCGATCGATGTCGCGGATCGTCATGCCGAGACCGGAGAGTTGTGCGGTGGCCGCTGCATCTTCACGAGGACCGACGGCGCGCTGCGCAGTGGAAGCTTCACGGGCAGCCGCTTCGAGCGCGGCGCGCATGTCGGACGGGAGACGAGACAGGCCGGCAGACGAAGCGAACAAGCCCAGTACGCCTGCGATATGCCGGGTCTGCGCCATGTGATGCGCGACTTCGTAAAAACGCTGCTGCACGGTGGTGCTCGCATCGTGCTCGTAGCCGTCAATCACACCGGTCTGCAGCGAGGTATACACTTCGCCAAACGCCATCGGTGTCGGGCTGGCGCCCATCAGCTCGATGGTCTTCACATAAATAGACGATTGAATCGTCCGTATTTTCAGACCGGCAAGCTGCGCCGGATCGGTGACATCGCGCGATCGCGTGACCACCTGGCGAAAGCCGAACGAATCTCCCCACGCGAGGGGCCGCATCCGAACGGACCGTTCCAGATAGTCGGCAGCCTCGTGGCCAAGTTCGCCGTCGACGACGCGGTGGACGTGGTCCCAGTCATGCCAGAGAAATGGAAAATCGAAGACTTGAAGCTTCGGTGCCACGCTGCCCCATATCGCAGTGCCGGAGACCAT
This sequence comes from Vicinamibacterales bacterium, assembly GCA_035758845.1. Taxonomy (GTDB): domain Bacteria; phylum Acidobacteriota; class Vicinamibacteria; order Vicinamibacterales; family 2-12-FULL-66-21; genus JALZOC01. The sequence goes on from DASTVZ010000168.1 coordinate 4,905, forward strand.
GAAATCAACGAGCCCCTCCTGGACCTGCTGCACGACCTCACGCTCCTGTCCTAGCGTGCCGCTGGGAAAGATCCGGATCGTGACGGCGTTATTGGTGGCCCGCTCCGCCAGTGTGCGGAATGTATCGGCGAACACATGCAGTGCCGTGGGGCCGGGAGACATCGAGTGCGATAGCCGAAGAATGACTGGGCCTCGCTCGCCGGTCGAGCGGCAGCCCGCCCCCAGCGCAGCGGCACCCACCGCTCCGAGAAAAGTACGCCGACTGACGGTTCTGTCCATGCGCCTGCACATTATGGCCTTGTTCTCCGTGACCTTTGAGTGGGCGCGAGCGAAAGCGCATACTTGCAGCATGACTCTTGAACAGCAGCAATATCTCGATGACCAGGGATACGTCGTCCTCGAGTCAGCGATGGACACGGCGCTCCTTCACGAATTGCGAAGTCGTATCCTCGAGCTGTTCGATGAAGAAGGGGAACGGGCCGGTCATGAGTTCCGAAAAGAGGAACACGCGCATCGGTTGGCGAACCTTGTCGACAAAGGGGAAGTCTTCCAGCGGGCGATCGCCCTTCCACCCGTATTGGACCTGGTGAAACACGTCGTCGGCGACGACTGTAAGTTGAGCAGTCTCAATGCGCGATCGGCCGATCCGGGAATGGATGTCGGTCAGCCACTGCACGTCGATATGGGCGCGATACCCGACGAGAAGGGCTACTGGGTGTGCAACACCGTGTGGCTGCTCGATGACTTCACGCCTGATAACGGACCGACCCGCATGATTCCCGGGTCGCACAAATGGGGCACGCGGCCGCAGGATGTGATGAGCGATCCATACGCGGCGCATCCGCAAGAAATCCTGCTGATTGCGCCGGCAGGCACCGTGGTGGTGATGAACGCGCACATGTGGCACGGCGGAACGGCGAATCGAACGAGCTCACCGCGTCTCGCGATGCACGCCTTCTACTGTCGTCATGACAAGCCGCAGCAGCAGTATCAGAAGCAGCTGCTGCGACCGGAGGTGCAAGCGTCGGTGTCGCCTCAACTCCGATCGCTGCTGGCGCTTGATGATCCGTTGAACGATGAACTCAGTTCAACGGTGACGGTGAAGAGCGGTTTCTTGAAGTAACGCAGGCTAGATGCGCCCGCTGGAACTTGGGTTCAGTCAGGATCGCGTCCCGACTGCGCTCCGGACAGCTCGGCGTGCTCGTCAATCGACGACGCATCGCGCGTACGATCCGCATCGGTCGAGAGCTTCTGTTGGATCAACGCGAGCAGTGCAGCCGGCTTGATTGGCTTGACGACGTAACTGGCGCCGAATCCACCGGCATCGGCGCGCAGCACCGTGTCATCGAAACCGGTGACGACGATGGTCGGAATGTGGAGCTGACCCGTCGAGATGAGTTGAAGCCCGTTGAAGGCACCGAGCCGCACGTCGATGATTAACAGATCGGGAGAGCGATCGCGCAGCTTCTGCCGCCCCTCCTCGAAGCTACTGGCCAGGAAGACGTCGTAGCCTGCTTCCTCCAGCAACTCCTTCATGCCGTCCAGATAAGCCTCGTCGTCGTCCACGATCAAAACACGAGCACGCATCCTGTTGCTCCTGTCATTCTCGATACGAGGTACATCGGCCCGCCTGGAACTCATGATGGGTTCGCCCGGCTCAGTATTGCACAGTTGTCAATCAGGTGTGTCAATCAAGTAAATGTCAAGGGACTTTTTTGCAGAGCTGTGACCGCGGGGGCGATTTGGGCAAAAGGCCAAACGTCGCGTGCCTCAGTGGTGGATGCGTTGGGCACGAAGCCGCTCGATGTGTGCCTGGAGCTTCTGAATCTGCGCCTTGAGACGTTGACGATGCGCCTTGTGCTCTCCCGTATCGACGGGCTTCCGTTCCAAGGCCTCGTGTTCAGCCCGCAGCGCGTCCACCTCGCGACGAAGCCGGTCGTGCTCGGCGTCGATGTCTTCGCCGTCGGCCATGTCTCGATTGTCGCACGTTACGGCCCAACCCGAGTCAACCGTGGGTTGAGGCTCTACGAGGTTCTGCTGGTTCGATGCGGAGTCGTACAATGCGGCGGTCGCGCACGTCAGGAGGAGTCCAGATGTCCTTTCGCATTCGTCATTGGCTGTTTTCGTTTGCCGCGACCGCGATGCTGGCGGCGCCGGCGGCCGCGCAACAGCCCGCGGAGAAATCGATCCCAGACAAAGTACAGCTCTTCATTCCCTACAAGGAGTACACCGCCGAGGACAACAAGCGTGTGCTCGACGAGTACAAATACCTGCGAGTCGCCGACGTGTCCGACGGCATGGACGTGGTGGGTCTCCAGAACATAGGACTCGTGAACCCGGAGATTCACGCGCTGTGGAAAGATACCGAGAACTTCACCCATCGCGTCGCTGGGATTGCTGTGACCGCGCGCTATGTTCCGACCAACAGGCGCGAGCCCAGGATGGATCAGAAGACGATCAACCAGTGGTACAGCACGGTCACGTCTGAAGCGTTCATGAAGGTGCTCACGCCGGGCTCGATCCTGGTGATCGATGCGATGGAAGACGGAGAGTCGCGCAGCATTGGATCGTCGAACATCATGAGCTGGAAGAAGCTTGGGATGGTCGGCCTCGTCACCAGCGGCGGTCTTGCCGATACCGACGAGATCATCTACGAGAAAGTGCCCACGTATTTCCGCCGACTGGCTCGCGGCATTCGTCCGGGAAGAAACGAGCTCGAATCTGTGAACCGGCCGGTGACCATCGGCGGCGTCCTTGTTCGACCCGGTGACGTGGTCGTCGCCGACGGCGACGGCGTCGTCGTCGTGCCGCGCGAGCGCGCGGTTGAAGTCGCCGCCGCTGCGCTGACATTCCTCGACAACATCGGCCGCCAGCGTTACATCAAGGAGACAGGAAAGAACCCCTGGGCCAAGAAGCCTGGTGGACAGTGAACCGGCCTCAGACCCCGAATTGCCGCAGGTGATGGTCTGTGTGCAGGTACGCCCACCTGAGCCACTCCGATGCTGACATCCTGCCGAAGACCGGATGATCGGGCCACGTCCCGCGCAAGCCGTTCTTCGCGACCGCGTCCAACAGTACCCGCACCTCGGCGACGTCGGACGCGAAATCAGCCGGGCAGGTGCCGGCAATCTGCTGGTCGATCTCCGGGCTGGTCACGATCCCGGCGCGCCATTGCAACGGGGCGTAGAGCGCGAGCCATTTGATCGCGGTTCGTTTCAGGACGCTGCTGTCGCCGCTGACAGGCTTCTGCGCGAGAGCCATCCGGCAGGCGTCGGCGAGGTGACACACCATCTGACGCACATTCATTTGTCCCCATCGCCGCTCGCTTTGCGGTGTGAGTCGCCCAAGTCGCGCGACCAGTTCCGCCTTGTCTTGCGCTCGGCCCAGCGATTTCATGCTCACACGCCGAGCAACCGTTCGCCGCCGGCATCGCGATAGACGAGAAGTGCGCGCTCGCGTCCCTCCGTCGCCTGTGAAAGGAGCGCGTCGAACTCAGGACGGGTCCGCAGTCCATCGAACTGGCGACTGTTCTTCAGCGTGGCGACCGCCCAGTAGTGCTTGTCGATCGCGCGGCGAAGGAATTCAAGCCCCGCCTGGTAATCGCCGACGTCACAGAGCAGCCATCCCTCCTGGAAGATCGCTTCGGGATCTTCCTGGATTCTCAGATGTGTGAAGACCGACATGCGTCCGTGCATGTCGTCGCGCCGGCGATCCAGCCAGGCAGTCAGGTAATCGATCCATGATTCGAAGGCAGGAATTCGCGACAACTGCCGCATCTGAACAAGCTTCGCGCGAGCCTCGTCGCGACGGCCCGCGAGGCCCAGCCCAATCACTCGAATGCCGTCGTCGGCGCCGGCGACGATGCCGGCCGCCTCGATGGCCAGAAGTCGATCGATGTTCCCGGTCATGAGCAGCGTCTGCTCGATGCTCGTGGGCACATTGGGATCGAGCCGTCGCGCTTCGGTATGCGCAGCGATCGCCTGGTCGAGCAGGCCGCAATAACGGCACGCGTGAACGAGACCGGCGAACAGCTCGGGATCGTTGCCGTGGCGTTGGGCTTCGCCCAGCAGCCGCACGAGTGCATCCTGGGCGCGCCCCATGTCGGCCTCGAGCATGGCAAAGAACTTGTGCGCGATCGTGAGCCGGGGGCTCAGGGCAAGTGCGCGGCGGAACGCCTCTTCGGCTCGCCTTTCGCTGTCGTCGGAGGCATCGATGTATTTGCCGATCACGCGATGGCACCGCCCGAGGTGTGCCCACGCTGGCGCGAAGCGTGAGTCGAGCTCCAGGGATGACTGATAGAGATCGCGCGCGTTGATCAGGCCGTTGTAGGTTCGCGCGAGTTCATTTGCGCGCAGATACAGTTCGTAGGCACGAGCATCGGGCGCGATTCCAGAGGCCGGTGAGACGGGACCGCCGGTCAACGGCGATGCCAGGGCATCGGCGACTCGTCGCGCGATGTCGTCCTGCAAACGAAACAGGTCGCCCAGGGACGACTGGACGGTGTGGGACGTCAACAGCGTGCCGCCTGGGGCCTCGACCAGTTGCGCCGCCGCACGCAGCTGGTCGCCCGAGCGCAGGAGCGTGCCCATCACGACGACGTCGACATCCGCTTCGGCGGCGAGGGCTTTGAGATCTGGTGCTTCTCCGGCAAACCGCGCGGCGACCGCGCTCGAGCGCAAGACCAGCGAGCCGTGACCAGAGAGCGACGACGAGATGGCATCCGGCAGGCTGAACGCAAGAAAGTCGGTTTCCGGATCGGAACGCAAGACGCGAAACGGCAGTACGACAAGACGGGTGAGTGCACGCGCGAGCGCGGGTGTCCGATCGCCGCTGATCGACTCGAGTGCGCGGAGCTCGGCTGCCATCAAGTCCGCTGATGCCGGCCGATCTTCGGCACGCTTTGCAAGCGCACGCCTGATCACTCGATCCAGTGCCGCGACGGCTGGAGATCCCGTGAGCGCCGGCGGCTGCTCGTATCGTGTGGCATGAAGAATTTCAACGATCGTTCGTCCAACAAACGCTGGTCGTCCGGCAAGCATTTCGAACAACATGGCGCCGACAGCGAAGAGATCGCTTCGCCCGTCGATCGCATCGCCGCTGATCTGCTCGGGAGCCATGTAGCGTGGCGTTCCCATCACCACCCCGGGCAGGGTGAGTTCAATTGTTGGATCGAACGGCGCATCGAACTGCGGGCGGGCGAGGCCGAAATCGAGCAGCTTCACGCCGTGCTGTGTCAGAAATACGTTGCCGGGCTTCAGATCGCGATGGACGATGCCGCGGGCGTGAAGCGCCGACAGCGCGGCCAGGATGCCAAGACCGATCGGAATCGCTTCCGCGCTGGTGAGCGGCCCGGCGGACAAACGTTCGGAGAGGACTTGTCCCTCGAGCAGCTCCATCACGATGAACAGCGTGCCCTGGTCTTCTCCGATCTCGTAGATCTGGCACACGTTCGGATGATTGACGCTTGCCGCCGCTCGCGCTTCGCGCCACAACCGTTGATGGGCGGTTGGGTCGGTGCCAATGGCCGACAAGGTCTTCAGCGCGACGGTCCGCTGCAGCCGTTCATCGCGCGCTGCGTAGACCACGCCCATGCCGCCCTCGCCGAGCTTCCGCTCGATCGCGTACGGACCGATACGCGTGGGGATCGAAACCGCTCTCGTGGTATCAATCTGCTTGTCAGGCACGTAAAAGGTAAAAGGTAAAAGGCAAAAGGCAAAAGAATTGTTTACCTTCTGCCTTTCCCGCTCGGACGGCAGGAGAGTCCCAGGACGGTGCGAAACGCGATCAGGATGTCGCCGGCGGCATCTTGAACGTCCTTTTCACATACCCGATGTTGGCCCGGGTGTCAGCCACAAGGTCCTTCGTCGGCGAACCGGTTTCGAGGACGTACCAGCCGCGGTATCCGATGTCGTAGAACTCCTTGGCCATCCGCGCCCAGTCCATCTTGCCGCCGGGTGTTTCAAGAAGTTGCTGACTGTTATTCGTTGCGTTGGCGTTCTTCAAGTGAATCTGATTGATGCGCTTGCCGAGCATCTTGGGTTCGACGTAAATATCGGGCACCCGCGACACGATGTTGTGCGCGTCGTAGTAGACCGCAACGTGGCTCGATCCAATCGCATCGACGATTTTGATGTTGTCGGCGGCCGAGAGCCAATCTTCCAGGCCGACCACGACATCGTACTTCTCAGCGTAGCGCGCCACTTCCTTCATCATCGTGACAAACCCGTCCACCTGCGCCTGGTTCGCCATGTCGATGTGGCTGTCCCCGAGGATCGGCAGCAGAATATTGTTCGTGCCGATGTTGTAGGCAATCTCCACCGCTTCGGCCAACAGGATCGCAAATGCCGGATTCGTGTGCATCGGCAATCGCTGTTTGCCAGGATTGCCGATCGCCAGCGAGCAAATCTGAATGCCGTTGTCGAGCGCGGCACGCTTGAATTCGACCTGCGTCTTCGGATCGCGAAGCGTCGGTTTGCCGTCGCTCGGATATTGCACGCTCACTTGAATGCCGTCGAGGCCGATTTCGCGCGCGAGCGCGATCTTCGCGATGTCACCACGCTGTCCCAGGTTCCAGTCCGTCATCCCGACACGCACTGGAACCGGGTTGAGCGGTTCCTTCGACGCGACAGGCGGCGACGCGGGTTGTTGCGGGACCGGAGACGGTGCTTGTGCCTGCGCCAGGGCCGGAAGCGCCGCGGATGCGATGCCTGCCTGCTTAACGAAGTCACGTCGTGTCATGCTCATATTTATCTCTCCGGGATCCGGTGTGCGGGATCCGGGATCCGTAAAAGGTAAAAGGTAGAAGGTCTTTACCTTTTACCTTTTACCTTTTTTTAGGTCGATCGCAGAATGTCTTTCCAGCCTGCGCGATATTCCGGCCGCTTGATGAATGGATCTGCATCCTGCGTGTTCTTTGCGCGCATGTTCTTGTAGTCCCATTCGATCTTCTTGCCAGTGCGG
>DASTVZ010000230.1:0-2823 GCA_035758845.1 Vicinamibacterales bacterium
CTTAACCTCGTGGGCGATCACGGCAGCCATTTCCCCATTGAAAGACACAATTTCGGCTCGCTGTTCTCCTCTGCGCTTCAGCACAACGCAATGGGCGACCTGCCGCACGATCAGTGGAAAGCCGCCCTTGCCACGCGGTTCCACCGCAGCATCTACATCTATTCAATCGAGACGAGTCTCGCTGACGATGCGGTGCTCGTGGCTGCGTTCAAAGCCGCCCCAAACAAATCGAGGTTTAACTTCTTCTATCGCAACTGTTCGGATCAGGCCCGGCGCATTTTCGATCTCATCCTGCCGGGCATCGAGGTCATCGGCGACCGGACGGACGTCGTAACAATGGAGACGCCCAAAGGGCTAGCAAAAGCCCTCGTGGCGAGCGCGTTGGAAGACCCGGCGATTCGTCTTCGTGTCCGACGCTACCCGCAGACTCCCGGAACGTTCAGCCGGAGCCGCGACGTACTGTTCCGCATGGAGAACAGCTACAAGAGCATCGGCTTTGCGCCCTGGTAGCGGTTTGGCGGATTCCGTTACGTCGCGCTGGGCGCGATGCTCTATCACGAGGTGATCGCACCGTTCGATATGCTCCAGTCCTCCAGGGATTTCATCTCGGCCGAAGCCCGGGAACTGACGCTCGAACAACGTCGCTTGCGACGGCGACGGGATGACATTCGCCAGGCGCTGCCACCGCGCAGAGCCGCGGCACGAGGTGGTCGTCGCTGTCGGAGTTGAATGGGCGCATCGTTCGGTGTCTCGCCGAGATCAAGACGGCCAAACGGGCGGAAGTGCACCGCATCGAAGGGTCGAAGGCTCGATGGCGAGAACTCGCCCGCGGGTTCCAGGGGATGATTGCGCCCCTTAATCGACAGCTGTTCGTGCCTCCGGCGCCACGGAGATCATCGAAAACTTCATGATCGCCGCCAACGGCGTGACCGCTCGGTATCTCGCGGCGAAGAACTTCCCCTCCATCCGCCGTGTCGTGCGGACGCCCAAACGGTGGGGCCGGATCGTCGAGCTCGCCCAGGCGCACGGGCAGACGCTTCCAGTCAACGCGGATTCGGTGGCCCTCGATGCGTTTCTCGTCAAGGAGCAAGCGGCCGACCCGGCGCGCTTTCCCGATCTATCGCTGGCGGTGATCAAACTGCTGGGCGCGGGCGAAGACGTCGCGGAGCGGCCTGGCGTGACGGCCCCAGGGCACTTCGGTCTCGCGGTCAAGGACTACACCCATTCCACCGCCCCGAATCGCCGCTACCCCGATCTGATCACACAGCGCTTGTTGAAGGCCGCCATCGCTGGCCGAGCGGCGCCCTATCCACTCAGCCAGACAATCTTCAAACCGGCCGTCGACGGAGCGTCGGGCCAGGTGAAACAATCTCTAGCCGCGGCTGCCTCGGCGTGCCCCTCGCGGACCCGCGCGGTGAGGTCGGGCGATAGCCGGGAGTACTAGCGAGCGCCTAAGCCGTAGCGCGTGCGAAGGGGCCCACATGTCTAACGAGAAGACGCCGACTGCGTTGAACCGTGTCACGGCCGAGAAGGGGCGAGAAAAGGCTGAGGATCTCCGGGAGGAAGCGGATCACGAGCGTAGCAGTGCCGAAGAGCACCGCGCGGTGGCGGAATCGTCGAGGACGCAGGCAGAACAGTTTCGGACGCTCGCCGAGGAGGCCAGAACGCTTCGTGAACAATATCGCGAGGAGATGGAGGCAGTGCGACAGGAACGGGAGGCGCTCCGGCACGCGGCTGAGGACGCGCGACAAGCAGCGGAGGAGGCGCGTCACGCGACGATTGCTGCTGTCGCTGCCACAGCTGAGGCGTTACGCGCGAACCTGGCTCAAATGCAATTCCTGGAAGACGCGCGAAACACCCTCAGGCAATTGAAGCCTACGACACCAAGCGAGATTCAATAGAACGAATATCGGGGCGACTGTACGCAGCGTCCCAACCGCCTGCGCTCAATAGCCTCCACACAACGAGCGAGCTATAGAGGACCATCAACGCTTCCTCAGTTCCAGGAATCTCGATGGGCAAATGCGCCTACTGCGTTGCTCAATGCCACCAAATGTCCGCGAGGCGCCATTTGCACCGGTCAGTGCTGAACCCAGCACCCCTCGTCACGGGATGCCTCGGTAGAACCGCCATTTGGTCATTTCTGTGGCGACCACATACAGCGCGGTAATCGCGATCACGGTGATGAGCAGCATGCCCGGCAACGGCACGAATCCGAATACGCCGATGAATGGCAGATAGGGAATGGCGACGGTCAGTGCGATGAGCGCCACCGTCGACCAGATCAGCACGCGGCCCGGCCGACTGCGGAAGAAGGGACGCCGCGTCCGGACGACCAGCGCAATCACGAGCTCGGTGAGCAATGATTCGACGAACCATCCCGTTCTGAACAGGTCGGGTGGTGCGTGGAACACCAGCAGCAGCGCCCCGAATGTCAGGAAATCGAAGACCGAGCTCACCGCCCCGAACTCCAGCATGAAGCGGCCGATGAAGCGCATATTCCAGCGCTGTGGCCGCGCGATCAACTCCGGATCCACGGCGTCGTCGGCGATGCCGATCGCCGGCACGTCCGATAACAGGTTGTTTAGGAGGATCTGGCCAGCCAGGAGCGGCAGGAATGCTAGGAACAGCGACGCCGCGGCCATGCTGATCATGTTGCCCAGGTTGGCGCTCATTGTCGTAAGCACGTACTTCAAGGTATTCGCGAAGGTCTTGCGGCCTTCCTCGATGCCACGGCGGATGACGTCCAGGCTTCGCTCGAGCAGGACGAAATCCGCAGCCGCCCGGGCCACATCGACCGCCTGTTGAACCGAGAGACTGGTG
>DASTVZ010000268.1:0-34877 GCA_035758845.1 Vicinamibacterales bacterium
TCCCGAGCGCTACCGGAACTACACGGCGGGCGTGGCCGACCTGCGCGAGGCGACGATCGGGTTGGCCGGGTCCATCGTCCGCGCCCCACTGCTGATCCTGCTCGGCGGCGCAGGGCTCCTGCTGCTCATTGCCTGCGCCAACGTGGCCACGTTGCTGCTGGCGCGATCGGTCGCGCGTGCCCGCGAGACGGCGATCCGCGTCGCGCTCGGCGCATCGCAGAGTCAGCTCGCGCTGCGCTACTTCGCCGAAGGCGCGCTCGTGTCGGTCGCCGGCGCCGCCGCCGGGGTCGGTCTGAGCGCGATCTTCATTCGGCAGATCCTGACCGCGGCGTCCGGATTCATCTCGCGCGTCGACGATATTGCCATCGACTGGAGGGTGCTCGGCTTCAGCGTGGCGGTGGCGGTCGTCACGGGCGTCCTCGCCGGCCTCGCCCCGCTCTGGCAGGCGATGCGCACGGCGCCGAACGCGGTGCTCTCCGAGGGCGTTCGCGCATCAGCCGCCAGGCCCGCGCAACGCCTGTCGAAGGCGTTCGTCGTCGTCGAAATCGCGCTCGCCTTCACGCTCCTCACGACATCGGCCATTCTCCTCGTTCACATGCGCAATCTCGAACGCGTGTCGTTGGGGTTCGACCCCGACGGTCTCGTCGCGTTCAACCTCACCTTGCCGAGAGGCGCCGGCACACCAGCGGAACGTGCCGAGCAACGGCGTGCGGCGCAGGCGCGGTTGATGGACGCGCTGCGGCAGACGCCCGGCGTGACGGGCGCCGCGTTCGCGAGCCAACTGCCCGCCGGTCCCTTTTGCGGCAGCACTCCCATCTACGTCGAGGGCCAGCCGCGCGATGCTCTCGTACAGCGCGCGTGCACCGTCGGGGTCACACCGGACTTCTTTTCGACGATGCGAATTCCGCTTCGCGCCGGCCGGCTGCTGAACGAGTCCGACAGCCAGCAACGCGATGCTTCGGCCGTCGTGATCAACGAAGCCGCCGCGCGCGCATACTGGCCCGGACGCGATCCGATCGGCGCCTCGGCGCGCCACAGCACACTCGAGAACGATCCCTTCAAGGTCGTCGGCATCGTTGGCGACGTGCGCAACAACGGGCTGAACGGGCCGGCAGCACCCGAGATCTATTTGCCGGCCGCCGTGGTGAACCCGATGAACGTCGTGGTCCGCTCGGACCTGCCGGCCGATCAACTGATCGCCGCGGTCCGCCGCACCGTCCGGCAGGTCGATCCGACGCTGGTGATGGAAGACGTGAGGACGATACACGACATCGTCCTCAACACCCTGCAGTTCGAGCGTCTGAGTTCGCTGGTGATGACATTCTTCGGCCTGGCGGCGCTGGTGATGGCGACGCTCGGCATCTACGGCGTGGTGTCGTACTTCGTCCGGCAGCGCACCGTGGAGCTGGGCACGCGGATGGCCCTCGGCGCCGTCAACCGTGATCTCGTGGCGCTCGTCCTCGGCGGCGGCCTCAAGCTGGCGCTGGTGGGCGTGGCGGTGGGATCGATCGCGCTCGTCGGCGCGGTCTCACTGCTCGTGCGGTACCTCGCGGTCGCCAACTTCGGATGGCTGCCGTTTGCCGGGTCCACAGGCGTGGTCGCCCTGGTCGCCGCGGCGGCCGCGGCGGTGCCGGCGTGGCGCACGACGCTCCTGTCGCCGATGGTCGCCATTCGCGAGCAGCCGCCATCGGTCTGGCGGTGGACGCGCGAGGGGATGCAGCGCGCCGTCCGAGACATTCGCCAGGCGGTCGGCGGGGACGACAGCGGATCGGGCGTCTCGCCGGCGGACATGTTGACCGTCTTCGTCGACGCCGCGCGCAGCGCCGACTCGTACACCGGCGCACTGCGCGCTGCGCTCGCCAGCGTGTGCGCCGAACTGCGCGTCGAATCGGCGGCGCTGCTCGCGAGGCGCGACGGCTCGCCTGCGGAGTACCGCTGCCTGGTCGCCGCGGGCGCGCTCGAAACGGCCGCGCCCGTGATTGCCGGCGAAGGATTTCTGATCAACCGGTTGCGAGCCTATCCGATGCCGATGCCATTTGCGCCGAACGACCTGGGCGCCCTCGCCGAATGGGCCGCGGCACACCGTCCGGACCGGCTCGACGAGATTCGCGCGCTCGCCGCCGCCGGCGTTCGCCTGGCCGTGCCGCTGCGCACACGCAACGAGATCCTGGGCGTGCTGCTGCTGGGGGAACGGCTGCACGGCACCGGCTTCAGCGCGGACGAGAAACAGGTGCTGCGCGCGTGCGCCGATCAGTTCGCGCTGATGATCGAAAACGCGCGGCTGACCGATCGGGTCGTCGAGCAGGAAACGCTGCGCCGCGACATCGCCCTCGCGTCAGACGTCCAGCGCCGATTGCTGCCCGATGCCCCGCCGCGGGCCGAGTGGGCCGATTTCGCCGCGATCAGCGTTCCGGCCCGCCGCATCGGCGGCGACTACTACGATTTCGTCGAGCTTCGCGATCGGGAGATCGGCATCGCCATGGCCGACGTGTCGGGAAAAGGGGTCGCCGCCGCGTTGATCATGTCGGTGGTGCAGGCGTCGCTACGAATCATCTCGTCCGAGGGAGACGTCGCGCCGCCACGCCTCGTGGCGCGCATGAATCAGTTCGTCTATCAGTCGACGCCGACGAGCAAGTACGCCACTTTCTTTTACGCGCAGCTCGACGAGCGGCGGCTGCGTTACGTCAACGCCGGCCACAACGCACCGTACCTCTTCCGGGCGGGCCGACGATCGACCGCCGACGGCGCGTCCGACATCGAGCAGCTGACCGTTGGAGGAACGGTTGTCGGTATGTTCCCGGAGATGAGTTACGAAGAGGCGACCGTCGAGTTATACCCCGGCGACGTTCTCCTCGCCTTCACCGATGGCGTCCCCGAAGCGCACAACCCCGAGAGCGAAGAGTTCGGAGAGGAGCGCCTGCAGCAGTTGCTCCGCGAGTCCGCTCACCTTCCCGCCGATGAGATCAGCGCGCGCATTTCCGCCGAGATGAAAAACTGGATCCGCGACGCGGAGCAGTACGACGATCTCACCTTCATCGTGATGAAGGTGCGCTGACTACACGTCCCTGCGGTGCTCATCCAGGCCTCGGTCACCGAAGCTGCCGCGAGCGAATCCGAATCGAATATGACCGGTTCGCGAACGCGCCAGATTCGTTCTCGCTGAGTCGCGGCAGGGCGACGTCCACGACTTCCCCAGGCTTGACTGTCAGGTCGGCCTTGACCTCGCGCGCCGTCATCATGGTGCCCTGCCACAGGATGAGCGACTGCCCTCCTTGAATGAGACGGCTGCGCGCTTCGAGGGAAATACCTGAACAGCCGGTGGTGATACGGCGGCGAACAGCGTCTCAGGATCACCCATGCGTCATATCTAAGGACGCCGGCGGCGGGCAAAGCTCTCGCCGTGAACTCTTCAAGATCGCGATCGTCTAGTGACTCGTCAACAGACTCGTCGTCAACGCCTGGCCGACGTGACGCTGCGTGTGCTCCGCGGCGTGAAACAACAGACCGATCACAGTTGACGGCAGCCGCGCGCGACCAACGTGGCGGACCGTCGTGAGCGTCGTCTCGTCGGTGCCGCGAAGCTGATCCAGCGCGCGCGCAACACCGACACCGAACGCCGCAACCAGATCGCTGGCAGTCACGGCGGTGTCCGGCTGCGTCTCCTGCACCAGCATCTGGCGCTGCGCGTCAGAGAGCGCCTCACCTCGCGCGTAGGTGAACAGCCGATCGAGGCTGCCGATCGCGTGCAGCACGTGGAACCCGATCGCTGCCGCGTTGGTGTGCCGATACCAGATCTGCTCCGGCGTCATGCCGGCAAGCACCCGCTCGATCTCCTCGCGGCATTGCAGAAGGCTGTGAGCCACCGGCTGAAGCAGCGGTGGCACACCAGCAATCGATCCACGCAACCAAACCTCAGGCTCCGACATGCCGTCGATTGTATGCCCGCGGCTGCGCAACTTGACGTGGAGCGCAACCGCGAGAGCCTGCGAGGGACCGTTCCGTGAACTACGGGTAGATGATGTCGAAGGCTCCTCCGACGAGGGTCAGCGACACGTTGTTGGCGACCCGCACGCGGCGGCCGAGGAAGGTGCCCGCCGCCACGGCATACGGCCCGATCTCGAGTGTCCCGTTCGCCGTGATCGAAGGACTACCGAAATGTCATGCGACCCAGTGACGGTAGTCCAGCGCGCCATGATCACGATGTGCGCTATGTAATGGGGCGTCTGCACTCGGTCACGGTATATCGTGACCGCACGTTAACTCGCACAACCATCGGCCTTCGCTCCCGCGAACGTATCAATTACACGGTGCGACGAAGATCTTGCGGTCTCACTCTCTTGTCCAGCGAGGATAAATGCGAAGTGTGAGCAAGTCTCGAACTACGGCGGAGGTACATCACTTGCACAATCGAGTGAGATCCAGACCACGTTCTCGATGGCGGAGGCCGTATGAAACACTTGATAATTGTCCTGGCACTGACTGCCGGCTTAGCCAGTTGCGCACGCAGCGAGACATATCCGCTCGGCACCGATGTCACCGTTGTCAGGAACGACGGCACCAGCGTTTCTGGACGGTTGGTGGAAGTGAAATCGGACCGTCTCGTCGTCCAGAGGCGCGACGGCGGGAATACCGAGGTTCTCAAATCGCAGATTACGTCCTTGAAGGCGATGACAGCTGGCGCCGAACCAGTTCCCACCGCGGAGGCCAAACCTGTCGAGGCCGCGCCCGCTGTCGCGCCGGCGGCGCAAACCCCACAACCAGCGCTTGCGGAAGCAACACCGCCGCCCCCTGTCGCAGGGACTTCACTGACCGCAACGAAACCACGACCTACCGCGGCGTCAAAACCGAAACCTGCGAGCCGTGCGGTCGAGGGGCGGCCGAGCTCCGTCGAGCCGGCCGCTGCGGCAGCAGCGCCCGTAGCCGTCAAAGAAGAGGCCCCGCCGCCTCCACCACCACCTCCCCCGCCGCCGGCACCGGAATTTCGTGAGCTGACGATCCACGCGGGCGCTACGCTGTCGGCAACACTCACGACACCGCTGGCTTCAGATACGAGCAAGGTCGAGGACACAGTGCGTGCGACGCTGCGATCGGCGGTCTCGATCGATGGCGTCGAACTTGTGCCTACAGGCGCAACCATCACGGGACACGTCACGAAGGCGGAGCAGGCGGCAAAGGTCAAAGGACGTGCGCTGATCGCGTTCCGCTTCAACTCCGTGGACCTGCCAGGCGGGCCCGAGCACATGAGCACCGCAACAATCACGCGCGAAGCGGCGTCGACGAAAGCGAAAGATGCGACCAAGATCGGAATTGGTGCGGGCGCCGGTGCCATCATCGGCGGGATCGTGGGCGGCGGCAGTGGCGCGGCGACCGGAGCTGCCATTGGCGGTGGTGCAGGAACCGCTACTGTTCTTGCGACTCGCGGAGACGAAGTGAGTCTCCCAGCAGGAACGCCAGTGACCGTGACCCTGACGGCACCACTGACGATCCGAGTTCAAGTGAAGTGAAGGGTCAGACCGGGGTCAAACGGGGGTCAGACCCCCGTTTGACCCCCGCCACGGACACAAGTCCTAGATCGAAACGGCCGCAGACTTCGCCGGCGCAGGCACGGGCTCGAACACATCCGCTTCCACCGGCGTGACCGTATCCATCCCGCCAGCGTGCAGGTAGGCCTCTTCGCCGTGCAGCGAGATATCGAGACCGGTGGCTTCCTCGTCCGCCGTTGCACGCAGGGGCACCACAAGAGCAATCGCCTTCAAGAGAACGAAGCTGACAACACCGCTGTAGACAATCGCCGCGAGAACGGCCGTTCCCTGAACGAGGATCTGCTTCGGATTCCCGAAGAGCACGCCGTCGGCGACGCCGTTGAGCGCCTTTTCCGCGAAGATGCCCGTGAGCAGCGCACCGACGGTTCCGCCGACGCCATGGGCAGCCACAACATCAAGTGAGTCGTCGAGCGACGTCTTGGCGCGGATCTGGATCGCGAAGTAGCTGGGGATCGCGGCAATGCCGCCAAGCACGAGTGCGCTCATCGGCGAGATGAAACCCGCCGCGGGTGTCACCGCGACAAGGCCGACCACGATCGCGGTCGCGGCGCCGACGGTGGTCGGCTTCCCGGTGCGCACGACGTCGATAATGGTCCATACCACCAGCGTTGCGGCAGGCGCGAGCATGGTCGTGACGAACGCAAGGCCGGCGATTGGACCGGCGGCCAGCGCGCTGCCGGCGTTGAAGCCGAACCAGCCAAACCAGAGAAGGCCTGCGCCAAGCAGCACGAACGGCACGTTGTGCGGCAGGATCGAAGCTTTCTGATAGTCGGATCGTCGGCCGACGACGATGGCTGCGGCAAGAGCGGCGACCGCGGCGTTGACGTGCACGACCGTGCCGCCTGCGAAGTCGAGCGCGCCCATCTTTGCCAGCCAACCGCCGCCCCACACCCAGTGCGCGATGGGACTATAAACGGCCAGGGCCCAGAGAGAAATGAATGCCACGTAGGCGGAAAAGCGCATCCGTTCGACGATCGCTCCAGAGATCAGCGCTGCCGTGATGATGGCGAACGTGCCCTGATACGACATGAAGAGCGCGTGAGGGATCGTGGTCGCAGGGCGAACCTCCAACCCGACCCCTCGGAGAAATGCGTTCGAGAGATCGCCAATCCAGTTGTTGCCGGTCGAGAATGCGAGGGAATATCCGAGTAACGCCCACAGCACGCCGACAAACCCGAGCGAGACAAAGCTCATCATCATCGTGTTGAGCGAGTTCTTCGATCGGACCAGCCCGCCGTAGAAGAATGCGAGCGCCGGCGTCATCAACAGCACGAGTGCAGTGGAGATCAACATCCATGCGGTATCAGCTTGATTCATGTGTACCTCGATGCAAGGCGTGCCGTGCTCATCACGGCGCGTGTTACCCGAACTAACCAAGGCGCGGTTGGGCGAATACCCTCCGGCAAAGTGCGATACACGGATCGCAATGCCAACTCGCTACCGGGGATACCAAGAACCGAGCCAAGGCAGGTTAGCGGTGACCCGGGGTTTTACGGCGCAAAACAGACAATTTTGGCCGGCGTGAAACTGAGGAACATGCCTTTTTATGACATTTCTTGATCCGGCTAAAGAAATGAAGCGCCAAAAATGTCGCTTTCACGCATGCCCCTGCTCGCCGTGTGGCTAGGTGCGCGTGTCACCGGAACCGGCGTCGACGCACTTGGACGAACAAGAATGTCTCGAAGAGAAGGTGTCCGACATTTTTGTGTACGGTATCCTCCGGCGCGAAGCCATGCGCGTAGATCTTGGTCAAGCCATCGCCATGCGGGCTCGTGAGGTCAGGCTCGAATGGTTCTCGTTCGTCGCGGTCGCGTGTGGCGTGGCCTCGCTCATCGCACCGCGAGGAGCGGCCGAACATCCTCTCTTACGTGTTGGCGCGCTGCTTGCGCTTGCCGGTGGCATTGAGACGCTCCACGGGCTGCGCCGGAGTAGCTTTACCGCCGTGCGCCGCGCCGTCACCAGCGGCCTGATTACACTCCTGATGGCGCTTCTGGTAATGAACGCGCCGTTCATCGCTGGAACCGCCCTCATCCTGTTTCTCGCGATATCGTTCGCGCTCGACGCGATCGGCCACGTGCGAGCGCTCTCGCGCGCGGGGGAGTCACGCGCGCGGTCATTCGCACTAATGGCAGCGCTCGGCGACGCCGCCGTCGCCATTGCCCTGCTCGTCATTCACCAGATCTCGACGACGTGGTTGATTGCTGTGGCCGCCGCGCTCCGGTGTTTTGGAATTGCGTGGACGATGGCGACCTCCCCCGTGTACGACGCTGACGATGCGGCACGGACGGTGGTGGACGACCTCGATCTCGGCGAACGTGAGGCTGCAGCCCTTCGCGAGCAGTTGATCGAGGAGGAAACAGCGCGAGCTCCTGCCGATTTGCGCTGGACGCTCTCCTTTATCGTCACCCTCTTCGCGATCCACATCGCGCGAATGCAGCCGGACGGGTCGCTGCTTGGATTCGTTGCGCCGGCAGTCGCCGTTCTCGGCGACATGCTGCTGGCGGTGGTCATCGCGTTGTTCTTGTTCGTGCCGGTTGTTTTGTCCGTCCGTTCCTCGACCAGATGGCTTGAACGATGGTTATGGCGCCGTCACTTGCGGGACGGAACCAATCGACGCGCCTGGCCCAATCGCCTCGCGGAATTGTGGCTTCGGCATCGCTTGCGGATCGGTATCAGGCTGCGCGAGATGCGGTACTCGCTTCCCGCCGCATTGAGGCGAAGCCTTGCGTCGGGCCTGCCGGTCGCCGCGGTCATCGCTGCAACGGTTCCGATCTGGGGAATGAGCTGGTTCTTTGATACCGAGAACTGGGCATCCGGTCTGTGGAATTCCTGGGCGGAGTCGCGCACCGACCAGTGGCGCGCCGCGATGGTGCGTGATGTAGCGGCCGCCCATCCCGGCGATGGGTCGCTCTTCGCGGTTCAGCCTGCCGACATTGCCGGCAGGGACTTCTCCTTCATCGTCATCGGCGACACCGGCGAAGGCGATGCGTCACAACACGTGCTTCGAGATCAGCTGCTGGCCGTCGCAGAGCGGCCGGACGTCCGCTTCCTCGTGATCTCGTCGGATGTTGTCTACCCGAATGGGTCGATGATCGATTACGAAGCCAAGTTCTGGCTCCCATTCAAAGGCGTCACCAAACCGGTCTACGCGATCCCCGGCAATCACGATTGGTACGACGCCCTGGAGGCGTTCCTGGCGACATTCCTCGACGCCCAGTCGGCACGCATGTCGATGCGCGCGCGCGCCGCCGCCGACCTGCGCCTGACGAGCACCACCGATGCACGCATCGAGCGGTTGATCGCCCAAGCGGAACAGCTTCGAAACGATTACAACGTTCCGACTGGCTTTCAACGCGCGCCGTTTTTTGAAGTCCAGACCGACCGATTCGCGCTGCTAGGAATTGACACGGGCATCGTCAAGCGCATCGACGATCTTCAGTGGCAATGGCTGGAATCGGCATTGTCGCGCGCGCGCGGCAAGTCGATCATGGCAATCATCGGCCACCCGTTCTACGCGGGCGGCGGAGACGTCACCGTTGGTAACCCGGAGTTTACCCGGCTCAAGCAACGCCTTCTCGACGGCGGTGCCACGATCATGATGGCCGGCGACACTCACGATCTCGAGTATTACGTCGAACCGCCATCAGCGAACAGGCCGAAGGTCCATTACATTGTCAACGGCGGCGGCGGTGCCTATCTCAGTTTCGGTACTGCCCTTGCGTGGCCGTCCAAACCGGCCACTTCCGATTGGGCGTATTACCCGAATCGTGAGGCAGTGTCGGAGAAGATCGACGCCCGCACGCCAACCTGGAAGCGTCCCGCCTGGTGGTGGACGACGGAGTTCGGAGCGTGGCCGTTTTCGGCGGAATGGCTCTCGGCGGCGTTCGACTACAACGTTGCACCCTTCTTTCAAAGTTTCATCGAAGTGCGCGTCGAACCGTCAGCAGGTTTGATTCGATTGCGGCCCTACGGTGTGCATGGACGATTGAAATGGCGTGATGTGGCACATTCCGAAGGTGTTCGGCCCATGGCAAGCGACACGGGTGAGTTCGTCGAATGGACAGTGCCAATGAGGTAAACCTTTTCCCTTTTCCCTTTTTTACTCGTGCCTCAGCGCCTCGAGCGGGTCGACTCGTGACGCGCGCCGGGCTGGCAAGTATGCGGCCACCTGCGCCGCGGCCAATAACACCAGGATTGCACCGGCGATCGTTACTGCGTCGAGCGGCGTGACGCCAAACAACAGCGATTCAATCGATCGTGACCCAATCCACACGGCGGGAAGACCGACGAGGACGCCGAGCGTGACGAGCCGCGTGCCACCTGTCACGACCGATGCGACAACTCGCGATGCCTGTGCACCGAGCGCCATGCGGATTCCGATCTCCTTCGTTTGCCGCGACACGGTATACGCAAGCAATCCGTAGAGACCGACGCACGCGAGTGTGAGCGCCAGCACCGCGAATCCTCCGGCGAGCATGGCCATCATCCGCTCCCGGACGATCGTGTTCGCAACCTGCGTCGACAAGCCGCGCACTTCAATCGGAGTATTCGGGAATTTTGGCTGAAGCGTCTGCTGGATAGCGGACGACACTCGCGCGAGTGAACCCGCGGCGCGAACTGATATCGTCGTTGCTCTGGCCGATTTGAGCTGGTAGTAGGCGACGTATACAGTCGGGGGCGCTGCCACACGCAATCCGGCCAGCTTCGCATTCCGCACCACCCCCACGACTTCGAAGTCCTTGTATCCCGCGATGTTCGTAGACAAGTGTTCGCCGATACCGCTGCCGTTGGGAAAATATCGCGCCGCGTACGCCTCGTTGACGAGCGCCACGGGCACTCCGTCCCGGCGATCGCGATCGGTGAACTCTCGGCCTGCAACTAGCTGACTCTGCAGCGTCGAGAGAAACCGAGGACCGGCGGCGACAACAAACGCGTTGTCTCTCTCCGGCAGCGGCTGCCCTGCCGGCATGACCGGTTCGCTCCAGGTCCAACCATTGAACGGCGTATGGGTCGAAACCGTAGTCGAAAGCACACCGGGCAGGCGCTGTAGCTCCTCAACCAGCGTTGGCGGGATCAGCCCTCGTTGATCCTCGAGTTCGACAAGCAGCACGCCTTCGGTACGGAATCCTGGATCAAGTGATTGCAGGTTGTTCAGCGTTCGAACGAATAGCCCCGCGCCCGCGAGCAGGACGAGTGACAACGCGACTTGTGCCACAACCAGGGAGGGAAGCAAGCGAGATCGTGAACCCGCCGTTGTTCGTGATTCGTCTTTTGAGGCGACGAGAGGATTCACAGCGGTCATCTGCATCGCCGGTGCCATGCCAAACAGAATGCCGGTGACGATGGCGGCAGCGCTGCTGAACGTGAGAACGTGCCAATTCGGTGTCAGATCGAAATTCACCGACGACAGATCAGTTGAGATCAGGCCGACGAGAATGGACCCGAGAACCCGTGCGAAAGCGACGCCGACGCCCGCACCAATGAGCGAGAGCATCGTGCTCTCGATCAGCAGTTGACGCACCACCCGGGCGCGGCTCGCCCCAATCGCCAGTCGCACGGCAATTTCCTTATGCCGTGCGGACGCGCGCGCCAGCAACAGAGTCGCAACGTTCGCGCAGGCGATGAGAAGCACCAGCGAGACTGCACTCATGAGGATGTAGAGAGGGTTGCGATACCTCTCGCGAAGATAGCTCCACCCGGTTCCACCCGGAGTGAGCCTGAACACAGACTCCGCTATCTTCTTGCGCTCGCTCGGGGGCCAACCGGGATTGATGAGAGAGTCCGCCAGGCGGGACCACATCACGTTCAGCCTCGACGTGGCTTCGTCAGTCGACATGCCCTGGTTGACCCGCGCGAGAACCCGCAGCCAGACATTGCCGGTGCCGAGCAGCGGCGCCATCGTCGGATACATCTGCGGCAGTGCCGCAATCGCCATCGTGATATCCGCAACCGCGCCGACGTTCGCACCGACGAAACCCCGGGGCGTGACGCCGACAATCGTCACGACGTTACCCTTTATCCGGATCGTCTGGCCGACAGCCTGGTGGCTTCCGGCAAACTCACGCTGCCAATAACCATAGCTGATGACCGCGCTCAGCGGCGCACCCACCCGATCGTCGTCGTCGGTCAGCAACCGACCGACGACAGGATTCAGCCCAAGTGTCGAGTAATACCCGCCCGTCACCAACGCGCCGGGAACGCGGTTGAACGATCCGGGTGTTCCGACATCGAAGCTCGTCCCAGCGAACCCGGCGACCCCGCTGAAGATGTCGCGCTGATCACCCAGAGCTCGCACAATCGGGTACGAAAAGCTTTCGCCGCCCGGCTCTTTCGCGCCCGGAGATTGCAACCACACCTGCTGCAGCTCCTGCGGATTCCGCACCGGGAGATATCGGAGCATCAAGGCATCCATCAGGCTGAAGATTGCCGTATTCGCGCCAATTCCGAGAGCAAGCGTGAGGACGACCGTGCAGGTGAACGCGCGGTTCTTGAAAAACAGGCGCAACGCGTAGCGAACGTCGCGGCCGATCTCGTCGAGCCTCGCACCATGACGTTCCGTGCGAACATGCTCCTTCACCTGTTCCAGACCGCCGAGTTCGACCCTCGCGAGCCGACGGGCTTCAGAGGGCGACAAGCCGTCGGCAATCTTGTCGGCAACCGACATGTCGAGAAACGACTGCAGTTCGTCGTTCAGACCTTGCTCGGCTTTCGAGCGATGGAAGATCCAATGAACAACCGATCGAAGCCGGTGCAGGAGCGTCATGCACCCTCCAGTACGCTGGTGATGGCAAAGGCCACGCGATCCCATCGTTCACGATGCTGCTCGAGTTGTTTCCGTCCCGACGCAGTGAGCTTGTAATACTTCGCCTTGCGATTGTTCTCACTCGCGCCCCATTCGCCTTTCAACTTTCCATCCTGCTCGAGGCGGTAGAGCGAAGGGAACAGCGAACCAGGATTCACCTGAAAGTGGCCGTGACTGAGTTGCTCGAGCCGCTGCGAGATCCCATAGCCGTGCATCGGCTCACGTACCAGGATGGTGAGGATCATCAAATCCAGCGTGCCCTGCGGAATGTCGAGCTTGTCCATAGCTTTCCCTTTAGGCAACCTATACGAGCGCTATGATGTGGCCGTCACTTTAGGATGTCAAGAGAAAGGGAATGCGCCTGCGGCCCGAGCGAGGCGCGAAGCCGCCGAGCGAGAGCGCGTGGGGGTGGGGCCCCACGCGCATTGAGAAAAGCGGACAGGCAAAAGGCAAAAGCTCACACAAGCGAGTATATTGACGGATCATGCGAGCGCTGTTCGCGTTCATGGCCGCCGCGATTTTCCTGTCGCCGCAACAGCGTGGCTATTCGCCTATCCAGGACGGCGACGCGCATGGGGACCCACCGTACTTACTCGAGGATGGCTGGGAGCCGCTCTTGAATGGGGCGGACCTGACCGGTTGGAAGCCGTGTGATCCGACAGCGAAAAACGATTGGTACACGGCGAAGGCGGTGCGCTTCGAGCGTCACCTCGGTCCGACCCAGTTGCAGGGACGTCAGGGGGCGGGTGGAACAATGCTCAACGGTCCAACCGGCCGGACGGCGAACTTGTGCACGGACAAATCATTTGGCGACGTGGAGCTCTATCTCGAGTTCATGCTCGCTAAGGGGTCAAATTCGGGCGTCTATCTTCAAGGTCTCTACGAAGTGCAGATTTTCGACAGTTGGGGATCGACCGAACCGATGACGACCTCGGACGGTGGCGCGATTTATCACCGATGGATTGACGAGCGCGGTGTCGGCGGGTCGGCGCCTCTTGCCAACGCCGCCCGCCGCCCGGGGGAATGGCAGTCGTATCAGATCTGGTTTCGGGCGCCGCGGTTGGATGCTACCGGAAAAAAGACGGAGCCGGCGCGATTCGTGCGCGTGCTCTTCAACGGCCAGCTCGTGCAGAAAGACATTGATGTCGACGGCCCCACGCGCGCTGCACTATCGATCGCTGAAGCTCGTCAACATCCTTTAATGCTGCAGGGCGATCATGGACCAGTTGCATTCAGAAATATCTACGTCCGCTCCCTCCGCCCCCTTATCGTTCGGTAGCGTCCCTTTTACTCCTTTCCTCTCCCTTTTCCCTTTTCCCTTTTCCCTTGTCCCTTTTCCCTGACCCGGCTCAATTGGTCTACGGATCGTCTAACATCCGAGTGTCGCTTGTTTAGGAGATATCCATGAGACTGCTGATTGGATTGTTCGCGGGCCTGCTTGCGGCCGACATGACAGGGAACTGGACGTTGAGATACGACCCGGATTTCAGCGGGCGTCCGGCGACTCATGAATGCAAGATTCAGCAACAAGGCGAAAAGCTCACGTTTGCCTGCGATCCGAACGCAAAGTTTACCGGTGAGATTAAGAACAATCGCGTCACGTTCGAGCACACCACCGGAAAGGACAAGGACATCGTCGTCCGCTACACGGGCGCGATCAACCAGGAACGATCGTTCATGAAAGGCGCGTGGCAATACACGGATCCGCGCGATAAAAAGGAGAAGACCGGCCGGTTTTCGCTCGAGAAACACTAAGCTCAACCACTCGTCTTTCTCCACACTTGCCGTACCGACCCTCCCTCCAGGTGCGAAATTCTGTTGATCTAAACCGGCGGCATCAATAATCTGGCGCTCTTCTGAGTCCAGCGTTTTCGGAATTCGATTGCCAAAACGGAGGGGGAGTCCATGCCGCAGCATCGAACCGATCTGAATCGACGTCAGTTCTTCGCACGTTCCGCTATGGCGGCCGGCGCAGGGGCGCTCGGCGGCGGCGTCTTCGACGCCTTGGTCGCGCGCGCCGCGTTCGCGAGCGATCCGCGCGGCCGAGGACAATCAAGCGGCTATGGTCCGCTCCAGGCAGCCGGTGAGGATCTGGCGCTACCGGAAGGATTCCAGTATCGCGTGATTGCCAACGAGGGAGATCCGATGGACGACGGCTTTCCGACGCCGAAAGCCATGGACGGTATGGCGACATTTCCGCTGCCGAACGGAAATATTCTGCTGGTGCGTAATCAAGAAGATGGGCAGGCAGGCAACACTCTTCGACCACGCCCCCCTGGCAGCACATCTACGAGTGCCGGAATCCTGAACGATCGACTCGGAACCCATTACGGTCCGCGCGCGTTTGCGTACGACGAGTTCGCCGCAGGAGGGACGACCACGATCGAAGTCGAGCCGCATGGACAGCGGCGCCTCGTCAGTCAGCACTGGAGTCTTGTCGGCACAGTGCGCAACTGCGCCGGCGGTGCAACCCCATGGGGAAGCTGGCTGTCGTGCGAGGAAACGTTGGAGAGTAGTTCAGCGACGGCATACGCGCAGAACCACGGTTACATTTTCGAAGTTCCGATCGACACGGCCCCCGGCAGTCCTACCCCGCCTGTCGCGTTGAAACACATGGGGCGTTTCGCGCACGAGGCGGTCGCCGTCGATCCCGCGACCGGCATCGTGTACGAAACCGAGGATCAAGGCGACGGGTCGGGCTTCTACCGATACGTGCCAGCGGCCAAACCGACACAGCCGGGCGATCTGGCCGCCCCGACGGGTCAGTTACAGATGCTGAAAGTAACGGGAGCGCCTGCATACGAAACGGCGATCAATCAGACGATCGGAACAGCGCTGCCGGTCGAATGGGTGCCGATCACAAATCCCGACCCGACTCCTGTGAGTGTCGTCGTGAGCGGTGTGACGCTGTCCTCCGTATTCGTGGAAGGCCTTGCCGCCGGCGGCGCACGATTTCGACGCCTCGAAGGCTGTTGGTATGGCAACGGCCGCATCTTCTTCATCTCCACGAACGGCGGCAACATGGGGTTTGGCCAGGTGTGGGAGTACAACATCTCAGGTGAAACCATCACGCTGATCGCGGAATCGACGAGCCACGACATGTTCGACGGCCCGGACAACGTCTGTGTCAGTCCTCGCGGCGGTCTGGTCTTCTGCGAAGATGCCACGGCGGCGCAGTTCCTCCGTGGCGTCGCGCCGACGGGTGAAGTCTTCCCGCTTGCGCGAAACCTTCGCAACAGCCTCGAGTTCGCGGGCGCATGCTTCAGCCCTGATGGCGAAACGCTGTTTGCGAATCTTTACGGTCGCGGCAACGAGCGGACGACGCTGCCATACCGCAGCCCGGTACAGATTCCGGTTGGACCAGAACGCTTCGAGCGCGCAGCAACCGTCGCAATCTGGGGTCCGTGGCGCTCAGGGCCGATCTAATACGACACGTATCGCTTGGCGAAGGCGGCCGCCCTCACGGGCGCCGCCTTCGTCACTCATCATCCGCGTGCCGACCCCATCGTGCCGTTCAGGCGATGATCAGCGGACGCATCATGTCGTGCTCTTCGTGCTCGAGGATGTGGCAATGCCACACGTACTCGGCGCCTCCCGTTCGTGGACTGGACGGAACTGTGAACGGCACGGGGGGCAACGCAAAGTTCGCGATAACTGTCGTCACCTCACCGGGATTCATCCGAACAGTTTCCTTCCACCCGAGTTCCGTCGGGTCCGGGTTTCTGGCCGGCCCCGTATACATTGGCGTGCCTGCGTACTTGCGGACGTCGAACGGCTGCCGCGCAAGGATCTGGACATTGACCAGATGGAAGTGGATCGGATGCGTGTCACCGCTCAGGTTCGCAATCTGCCAGACTTCAATCGCGTTCCCGGCACCGTCTCGCGTAATTGTCTCCGTGGGCGTATCCATGTACAGACGGCCGTATGTATCGGTCATTGACGGATTGATCGTATTCGGACCGACGAGCTGAATCAGCCGCCCAAGCGCGTCGAACCCTTCGTTCAGCGTTAACTGACGAACCGGATACCCTGGGGGCAGGTTCAATGCTCCATTCTGAACCGCGACACCAGGAGGAACGATGAATGGATCGAGTCCGGCGCGGAGGTCGTCTCGCGTGAGCGACAGCGGTAGATCCTGGGATCCCGAAGCAGACCCAACGACGAACTTCATGATGATCCGCGTGTCCGGGCCTTCACCCGGTTCCGTTCTCGCCTGACCGCGACCTCCGCTGAAATAATCCGTGTCGCGATCTCCGGAAGGGAACGGCGCCGGAGCGTCGCTGTAAAGGATGAAGCTCTTACCGGCCTGACCGGTGAAATCAACGATGACGTCGAGCCGCTCGGCTGGAGCGACGAACATATTCGGCAAACCATCCGTCAACATCTCGAGATGGAACGGCTGCACCGCGGGCACTCGCACTGGTTCAGGAAGAAATCCTCCTTCAGTTCCGATGACCAGGAAACCCGGACCGGGTACGTTGACTGGAAGCCCTTTGCTGCGATAGCTGATGCCGTCGCTGCTGTCGTCTGCGAGGTACAACTGGACGTTCAGGAACCGAGACTGGCAGGCGTTCAGCAATCGGAGCCGATACCGTCTTGCCTCGACGTCCGCTACCGGGTAAACCGTTCCGTTGACGAGCATCGTGTCGCCGAACATTTCGGGGACGCACGCTGGATCCGGCGCGCTGGCACCATGGAGGTAATGCCGATTTGGGTTCTCATAAACGTGCGGGTACCAGAGGCTGCCAACCGTCTGTGATTTCGGAGGGGTCACGTCCGCCCAGGTCGGATCTTCGAGCGCGATGTCGGGACCGACGAATACCTTGTCCTGAATCACCAGCGGTATTTCGCGACCACCTGCTTCAACGAAGTCTGGCAATCCCTTGTTGCGCAGTGCCGACTCGAACGTATCACGAATGATGTAGGCACTCGCGATGCCGGCATAGGCATTCAAGCGGGTGATTTCATGCGCGTGATCGTGATACCACACGAACCGGGCGCTCTGATTGTTCGGGTAGTAGTACTCGCCTTGTCCGGGGGCAAGTGTCGGATTGAGCGTCAGCATGAAATCGCGCATGTAGCTCTCACCGACGTGCCCGTCTGGCGTGAACCACGCCATCGGCCCGCCATCGCTCGGCCACGGCACGAAGCCGCCATGCAGATGCGTGCTCACGGCATTGTGACCGCTGCCGCCGTAGCGCCCCGCCGCTTCGGGAAAACCGCCAATCAGCGGCAAAGAAACATCGACCGGCAGCGGATGGACTGGTGGCAGTTTGTTAGTGATGGTCAACTGCGTCGGCACGCCACGTTGCACGACGATGACGCCGCCGAGGTGCCGGGTTGGATACGCGGCTTCTCCTAGCGCATTCGAGGGGCTGAATCCCCACAGCGTTGTCGGATCTAAAGCAGGATGCAGTCGATCGGTGAACTCGGTAACGTTCAGCGAGTAGTGCGCGATGGGAGTGTCTCGATCTGGCAGAGCGACCGGAATGCCGCCGGGGCCAACGCCGCGTAGTGTGGTGCGATATTTCGCGATCGGCCAGTTCGAGCTCTGTGCTCTTGCCCATGCCCTTCGAAAGGGAATCATTGTTGCGGTGCCCGCGGCCGCAATCGTTCTTATGAAATTGCGACGTGATGAATGCATGGTCGCCTCACTTCGTACGTCCTGAGGACGCCCTTCCCGCAAGTCGTCTGCCATCTCATCGGGTCTGTGGCGATCGGTCGAAGTGACTGTCAGGATGACAGTTTACTGCTGCTGCACGATACGCAGCGAATCGGAGGGCGGGTGAACTGCCAGAGAACCGTCAGTGGGCGGCGCGCGCAGTCAAATGGCCCTTCAGGAACCTGCCGGTGTGCGACGCCTTGCACTTCGCAATCGCCTCCGGCGTCCCGGTTGCGACGACTTCCCCGCCGGCGTGGCCGCCTTCGGGCCCAAGATCGATGACGTGATCCGCCGTCTTGATCACATCAAGGTGATGCTCGATCAAAAGGACCGTGTGTCCGGCATCGACGAGACGGTTCAACGATTCGAGCAGCCGCTCCACGTCCGCGAGGTGAAGGCCTGTCGTCGGTTCGTCGAGAATGTAAACCGTATGTTTTGACCGCTGCAGCGTCGACAACTCGGTCGCAATCTTCACCCGCTGAGCCTCGCCACCTGACAGCGTCGTCGCCGATTGGCCGAGCGTCAGATATCCGAGTCCGAGATCGGCCAGCACCTGAATCTTCCGGCTGATCGCTGGTTCACTCTTGAAAAACTCGACGCCCTCCTCGACGGACATGTTCAAGACGTCATCGATTGTCTTGCCGCGCAGCGTCACCTCGAGCGTCTCACTGTTGAACCGGGCGCCTTTGCACGCCGCGCAGGTGACCTCGACGTCGGGCATGAAGTAGAGCTGCGTCGTGATGACGCCTTCTCCCTGGCACTCCTCACAGCGGCCGCCCTGGACGTTGAAGCTGAAGCGACCGGGTTTGTAATCGCGTTCGATCGAGAGCGGCGCCTGCGTGAAAAGATCGCGGATGGTGTCGTAGAAGCCGATGTAGGTGGCAGGATTCGATCGGCTGTTCCGCCCGATCGGCGTCTGATCGATGTTGACCACCTTGCGGACGTGCTCGATTCCGTCGAGCCCGACGTGCTCACCCGGCAACGTCCGCGTATCCACGAGATGCTTCCACAGCGCCTTGTACAGGATTTCACTGACAAGAGTGCTCTTGCCTGATCCGGACGCGCCGGTGATGGCGACCAGCGTCCCCAGCGGAAAGGTGACATCGATGGACTTCAGGTTGTTCTCGCGCGCGCCGCGCAGCGTCAGCCTCTTACCGTTTCCCGAACGCCGTTTTCGTGGCGTCGGAATCGCGCGCTTGCCGGACAGGTACAGCCCCGTCGGCGACGCCTTGCACCTGAGGACGTCGTCGATCGTTCCCTGCACGACGACACGACCGCCGTGCACGCCGGGTCCAGGACCCATTTCGACGATGTGGTCCGCCGAACGGATGGTGTCCTCGTCGTGTTCGACGACGATGACGGTGTTGCCGATGTCGCGAAGCCGTTCGAGCGTGGCGATCATTTTGACGTTGTCTTTTGGATGCAGGCCGATGCTCGGCTCGTCGAGAACGTAGAGCATTCCCATCAGACCGGATCCGATCTGCGTCGACAGGCGGATCCGTTGCGATTCGCCTCCCGACAGCGTCGACGATCGCCGGTTGAAGCTCAGATAATCCAATCCGATGCCGAGGAGCAGCTCGAGGCGTCCACGAATTTCCTTGAGCACTTGACGCCCGGCGTCCGCTCCCCGGCCGGCCGGCTTCACCGTTCCGAGGAATTCATGAAGCTCGTCGAAGTGAAGTTGACCGAGCTCGTAGATGTTCTTGTCGTGGATCGTGAACAGGAGGCGGGTGGCGCGGACTCGAGCGCCGTTACAGTCGGGACAGGTGCGCTCGACCATCACTTTGTCGAGCCACGCCTCCATGCGCGAGTTGGCCTCTCCGCGCTGGCGGTAATGCCGGTACCAACGCTCGATTCGCCTGGCGATCCCGTGAAAGCCGACTTCCCGGCCTTCTTGATCGGCGCGACGCACCTTCGCGTCTGGCGGGGTGACGATGGGGACCTTGTTGATGCCGATCCCGTACAGGATTGCCTCCCGCGCCGGTTCCGGCAGGTCCTTCCACGGCGCATCCAGCGGGAACTGCAATGCGGTGGCGAGGCTGAACATCATGCGCCCGTCCCACGTGTCGGGGTTGTACTTGAACGCCTCGCGGACAAAGCAACCGCCGAGAATGCTGCGTTGCGGATCGGGGATGAGCAGTTCCGGATGCGTGAGTTTGTCGACGCCCAGGCCGCCGCACGTACGGCAGGCGCTCTCCGGATTGTTGAACATGAAGTAGTCGGGTCCGATGTCACCGTAGATGAAATGATGTGTCGCGCTCGACGACTCTTTGTAGAAACGCTGCGCCTCCGTCTTGCTCGCACCCTTCAGGACCTGAACCTGCATCAGTCCGTCACCAACCAACAGTGTCGCCGCGATTCCGGCTTTGATCGCCTTCTCATGTCTCCGCGCGACGATGAAGCGATCGACGACCGCTTCCATGTGCGCGTTGACCGGGGCACTCTCGCTCGATTCTGACCCGCGCCCGTTCGGGTCATCAGGTTCCGATTCGGCGCGATCCGCCAGGTCGATCGGTTTTCCGTCGACGAACATGCGGCGGCAGCCTTTTTTCCGGACCTCAGCGAACAGCACCTCGAGGTCCTCGCCATAGATCGGGAACACCGGCGCGCGCAGCTCGATCTCGGTCCCTTCGGGCAGCGACAGGATTGATTCGAGGATCTGGCTCGACGAACGGCTCGGCGTTGGCTCTCCCGTCCGCGGGCAGTGCGGGTGACCGATCGTCGCGTAAAGCAGGTTCAAATAGCTGGCGATGTCGGTCATCGTGCCGACGGTCGACCGCGGATTACTCGTCAGCGTCTTCTGTTCGATCGAGATCACCGGAGACAGCCCGAACACATAATCCACGTCCGGCTTGGTGACCTGCGCGACAAATCGCTTCGCGAACGAGGACAGCGATTCCATGTAGCGCCGCTGGCCTTCCGCGTAGATGGTATCGAATGCAAGGCTCGACTTCCCCGAGCCCGACAGCCCGGTGACGACCGTCAGATGATCGCGCGGGATTTCGACCGAGATGTTCTTGAGGTTGTGAACGCGAGCACCTTGCACCGCGATCGAGGTGCGGGCGCTTGCGGCTTTCTTCTGTGTGGCCATTGTCGTGTCGTGTGCAGATGCCTCAGGCGGGGTCAGTCCTGCCAGAAAAACGCCAATTCCTGCACTTCGATCGTGCTCTTCTTCGTCAGACGAACCGGCAGCGATGCCTTGCCGATCAAGTGTTGATCCGCCAGATACTCGCACGCCGTCGTCACGTGCTCGATGTTCATGTGACGCGAGAAATGATTCTCGATCTCTCGTGATGAACGCGCCTCTCCAACGTCCTTCAAGTGTTCGATGATCGGCGCAAACAGCTTCGGCGCCCGCTCGGCGACGTAGTTATCCACGGCATCAAGGGCATCCTGCACGGCCTTTCTCGTCTTCTTCCCGTTGAGCAGATCGCTGTAGATCTTTTTGAAGAACGTCGGGTTCAGTTTCAGCGCATAGGGGATGACTTCGCGATCGGCGATGAGGCGGTGAGAGATGACCTCAATCTGCGCCAGCGGCGTCGCGGCGTAAAGGATCCACAGCGCCGTGTAATCCAGGTCGCCGCGGGTGATGAGCCACTTGTGGGCCTTGTAGATCGAGGTCAGCGCATGCATGGCTGCGCTCATCAACTGCACCTCGCTGTCTCGCGCACCGACCTCCGTGGTTTGACGGCACAATTCGGCAATCGTTTCGTCGTGGGTGTAGAGAAGCCGGCCCTTGGCCACCAGCGCATGAACGAAGGAGTTGTGGAACGATCCGTCGATGGCCTTGCGGAACACCGCACGGGGGACCAGAATCGCGTGGACGTTCACGCCGTCGGCATACAGCGGCAGGTTTGATTGCTCAACCTTGCGATCGTCAATCGTCACCAGCAGCAAGTCGATATCCGACTTCTCCCAGACAACGTCATGCGACAGGCTCCCGCAGAGGATCGCCGCCAGAATCGATCGATCCTTCCGGATCTGATCGACCAGTGTTTCAAGTGCCGCGTTGAACCGCTGCTGGACGGCATTCATGTTTCAAGGCTCAGGGCTCAAGGCTCGGGCCTCGAGGCCGGCTACTGAGCATACAACCCGACGGCATTGCCGGGAATCCGACAGCCGTTTCAGGACGGCAAGATTCTCGACCTATTTTCGCGCCACAGCCTGGGACGCGAGACGGCACGAGTCTTGGTTCCGCATGGAGATTCGTTCTCCGCAGGAGGAGCCGATGCTCGCGTTTTTGCGCGATCTTCGCTACGGTGTGCGAGCCCTTCGCGCCAATCCAGCATTCGCGTTTGCTGCCGCGACGACGATCGCGGTCGCGGTTGGTGCAACAGCCGCCATGTTCAGCATTGTTCGACCAGTCCTGCTGGAGCCGCTGCCATTTGTGAATCCCGATCGACTCGTGTCGATGGAAACCTTCCGTTTCGACAGTCCTAATCGAACGCGTGGAGCCTCGCTTCAGGAATTGGGCGACTGGAAGGAGCAAAGTCACACGATTGCCGCCGTTGCGGGCTGGCGCGACTGGGGCATGTCGCGCCACGACGGCGCGCCCGGAGAGAGTGTGTATGGCGTCATCGTCACGCCTGACATCTTCACCGTGCTTCCCGTGCAGCCGCAACTGGGCCGGCTGTTCAACGACGAAGACGACGCTCAAGGCAGAAACACGATCGTGCTGTTGTCTCACGACTACTGGCTGAGTCGGTTCGGCGGGGACGAGCATGTCGTCGGCCGGACGATGGTGCTCGAGCGCGGACCACGCGCCACCTACACCGTGGTCGGCGTCTTGCCGCCTGTCTTCAGTGAACTACCTTCGTTCGCAGCCGCGCAAGTGTTCGCACTCTCGTCAATCGATCCGGATGCCGGGCGCAACCGCAACCTGCGGAACCGCCGCGTCTTCGCGCGATTGACTGACGGTGTGTCGATCGAGCAGGCACGCCAGGATATGCAACGCGTTGGACGTCAACTTGCGAGTCAGTATCCCGATTCGAACGGCCAATGGAACGTGGCGGTACGTCCGCTGATTGAGGAGGAAGTAGGATCCATTGGCGGCGCGCTCCGGGCACTCTTCGCCGCCGTCGGCTTCGTTCTGCTGATTGCCTGCACCAACGTGGCCGCCCTCCAGCTCGCGCGTGCGTTGTCCCGGCGGCATGAGTTTGCAATTCGACAGGCGGTTGGCGGAGATCGTGTTGATCTCGCGCGCGCGCTCGTCGCGGAAGGCCTGCTCATCGCGATCATCGGTGGTGCCTGTGGCCTCGCGGTCGACATGTGGCTGGTCGACGCGATACTCGCAGCGGG
Organism: Vicinamibacterales bacterium; assembly: GCA_035758845.1. Lineage (GTDB taxonomy): Bacteria > Acidobacteriota > Vicinamibacteria > Vicinamibacterales > 2-12-FULL-66-21 > JALZOC01. The sequence continues at coordinate 23,306 of DASTVZ010000268.1, forward strand.
GCCTGCGATTCCGCGAGCCGATCGCGTTCGGGTGGATTCCTCACTCCTGGCGTTCACAGCGTTGATCTGTCTGATGGCGGGAGTCGTCGTCGCACTCCCTGCTTCGATTCTGACTACACGGAGCGATTTGAGTCGCGGACTGCGCGAAGGCAACGGCCGGCTGCCCAACGCGCGGGCCCAGCGATGGAGGATGACTTTCGTCGGTGTTCAGCTGGCACTCGCGCTGATCCTGATCACGGGCGCCACTCGGTCGGTGCAAACCTTTGCGGCGGTCGTGACCATTCGCCCGGGATTCGATCCGAACAACCTGGCCATGGTGTCTGTGGTCGTTCCGGTGGAGAAGAAAGGAGGAGAGGTCGCGGCCCTTTACTCGCGCGCGATTGACGCCATTCGAACGCTTCCACACGTGCAGGCGACAACTGCAGCTTCTGCGGGTCCGCTCTTCGGCGGCATTGAAACGATCGATATTCGCGTCGAGGGTCATTCGACGTCCGAACCGAAGGAGTCCGCCCGCTACTTCAACATCGAACCAGAGTTCTTCAAGACCATGGGTATCGTGTTGCTCGCCGGGCGGGATTTCACCGCGGAAGACCGCGCGAATGCACCCGCTGTCGCCATTGTCAATGATGCGTTCGCGCGGCGTATGTTGAAGCGCCAGGACCCGATCGGAGCGCGCGTGTCGCCGGGCCGCGACGGCGACATCGTCAACATTGTCGGCGTGGTCAGCGATATCGTGGAGGATCCGCGCACACGCACTGCAGCAGGCCCCGAAATCTTCTTTCCGTATGCTCAACAAACGCGCTGGGCTACCTACGTCGTCGTGCGCAGCGACAATCTTCCCGTCGTATTACCTCTCCTCGCGGATCGTATCCGCGCGATCGACTCCTCACTGCGCGTTGGATCGCCGATCGTCGTCGCCGACTTGATGGCCCGAGCGGCGCGTGCGCCCCGATTTACGATGCTCCTCCTCGGAGGCTTCGCCGCCATCGCGCTGCTACTCAGCGCCATCGGCGTCTACGGGCTGGTCAATTACTCAACGGCGCAGCGAACGCGAGAGATAGGTCTTCGTCTCAGTCTGGGAGCCGGGCGGCGTGACATTCTCGCGCTTCTCGCACGTGGCGCCATCCTGGCCATCGTTGGTGGGAGTGCCGCAGGGATTGCGGGCACGGTCGCTCTCAACCGGGTCATGGCAGCAGCGCTTCCCCTGATGGAACCGTTAGGCACGACATCGTTGCTCAGCTCGTGGGGAATGCTGGTCAGTGTCGGGGTCGTCGCGTGTTATCTTCCAGCGCGCCGCGCGCTGCGGATCGATCCGGCGACTGCGCTTCGTTCGTCCTGAGCCCTCTTCTCTGTCGCTTCCGCGGGACCTTGAAGGCGGGAGGGTCGCCGCCAGTCTCCAACGTCAGATTCGATGATTGCACCAGGATAGTCGACAAATAGAATCTCGGTGTTGACTTTCGCCTTCATTGTCGTCCGCATCCTGGCGAACCCGCTCGCCAACGTCTTTCAGAAGCAGCTGACGCAGCGATCGGTGCATCCGATTTTCGTCATTGCCGTCGTTCATACTGTGCTCGCGATCGGGTGTCTTCCCTACTGTCTGGTCCCTGGCCGGCTCGATCTCGCAGCCGGCGTCTGGTCCAACATGATCACCGCCGCACTGCTGGCTGTGACCGGCAACGTGCTGCTCGTGTACGCGTTGAGCGGATCAGACCTCTCGATCCTCGGGCCGGTCAACGCGTACAAATCAGTCGTGAGCCTGGGTCTCGGAGTTTTTCTCGTTGGCGAGCGGCCGACACCGATTGGACTTCTTGGCGTGCTGCTTATTGTCGCGGGCAGCTATTTCGTGATCGACAGGAAGGTCAATCAGCCGTTAAGTAACGCGTTCGTGCGTTTCGTCAGCGGGCGCGGCGTTCAGCTTCGTTTCGCCGCACTCTTTTTGTCCGCGACCGAGGCGCTCTTCCTAAAGCGCGCGATTGTACTGTCATCGCCGGCGATCGTCTTCGTGCTCTGGTCGGTCCTCGGATTTGCGATCGCACTGGCCTGGACGTTGCTCTCACTACGACGGGAACTGGCAGGCCAATTGGCCGCAGTGAAATCGGCGTTCGTCACCTTTGTGCGTCTCGCCCTCGCGACCGGCGCCATGCAACTGGCGACGGTGCTCACATTCCGCGACCTGCAGGTCGGGTACTCGCTCGCGCTCTTTCAGTTGTCGACGATCGTCACCGTGTTACTCGGCCGTCGCTTTTTTGCGGAAACCAACATCGGCGAACGCCTGATTGGATCGATCGTGATGGCGGCTGGCGCCGCCTTGATTGTCGTATTCGGTACTCGACAATGAAGCTGGTGTTTAGCACTGGAACCAGACATGCCTCACCAACTGTTCAAAGTGTGACAACATAGAACATGGGGATGTTCACTTCTGGAACAACAGTCGGAAGCCAGCTGCGGAAAACCTCAGCATTTCCTCAAAGTCTACCTCGGCATTGCAATTGATATACGTCCGCTGACAGCGAAAGACACCATCGCCGGATGTTTGGCGCGCGAAGGTGCGCCCGGAACCTCGTAAGTACGGTTCCGTGGCGGCACTCGTTATGACCGGTATGGATGTCATCACGTTCGAACGTCCGCGAGCTTCGAAAAGGACTGTCTTTATGGCTGATGACTGTTCGCGCTGCCGCGAGGAACTCGCCCGGCTCACCGAGGAGAACGCTGCGCTTCGGCGCGCCGCCCTCGCGTTCGGCAGCCTCGCGGAACGCCTGAACCTCGCGCTCCAGGAAGAGCGCAAACTGCGTCAGCGTGCGACCGGCCCTCGCGAAACCGAGACGGCCAACGTCGCGTCCCCCGCCGCCCGCGCGCGGCGCAGTGGGATGCAGGGATAGAATCACGAACCGGGATCCGGTTTCCGGGATCCGATCGGCCAGAATCTACAATAGTTTTGGGGGAGGACACTCGCTAGACAACGAATCACCTAGGCGCGCCACGGGCGCGCCCGCCGGAGCGGAGCGGGGCGTTGGGGCCCTGCGAGCGAAGGCGTGGGGGGTCCGCGGGGGCGGAGCCCCCCGGATCTGAAGCGGATACCATAGACGTCGAATGGGGATCCGCACATTCCTGAGCGATCGCGGCGACAACGGCACGCGGCTGGATCTCGTGCTTCGCAGGCATCTGGCGAACCTCGAGACGGCAACGCGCACCCGGGTGCAGTCGTGGATCGACCAAGGAACCGTCAGCATCAACGGGCAGACCGTTCGCCGTGCCGCGGCGCGAGTCGCGGCCGGCGACGTGCTGACGGTCGACATTCCCGATAGGGCAGTTCAGCTGCACCGCCCGCTCGAGCCTCAATTCGCATCTCTCGACATCCTTGTCGAGGACGATCATCTGCTTGTCCTGAACAAGCCCGCAGGCGTCGTCGTCCATCCGACGCACGCGCAACCAGATGGAACTCTGATGAACGCGCTCGCGTGGCACGCGCGCGAATGGCGGTTACCCGATCGTCCCTCCATTGTTGGTCGGCTCGATAAGTTGACGTCGGGCGCCGTGCTGGTCGCGAAGAGCGCAGCATCGCACGCGAAGCTTCAACGCACGATGGGCCGTGCCGAGAAGGACTACCTCGCGGTCGTGTACGGCCGCGTCCGCGCAGATCGAGGGAAGATCGACTTATGTCTGCGCCGGGATCCGAGCGATCGTCGGCGAGTCATCGCATCAGAGGGTATCGGCGCACCGAGCGTCACCCATTTCGAGCGCCTCGCACAGGTGCCCGCGCCGCGGATTGGTGTTGCGCTTCTCCGGTGCCGGTTAGGCACCGGCCGTACCCATCAGATCCGCGCGCATCTTGCCGCGCGCGGATGGCCAATCGTGGGCGACCCGGTCTACGGCGAGCTCGGGTGGTCGCGAATCATCGATCCAGCGCTCTCGCAAGCACTCCAGGCATTCCCACGGCAAGCGTTGCACGCACGGCGGCTTGCATTCGTGCACCCGATCACGATGCAGCGATTTGCAATCGAGGCGCCCGTGCCTGAAGACATGCGCGGACTGATGCAAGCATGTGCGCTGGAGATAAACGGGGGCGATTGAGGAAGCAGAGAATTCACCGAATTCTCACCCTCACCGAATACTGATCCGGCACCGTCGCACTGCTATTCGGCACGCGAATCGGCGGCAGCTCGAACGACAGCACTTCGTCGGGCCCAGGCATCGGGTTGGTCGTAATGCTGCTCCCGCTCGCAGTACTGGTGGCACCTCGACCAGGACCTACCGACGAGTATCGGACCGTGCGTGTCGTCGCAAATATGAGTTGCGGTCCAAGTTCAGTGGTGACGCGCACCGAGCCCGTAATCTGTACATTGAGAGGCCCGGCGGACGTGTCTAAAGTGAATGGCGAGAAGGCGAACTCCGCGATCCCACGAACCTTTTGCAGAATGAGCCCCTGCAGGTTGAAATCCGGCTTTTCCGGATGCGCCTTGTCCGTCCTGACAAGCCACAAATCGGCGTCGTATTCGCGAATCTCATCGTTGCCTTGAACCGAAGGCTTTGGAACGTGAACGGCGCGCGAAGACACAACCGCATCGGCTTCGCTGCTTGATGAGGAACCGGCTTCAGCGCGAGCCGCGCGACCGCTTCCGCCGACGCCCACACCTTGACCGGCGCCGGCTCCTACCCTACCGGCCCCACCAATAGCGGTAGAACCATTGTGCATGACGGTCACCTCAGGTGAGACGCGCAGTCCACCACCTCGACCCACCATCCACCCCGGTCGAGGCTCGAACCTGGCCTCGAAGCTCACCGTTCTGGCACCACAATCGACAGTTGGATCCGGCGTGGCGGAATCGAGCGGCACTCGATCGCCGGGATGAAGCGTCAACTGAATCGAACCGCCCGGCGAGGTTGTTCCGACTCCGGCATTCCGAATGCGCTGCCAGTCCACGCGCACCACTGCCTCATCGTCGGTCATTCTCTCGACCTTGCCCGAAACTCTCCATGCATCGGTGGCCCGTTCAGGAACGGGGCGATTCCCACCACCGATAGCACAGCCTGCTATGTACTGAACGGATTCCGTCGCCAGTGATGTTTCGTAAGCCGCTGCTTGTTGCTTCCCATCCGGTCCAATCGAAAACACACCGACCTGAAGTACTGGCGTGCCGGCGGGTTTCGACGGCGCACCACTTGCCGCCTGCGCGGCGGCCATCATCAGCGCGAGTGGGATGATCATTTCACTGCCCTTCCACTTTCTCTGTCCAGTTCACGCCAGGGAGGAGCGGCACGACCCGGGTTGGTTTTGGCGCTGACGCGCTTCCGCTGAAGTCGACAAACGTTTCTACGCTCGGCGCCGCCGACCCTTGCACGGTTCGCTGACCCGCGACGTATCCACCGGCGAGGCTCATCGCGACAGCGGCGGCAGCAGCCATCCATCCAGCGCGCGATAGGAACGAACGACGTCCGCGCCACTGCACTGGGGGCAGTGCCGACATCATGCCGACCGATTGCCTCAAGGCAATCAGATCAACGAGGTAGCCCCGCACCCCCGGATCGTCGAGCGCCTCTTTCAGCGCCGCGGGATCGATCGGTTCGCCGTCGGCGAGTGCGGCCACGACGATGCACGATTTCTCGTTCAGTTCGGCGCGCGCGCGCCTCTCATCCCTTGTCATCACTCATCTCCACGGCGAATCCGGACGGCCGTCGGGCTGGTTCTCAGGGTGTCGCGCAGTTGCTGCCGGGCTCGGTGGAGCCGTGACCTGACGGCGTCGGGCGTCAACTGGCACGCGAACGAAATCTCGTCGTAGGTGAGCCCGCCAGCCTCTCGCATGAGGAACACGTCCCGATCGACGGGGCTCAAACGATCGAGGGCTTCACGAAGAGCGAGTGCCAGCGTTTGTGTGGGCGGCAACGCCGGGTCGCCAGTTATCTCGACCGTCTCACCCCGTCGTCGGTCGTCGCGCACATGGTTCAGCGCGAGATTGCGGGCGATGCGAAAGAGCCAGGCACGGCGGCCGCCTTCATCGGTCTGCGGTGCGGTTGTACGTGTCACCCGCAGGAAGACCTCCTGCGTCAGCTCGCGGGCATCTTCGCTACCAACGATTCGGCACAGATAGCGAAAGATGCCTTCCCGGTGTGCAGTGAAGAGGACATCAGCGTCTGCCACAGGTTGGACTCTACCTGTTAAAGACACCAGCGGAGGGAGATCCTCTCAGGCCACCAGAGCCTTCGGGTGCTATACGATCCGGTTAGGAAATTCTGCGACCTGGTTGGCGCGGATTGCCCGACGAATCGCTTCGACGAGTGCTTCGGGGTTGGTGCGCATCTCGCCGTTCATCTCGACGACAGGGATATGTTCTGGCCACTCGAGGCGAAGTCGCGAAGCGCCCTCGGGCTCCGCCACCACGACGTCCGGCCGAATGCCCTCCATGATGCGGAGTGCTTCTTCCACCGTTCCTGTTGTCGTGACGGCGAACTTCAATCGCGCGAGCACGGCCTCGGCCTGCGCGACGACGCTCTCGCCTCGACCGAGCAATAATACGAGGGGCGCGAACCCCGCGACGTCAGTTGCGCGACGCCCGCCGCGCGGTACTCTCCGCCGCTCCGGCCCACGCTGGAATTGGTCACTCATGTGATTCCCATCCATTTGATTAACGGATCCCGGGATCCCGAACAATGGATCCCCTCTGCACCCGAGCTACCTCAACCATGACAGGCACAGGGTGTGCAGCCTGCACTCTTATGACCTTTTTCGAGCGCCGAAAGGTCGACTTCCAACGTACGTTGGACCGCCGACGGACATACATAGACGTCGTCGAGCGGGTGTTGAGGAGTGCGCTGCCTATCGACAACCCTCGCCGTCATGGGCTGTTCAAGCGTTTGGATATCCCTGTCTCCCCCTGGAGCTCGACCGTTTCTGAAGTCGAAGTCCATTTACTGCATGAGCTCGACGTTGCGCCAACCAACTCTAACAGCTGAAGCGTACTAGCGGCGTGCGGGCTGTCGCTCGTTCATCACGAACGCCCACAACATATCGCCTGCGCCGACGATCACATACTGACTTCCGTCGAGCTCGTAGGTGATTGCGCCGTTGCTCACCGAGGCATTGAGCCCGGCGTGCCAGAGCGCGTCGCCGGTCGTGGCATTCAGCGCGACGAGGTCGCTAGATGCACCGCCGCTGAAGACAAGATTCCCCGCGGTGCTGAGAAGGCCGGCGCGCGCTCCGCCTTCCCACTTGTGGCTCCATTTGATCTTTCCAGTCTTGTAGTCGATGGCCTGCAGCATCGCTTCACCCCAGCCTCCGCGATCGGTCCCTCCCCATCCCATCGGGTTATCGCTCGGGTCGTAGATGTAATAGACGCTATACGCGCGCGACGCGTTGACGTAGAAGAGCCCGGTCTGCGGGCTGAACGTCGGCGGCGGCCAGTTGGCTGCGCCACCCTGGTTTGGCGACACCAGCGCGCCGTCGATCTGCGGATGCTTTTTCGGGTTCGGCACCGGCTGCCCCTTCTCGTCGTAGCCGGAGGACCAGTTCGTCTTCACATACTCCGCTGAGACGATCGCTTGCCCGTTTGTGCGATCGAGGACGAAGAAATGTCCGTTGCGCGCCGCCTGCGCGATGAGCTTTCGCGTCTGCCCGTTGATCTGGCCGTCGAAGATCACCGCGGTTTGGGTCGAGTCCCAGTCGTGCGTGTCATGCGGCGACGACTGGAAGTACCAGTTCATCTTGCCGGTATCGGGATTGAGCGACACGATCGACGCGGTGAACAGGTTCGCGCCGGCGCGATTCGCGTGCGCAATCACCGGCTGTGGATTGCCGGTGGTTATATACATCTGATTCAGCTCGGGATCGTAGGTGTAGGGCTGCCAGGTCATGCCGCCGCCATGCTTCATCGCGTCTTCGTTCGGCCAGCTTTCCGATCCAGGCTCCCCCTTTTTTTGCGGCACGACATACCAGCGCCACTTCATTTCGCCGGTCTCGAGATCGTGCGCCTGTGCGTATCCCGGCACATCGAGGTCGTCGCCGCTGACACCGACCATCACCATGTTCTTCACGATGATCGGCGCGACCGATCCGTAATAGAACTGGTCGAGATCGCAGATCGACTTGCGCCACCGTTCGGATCCGTCCTTGATGTTCAGCGACACGAGATGGCAGTCCGGCGTTTCGAAGTACAGCCAGTCGCGGTAGATCGCCGCGCCACGATTCCCGATGTGAATGCCTCCTTTCGACTGCCATATGAAGTGCCAGATCTCACGGCCGGTGCGAGCGTCGAGAGCCCAGACATGGTCCGGAGCCGTGAGATAGATGACGCCGTTCACCTGCAGCGGCGTTCCCTTGATGCTGCCTGGATTACCGCCTGCGCCGGGGTTCAAGCGATACACCCACCCCAGGCTGAGCGAACCGACATTGCCGTCGTTGATCTTGGTCAACGTGCTGAAGCGGCGGCCCGTGTAATCGCCGTTGTAGCTCGGCCACGAGTCCGTACCGGGATTGAGAAGTTTCGCGGGATCGAGACCCGTTTGCGCGCCCACGAGCAGGCCGGTGGCGCACACGAGAGCACAGGCAAGGAACGTCACGCGTTTCATTTCAAGGTCTCCAGATATGCGACGACATCGTGCATTTGCTTGTCGGTGATTGTGTCGAGCAGCGCATGGTGCGTGGCAAGCGGGTCGTCCTTGACAACCTTGACTCCCGGCCCACGCTTGAACGTTCGATACGCGCCGGCGGCGTCGCGTAACGAGACGTTGAAGTCGTCCATCTGCAGCAGCGCACCGGTGACGGAATCGCCAGACGCAGGCGTGACTGTTACTTTCACCGCACTGGCCGTTGACACCGGACCGCCGCGGCCTCGACCGCGCCCGCCGCCGCCCGGGAAAAGAAATCGCTGCTGAATGTCGATCGGCTCCAGACGACCGCCGATCCCGGCGAGATTCAGCGACGTCGCGGTATGGCAGGTCGCGCACTTGCCTTCGCCGTTGAAGTACGCCCCTCCTGCCTTCGCATCACCGGTGAGCACGTTCTGCGCCTGGAAGAGCGGTGAGCCGCGGAACGAATCGTTGACCCGCTGCCGCAGGAAATGCGCGAGGTTCACGATTTGATCGTCGGTGAGCGCCGCGGCAGATCCGCCGCTTTGCATCTTGTGACCCTTTTTCAGAAATGGTCCGAGCTCGCTGCCGTACCGATCGCGCAGCACGACGAGCGACCGCGTCAGGTTCGGACCGTTGTCGGTCCCACGCGCCTGGGTGCCATGGCAGGTAATGCATTCGGCAGCCCAGGTCGACTTTCCTTTGTCGGCAAGGGCAGAGTCGACAAATGGCGCATCGGCAGGGCCCGCACCCATCACGCCTCCGCGGGCGCGTCCGCCGCCGGCGGGAGGGGGTGTCGTCTGTTGTCCGCCACGTCCGCCAGGAACTGGTGGGGGCGCCGGTGGCGGACCTTGAGCGCTGATAATCGTCACGGTCGCCGCAAGCCCAAGTGCGGCGGTTCCGATCCAGATCCGAGAAGTCAACACGTTCGGCATCGGTTCGTCTCCGGTCCGCGTCATCATACTTCGGGTTCTATTGGGTTCCTCAAGGTTCTACTGGGTTCTTCCGGGTTCAGTTCACATAGAACCCCGGCGAACAGCACCTCGCAGAACCCTGGAGAACCTTGTTACTGTTGAGACATGCCGTCACATGTTGTGTACCTGCTTGATGTCGACAACACCCTCCTCGACAACGACCGCGTCGTGGCCGATCTCATGCGCCATCTGGATCGGACCGTCGGTCAGGACATGCAGCAGCACTACTGGACGTTCTTCAACAAGCTGCGCGATGAGCTGGGCTACGCGGACTATCTCGGAGCGCTCCAGGCCTATCGCGCCGCGAGGCCGCACGATTTGAGCATCCTGAAAGCGTCGTCGTTTCTCATTAACTATCCGTTCGCCAATCGTCTGTTCCCGAATTCACTGGACGTCATCGACCGTCTGAAGGCATGGGGCCCGGCAGTGATTCTCAGCGACGGCGACATCGTCTTCCAGCCGCGCAAGATTGAACGGTCGGGGCTTCAGGAGGCGGTCGATGGACGCGTGCTCATTTACGTGCACAAGGAGCTCGAACTCGAAGACGTTGAACGAAGGTTCCCCGCGGATCACTACGTCATGGTGGACGACAAACTCCGCTTGCTGGCGGCATTCAAATCATGGTGGGGAAACCGGGTGACGACCGTCTTTCCGAAGCAGGGGCATTATGCGCACGATCCCGAGGTGCTTAGGAGCTATCCGCCTGCGGACATCACGGTTGAGCGAATTGGAGATTTATTGAATGTAGAACTCGCCCCTGAAACGCTCACGGGCTCGCTCTGAAACGCATTCACCGACGCTTCACCGTCTAAAAGCAAACAGGAGCAACGGGAGAAACGGGAGCCAAAGAATTTTCTCTCGTTTCTCCAGTTTCTCCTGTTTTCGGTCGCTCAGTCGGACCGGACGAGACTGCGAACGACCGCCGCCATTGTCGCAGGTAACAACGGCTTGACCATGTGCGCATGAAACCCCGCGGCCAGTACTCGCCGCTTCACCTGTGGGCTATCGAACGTGGTGACGCCAACGCAGGGAATTGCGCCACCGCGTGCCGCCGTTCGCCTGCCGAGCGCCGGGCCGAGGGCCAGTGCGACATCCCCGCCTTCTCGAACGTCCGCGACGATCGCGTGCGGAAGTTCCAATCTCGGCGTGCCGTCCAGCATCGCCAGCGCTTCGGACGCGCTCGCGACGGCCGTCACCCGCGCCCCGTGCTGTTCCAACGCGATCGTCAGCATCTCGCGTCCCTCAGTCGCCTCGTCAACGACAAGGACGCGCAACCCGGCCAGTTCGCTCGAGGCCTCGATCACTGAGGCGAAATCTTCAGCGAACTCCGGCCGTGCGGGGAACGTTACCGTGAATACCGAACCGGCGCCGAAGTCGCTGGCCACGGCGATCCGTCCACCATGCAGCTCCACGAGCTGTCGAACCAGGGAGAGACCGATACCGAGACCGCTGTGGCGGCGCGTCGCCGACGGATCCGCCTGACGAAAACGTTCAAACACCAGGGGCAGGAACTCCGGCGCAATCCCTTCGCCGTTATCAGCCACCGTCAGAGTCAGTTCAGAGGCGCTCTGCGTAACAGCGACCGTCACCCGGCCGCCGGGCGGCGTGAACTTCACGGCATTCGCGAGGAGGTTCCACACAATTTGCTGCAGACGATCGGGATCGCCACGCATCGTCAGAGGTTCGGTCCCGATCTCGTATTGAATGGTCACGTCCTTCGCGGCGGCGGTCGGCTGCACGACGTCAATAGCGGCAAGAACCGCGCGCGACAGGTCGACCGGTTGGGCGTCCAGCCGCAACTTACCGCTGATGATTCGTGCGGTGTCGAGCAGGTCGTCGATGAGGCGGACTTGCGCCAGCGCATTCCGATCGATGACCTCGAGCGCCCGCGCCAGCATCTCGGCTCCGGCGGGACGCGCGAGCAGAATTCTCGTCCATCCGAGGACGGCGTTCAGCGGCGTGCGGATCTCGTGCGACAGCGTCGTGAGGAATTCGTCCCGGGCGCGCACCGCTTCCTCGGCCAGCGCACGCGCCCGATC
>DASTVZ010000026.1:0-2825 GCA_035758845.1 Vicinamibacterales bacterium
TGATTCAAGTCGAAACATGTCACGTGTGCTCATTCTGTCGACGACGACCGGCTACCAGCTTCGCTCGTTCGGCGACGCGGCCCATCGCGCCGGAATCGAATTGATGTTCGCGACCGATCGTTGCCATCAACTCGACGATCCATGGCGCGACCATGCGGTGGCGGTTCGCTTTCATGAGGAGGACGCTTCACTCGACGCAATCGTCGAGGCATCACGATCGCGCCCGCTCGACGGCGTTATCGCTGTCGGCGACCGGCCCGTCGTCCTTGCCGCCCGCACCGCGCAGGCGCTGGGACTGCGCGGGAATCAGCCAGCGGCCGCCGCCGCGAGCGTGAACAAGAGTCTGTTCAAACGGGCGCTGGCGCGCGCGGGCCTGCCTGTTCCGTGGTTCTTCGAAACGAGCAGCGACGCTCGCGTCTCGGTCGATTTGCGCGTGCAGTACCCATGCGTCATCAAACCGATCGGCCTGTCGGGCAGCCGAGGAGTGATCCGCGCGAACACGGCGAGGGAACTCGACTCCGCGAGCTCGAGACTCCGCGCGCTGCTTTCGCGAAAGGACGTCCGGGCGATCCGCAGTGGTCTCGAAGACAGGATCTTGATCGAGGGCTTCATCAGCGGGCGCGAATTTGCAATCGAAGGTGTGATGACGTCGGGGACCGTGGAGACGTTTGCGATCTTCGACAAACCCGATCCACTCGATGGACCGTTCTTCGAGGAAACGATTTACGTGACTCCGTCGACGCTCGATCGCGCGACGCAAGCGGCAGTTGTCGCCCAGGTGGCGCGTGCAGGCGCCGCGCTCGGACTGCAAAACGGCCCTTTCCATGCGGAATGTCGAGTGGCGCCTGACGCGATCTACATTCTCGAGATGGCGGCGCGTCCGATCGGCGGGTTGTGCTCGAAGGTGCTTCGCTTCGAGGGTATACCCGGGATGCCGACGGCGAGCCTGGAAGACGTCCTGCTTCGCCATGCTGTAGGACAGGACATCTCCGCCGCGACTCGCGAGACCCGCGCCGCGGGCGTCATGATGATCCCCATTCCACGCTGCGGAACGCTCAAATGTGTGCACGGAATCGACGAGGCGTCTGCGGTTGCCGGCATCGAGGAAGTCCAGATCACCGCCAAGGCCGATCAACTGCTGGAGCCGTTACCGGAGGCAGGCAGCTATCTCGGATTCATTTTCGCGCGAGGATCGGAGCCGGATCACGTAATTCGATCGCTCAACGCAGCGCACGCGCGATTACGGTTCGATATCGCCGCGCCGATTGAGGTGATGTAGGCGCGGTCTTCCGCCTTCGCCGAGGCTTCGGCGGACCACCGTGGCTCTAGCGGGGGTTGGTCAGGCCGCGCCATGATGGGCGAGGCTACTTCGCCTGTTGGGGCACATACCCCGGAGGCAGCGCCGCGCCCTCGCCGAAGAAAAAATCCTCCATGTGCTTCTTCACGAGCTCCTGCGCCTCTTTCTGCCATGGCATCAGGCGGTACTCATTCAGAATCATCTTCATCCGTTCTTCCCACAATTTCCACGCTTCCGCGGAAATATTTTCGTAGATCCGCTCTCCCAGCTCCCCTGGCCAGGGCGGGGCGTCGAGACCGAGCATTTCTTTCTGAAATTTCTGACAGAAAACCTTTCGGCCGGTCATGCTCGTTGACGGTGAAGGAGGCTGCGGTGAATTGCTCGGAGTCATAACGCTGATTCTATCAGCGTCGGTCGACTCAGAGATGCCGCGGAGGCGAACTGCCTCATGTGTAGTCAGGCGTGTAGGGATTTACTCCACTGGCACAAATGCGGTCGACGCTTCATTCGGTATCTCCGCGAAAGTCAGTAACTTAGCGATGCCTCGAAACCATTCGACGGTGGGTTTCGTGGCACAGCCTTTGATTCTCGGGCGGACGTCAGGAAGAGTCCGTGGAGAGTCATTTAACAATGCCGCACGACGACGAGCGCCCGAGGCCACAGGAACCGCCTGAGAAAGCGCCCGAAACTCCCACGGATGAACCAAAACCCGCGCCTGTCCAGGATCCACCTGCGGAACCTAATCGGGCTCCTTACGTTGTGCGGGGCCAGCGACAGGACGGCTTCATTGAGAGTTGAACATGAATGACGCTGCAAACGCTCGAACCTCGGGTGAACGCAAGGAACGCCGCGGCTTCGCGTCAATGACGCCGGAGAAGCAGCGTGAGATCGCAAGCAAGGGCGGCCGCGCTGCGCACCAGAAAGGAACCGCGCACGAATGGACTTCGGAAGAAGCTCGATCCGCCGGCCGCAAGGGCGGGCAGATCAGTCGCGGCGGACGCGGACGTCTCGTCGACGCCGATGCGTCCCCCGCAATGCCTGCTGCTGAAACCGGCGACGCGTCCGAAAGTCCGACGTCGTTCGACGGTCAGCAGTAGCAGACACCGACCATCGGAGGAGACCTGTCCCTATGGCGAAACGCGAAGCGATTCTGCTGCTGATTGCGCTGACTGTTGCATCGAACGCTTTTGCTCAGAGTTCGACATCGAGCAGCAGTCAGTCGCAACAGTCCAGCGGGACTCCCACAACGTCGACAGCGGGAGCCCAGCAATCGGGCTCCTCCACACAGCCCACGGTGTCGGGCGACGTTGAGACCCGTCCGGCGACCACCACGGTCAACGGCGATACCGGGTTGTGGTTCGTCCCGACGGGCGAGATTGTCCCGGCGAAGAAGTGGTCGCTGAGCGCGTACCGGGTGAACTTCGATCGTGATCAGGGGTTCACCGACGTGTCGGACTGGCCGCTGACGTTTGCCTTCGGCTTGGCCGATCGCGCCGAGATCTTCGGCGCGTGGACGCTGGTGCGCCGC
>DASTVZ010000041.1:0-19007 GCA_035758845.1 Vicinamibacterales bacterium
GGACGAAGCCGCGTTTCAGAAGTAGAACTTCAACGCGAACTCGAGATTCCGCGGCGGGCTGATGGTGCTCGTAATCCGGCCGAAGGTGTTCGGCGCGCTGAAGTTCACCGCCGGTGGATTGAAGCTCGGATGGTTCAGGAAGTTGAAGAACTCCGCGCGGAAGTCCACATACTTGCTGCCCCCGAGCTGGAACTTCTTGCCGAGCGACACATCCAGGTTGAAGTACTCCGGCGCGCGCACGATCCCGACGCCGGCGTCGCCGAAGGTGCCCTGAGCCGGCATGGTGAACGCCGTCTCATCGAGCCAGTGATCGATCGTCTGGTTGGCGGGCTTGCCGTCCCCAATCCGGTTGGGTCGGGCAACGCCGCGGGGACCTTGCAACGAGACATCGGTTGCGGTCACGGTAATCGGAAATCCGGTGTGCCAGTAGACGATGCCGCTGACATTCCATCCACCGAGTACGGCGTCCGCGAGGCCGTTCCAACCCGCGTTGGCGCGGCCCCGGCCGTACGGCAGTTCGTAGATCGCGGACGTCGTGATGTTGTGTGTGGCGTCGAAGAAGGCTGGACCGTAGTTGTATCCGTGCCGGTTGTAATTGTTGCCGGAGTACGCCCCCTGCGCCGCCACGCCCCCGCTGCCGTAGTACCCGAGGTTGTCGGTCATCGTCTTGCTCCACGTGTAGGAAGCAAGGAACTCGAGGCCGTCGGTGAGACGCCGCCGGGCGCCCGCCTGGAGTGCATTGTAATTGCTGACCGCCCACGAATCGGTACCGCTGATTTGGGTCACCAGTGGATACACGGAGTACAACGGCCGTCGCTGCTGCAATGGCAGCCAGGTCGATGCCGGTCCGGTGCCAGGCAACGGCTGGTTCCAGTCGGTTGGTGCCACGAGATGTGTAGCGTTGTGGCCAACATATCCGAGGGTCACGGTGCTGCGCGGAGTGAGCTGGTATTCGAACGTGAGGTTGTACTGCTGCGTAAACTGCGGCCGAAGATCGGGGTTCCACACGCGGATCTGCCCAAATATCTGGCCGGTCGCGAGGAGGTCGGTAAAGCCCTTCGCTATCGAGCCAGGTCCCGACGATCGGTCGTAGGTGGTATCGGCCTCGGCGAAGAACGGCGCGTTCAGCGGGAGCCGCAGGTTCGATCCGGTCCCCTCCATGTATTGGGTAATCCCATACCCGGCGCGGACGACGAGCTTGTTATCGAACGTGTTCGGGGTCCACGCGAATCCGACGCGCGGCTCGAACCCACTGTAGTACGGGTCGTAGAGCGCGCGACTGTTGCCATCTTTTCCGGCGAACAGCTGCTTACCCGTCGTGATGTCGAAGTTCGATTGTCGATCGTGCACTTCGACGACCGGCGAAGTGTACTCCCACCTGATCCCGAGGTTCAGCGTGAGGTTCGACTTCATCTTGAAGTCGTCCTGGAAGAACAACCCGATCCGGTTCTGCCGATGTCCCCAGGTGCCAGTCTGGCTGCCGACTCCCTTGCGGCTCGCCAGATCGAGCAGGAAGTCCGCAAACCCGGCGCCCGTGAAGGCCCCGCTGTATTCGAACAGGCCGAGGAGGCCGTTGTTGCCGGGGTAGAAACGATTCTGCTGGTACCGCAGCCACTGCCCGCCCATCTTCATCAAGTGGCTGCCCTGGTTAATCGTCACGGTGTCGCCGTACTGAAACGTATTGGTAACGTTGTCCTCGACCACGGCGGTGCTGCCGATTGTCGTGAGGCCGCTTCCCAGGGCGATCGAGCTCAACCCGTCATGGGC
Organism: Vicinamibacterales bacterium; assembly: GCA_035758845.1. GTDB lineage: Bacteria > Acidobacteriota > Vicinamibacteria > Vicinamibacterales > 2-12-FULL-66-21 > JALZOC01. Next base: position 1,768 of record DASTVZ010000041.1, read on the forward strand.
TTGAGTGCCTGCGATACCGAGGCTCGCATTGCCGTTGCCAAGGCCGCTCCAATCGAGCACATCAGTGATGAACACGGCACGGTTGAATCCGACGCGCGCCTCGTTGACGATCGTGGGGCTGATGATACGCGTCCAGTTGAGGCCGATGTTCTGAGGACGGTTGTGGCTCTTGCCCGTGAGCTGAACCGGCAGCGCACCCTTAATGCCGTTCGCGTTGAAGTTTGCAAAGGAGTATCGGCCGGAAAAGTTGTTCGAATCTGACAGCCGCGCATCGATCCGGACGTCGAACTGGTCACCCTTGAGCTCGTCCTGGGTGGTCGACGTGTAGTTGTTGGGAATATTCGTCGTGCCCGCACGCGTCGGGAGTGGATAGAGCGACTGGTTGGCGAACAGGTTTCTCGCGACGGGATTGACGATGCGGTCCGCGGGAATGCGATTGCCAGGAAACTGCACGCCCGTCACCGGATCGATAATCGGTGTCGTAATGCTCGACAAATCGCCGGTGCGCCACTCGGCCGGTGCCAGAGTTCGCAGGGCGGTCCCGCCGGTCTCCTGACGTACGCCCTGATAGTCGGTGAAGAAGAAAATCCGATTCTGAACTATCGGCCCACCAAGTGTGCCGCCAAAGATATTTTGCTCGAGGTGGTTCTTCGCCGCGTTGTTGCGGTTGTTCGCCCAGGAGTTCGCATCGAGCGCGTCATTGCGAATGAACTCGAAAGCGTTCCCGTGCAGATCGTTCGTCCCGGACTTCAACGTGGCGTTCACGGTGGCGCCGGTCACATTCCCGAATTCCGCCGACGAATTGCTGGTCTCGATCTTGAACTCCGCGAGCGCGTCGATGTTCGGCTTGTAGCCGATCCGGTTGTCGATGGTCTCGTCGACCGAAATCCCGTCGAGCAGGAACGCGTTTCCCTGCTCGCGGTTACCGTTCACGAACGGACGTCCCTGTCCACCCTGGAGGCCCGGTCCGGTGAACCCACCCGGGTTCGGCGTGATGCTTCCCGGGATCAGCAACGTGAGCTGCTGAAAATTCCGCCCGTTCAGCGGCAGACCGACAGTCGTGTTGCCTGAAATGACGGTGCCGACTGTCGGGTTTTCGGTTTGCAGAACGGGCGACGTGCCGGTGACCGTGACTTCGTCGGTGACGGCGCCGATCTCGAGTTTCAGATCGACTCGTGCCGTCTGATTCACTTCGAGCTGGATGACGTCCGAAATGACCTTTTTGAACCCCGCCAATTCGGCGCTGACCACGTAGCTGCCGATGGGCAGAAACGGGATCCGGTACACCCCCGCGTCGCTCGTTTCTGCCGTGTTTTCCAGTTTCGTCGCCTGATTCACCGCGACGACCTTGACTTTCGGGACGGCAGCGCCGCCGGCGTCGACCACTGTGCCTGTCACTGTGGCCGTGTAGGTTTGTCCGAAGATCGTCGCCGGCAGGCAGGCGGTCGCCAGCACCGTCAGCGCAATCGACAGAGCGACTCGCGACATCCTCATTATTGTTTTCCCTCCCAATGCAGAATCCCGTAACGATGTCGCAGCCCCGAGCATGAGTCAAGGAAAACGACGCGAGCGACCGGTATTCAGGCGTTTTGCGGTGACGCCTTGGATGAATCTGCACAAGCCCGTTGCCGCACGTCCAATCGAGGACACGATATAATCCGCCGGCATGTTTCTGAATTGTGGCGCCCTACGAGGAGATCAGCATGACCCGCGCAGCGTTGTGGTTCTGCCTTGCCGTCTCATACCTCGCGTCGCCATCGAATGGCTATCATGATCCAGTGCAGACACAACCCTCGCCGCGTCCTCAGCTCTCCGTAAAACCTACTGACGACTTCCAGGTAAATGGTGCCGGCGATAATGCCGCCTGGAAGGCTGTCGACTGGACGCCATTACAGCGCCGGCAAGCTGACGGCCATCCGTACGATTCGCGGTTCAAGGCCCTCTACTCGACGACCGGCATGTACTTCCTGATGGACGCCACCGATCGCAAGCTGACGGCGACGCTGACTCAGGACTTCGCGCATCTGTGGACGGAGGACGTGTTCGAAGTATTCCTCTGGACCGACGAACGCTATCCGGTGTACTTCGAATACGAGATCTCACCGCTGAACCGCGAGCTGCCGATTCTGATTCCGAATTTCGGCGGACAGTTTCTTGGCTGGCGGCCGTGGGATTACGAAAAGGATCGCAAGACGCGGACGGCGACGAGCGTTGTCGGTGGCGCGAAAGAATCGAACGCGGCGATCCAGGGTTGGCGCGCGGAGTTCTTCATCCCATACGCGCTCTTGCGTCCCTTGCAGAACGTGCCACCGAAGGCGGGAACGAAGTGGCGCGCGAACTTCTATCGTATGGACCATGACGATGGCAAGTCCACGCAATGGGACTGGGCACGCGTCGGACCGAGTTTTCATGAATTCGAGAAGTTCGGAGAGCTGATATTTGCAGAAAAATGAGCTCGTCGTCCCGTCGGTCATCACTTGACTCCGGACCGAGGGTGCGCCATGGTTACGACGAAACAGCAGCGATTTACACTCCGCTAACTGGAAGTAACGGAGGAGACGGAGGACGCGGCCCAAGATCTCAACACGAAGACAGGGAGTCACGGAGTTTTTGATTATGTCTTGAATTCCGTGGCTTCGTGTCTCCGTGTTAAAGCTCGTTCCGTGTTCTCCGTTACCTCCGCGCTCGCACAAGGAGCCCGACCGCGATGAGCCATTCCTCCATTACCCGCCGTGAGTTGTTCCGCCGTGGCGGAGCGCTGGGGAGCCTGCTCGCATTTCCTGCGGTGTTGAAAGGTGCGGTGCAGTCACCACCCGCAGCAGCGCCGGCAATCGCGGGGCCGACAGGGGCGAACGCGCTGAAGCTCGGCGCCGACATCTATCAGTCGATCGGCGTCCGGCCGCTCATCAACGCGCGCGGCACGTTCACCATCATCAGCGGTTCGACGATGCTGCCGGAAGTCCGCGGGGCGATGGACCAGGCGGCGCAAAAATACGTTCACCTTGATGAACTGTCGGAAGCGGTTGGTGCAAGGCTGGCGAAGCTGACCGGTGCCGAGTGGGGACTCGTATCGAATGGGTGTTCCGCAGGATTGACGCTCGCGACCGCTGCATGCGTCGCCGGCGGCAATCCGGATCTTCATGTTCGCCTGCCCAACCTGAGCGGGTTCCCAAAGGACGAGGCGATCATTCCGACACACTCCCGGAACGTCTACGATGCCGCTCTCCGCTCAATCGGCGTCCGCGTCGTCGAAGTCTCGACGATCGCGGAGTTCGAAGCGTCGTTGGGTCCGCGCACGGCAATGATCTACATTCTTGCCGGACCGAACGCCGACAACAGCCCGCTCAACGTGAAAGCGATCGCCCCAATCGCCAAGGCCAAAGGAATTCCGATCGTGGTTGACGCGGCGGCGGAGATCCTCACCATTCCCAACGTGCACCTCCAGAACGGCGCGACGCTGGTTGCCTACAGCGGTGGCAAGTGCATCCGCGGGCCGCAGACCGCGGGCCTGCTGCTCGGCCGGAAGGATCTGGTGAAGGCTGCGTGGGTCCACAGCGCACCGCATCACGGCATCACCCGGTCGCTGAAGGTGGGGAAGGAAGATGCGATCGGGATGCTGATGGCGGTCGAGATGTGGGTGAAGAGGGATCACGAAGCCGAGTGGAAACGCTGGACTGGGTGGCTCGATCACATCGGCCAGCGCGTATCCACAATCGCCGGTGTGACGACGAACGTCAATCAGCCGAACGGCCTGTCGAATCGTACGCCATCGCTGACGATTCTGTGGGATCGGCAGAAGATCGGCATCAGTGGCGACACGGTTGCTCGCGTGTTGCTCGACGGCGATCCACGAATCACGCTGGATGCTGCACGCGGTGGAGCGCAAGGCACGCAGACCGGGGTCCGCGTCACGCCGTACATGCTCGCTGCCGGCGACGAGAAGATCATCGCCGATCGTCTCGTCGCAGTGCTGTCGAAACCGCCAGCGCAGACCGACACGAATGCGCCTTCCGCGCCAATGGTGGATGTGACCGGGCAATGGAACGTGAAGATCCAGTACGCCGCGACGACGTCAGCGCACACCTTGCACTTGACGCAGAAAGGCAACGACCTCGGCGGATTCCACCAGGGAGAGTTCATGACCCGCGAGATTACCGGCACGATCGACGGCGACAGCGTCCGGATACGAAGCGCATACGGCGAGCAGCACGGTGACTCTGTCAATCTGACGTTTGTCGGGAAGGTGAGCGGCGATCAGATGAGCGGTCCGCTGGACATGGGCGAGTATCTGGCGGCAACGTGGACCGCCACGCGCCGCACCGGAGCGCGGAGGGGCTGAGCGATGCGACGATTGGCGCTCTTGGCTGTATCTTGTCTGCTTTTCTCACTGCTCGCGGGGCCCCACCCCCGCTCGCTCTCGCTCGGCGGCGCGCTCCGCGCGCTTCACTCCGTCGCCTCGCTCGGGCCGCAGGCGCTTTCCGTTGTCCCTGTTGTCACAGCGCAGCAGCAACCCAAGTACGATTTGCTGCTCCGCGGCGGCCACGTCATTGACGCAAGAAACAAAATCAGCGCCGTGCGCGATGTCGCGTTCGCAAACGGCAAGGTGGCCGCGGTTGAAGCGATGCTCAATCCGGCAGACGCGCTGAAGACGGTCGACGTCCGTGGTCTCTATGTGACGCCTGGTCTCATCGACCTTCACACGCACACCTACACCGGCACTGGGGAACGCAATTCGTACGCGGGCGACAACAGTGTCCCTCCGGACGGCTTCACATTTCGCGTCGGTGTGACGACGGTGGCGGATGCCGGGTGCGCGGGCTGGCGCAATTTCGAAGACTTCAAACAGCGCATCATCGATCGATCCAAAACACGAATCCTCGCCTTCATCAACATCGTCGGCAACGGGATGCGGGGAGGCACCTACGAGCAGGATCTCAACGACATGGAGGCGAAACCGACCGCCGACATGGCGCTCAAGTATCCCGGCTTGATCATCGGCGTCAAATCGGCGCATTACTCGGGGCCCGAGTGGGCGCCGGTTGAACGCGCCGTCGAAGCGGGAACGATCGCGAAGATTCCGGTGATGGTGGACTTCGGCACGAACAAGCCAGAGCGTCCGCTCGCGGAACTGGTCACGAAAAAACTTCGACCCGGCGACATCTACACGCACATGTATTCGGGTCTGCGTGGAGAACTGGATCCATCAGGCCATGTGAATCCAGGCATGGTCGAAGGGCGCAAGCGCGGCGTCATCTTCGATGTCGGCCACGGCGGCGGCAGTTTCCTCTGGCGCATCGCGATGCCGTTGATGAAGGACGGGTTTATCCCCGACTCGATCTCGACCGATCTGCACATCGGCAGCATGAATGCCGGCATGAAGGACATGCTGAACGTGATGGACAAGTTCCTCGCGATGGGACTGTCGCTCGACAGCGTAGTCGCGCAATCCACCTGGAATCCCGCGCGCGAGATCAAACAGGACGCGCTCGGTCATCTCTCCGTGGGAGCCACCGCCGACGTTGCCGTTCTGAGACTCGAGAAAGGCCGCTTCGGTCTCACCGACATGAACGGCGCTCGCATGGACTCGACCCAGCGCCTCATGTGCGAGCTGACGGTGAAGGACGGGCGGATCGTGTACGACCTCAACGGAATTTCACGTCCAGAGTGGCGCACGCTGCCGCCGGGATACGGTCCGATCGGCGACGGGCGATGGGACGGGCTGAACCCAGCACGAGGAACAACGCCGGGGACGCAGCGAGGCCGCGGCGGCGTTCGGCCGGATGCGCGCCAATGAGGAGGAAGATAATGCCCAAATCGAATCGAAGAGCGTTCTTGAAGAAGGCGCCTGCCGTCGCGGCCGCGGCCGTGGTGGCCGTACCCGCGGTCGCGCAGGCACAAGGAACCGCGGATAAGCCGGTGAAGAAAATATTCCGCGCCGCCGGCGCCAAGCCGCCGGATCCGGCGAACCCACCCCTCTTCAACGGCACTGTGCTGTACGGCAACCTGGTCTTCATCTCGGGCATCGGCTACCACCAGCCGGGCGACATCACTCTGCACACGACGAAGGTTCTCGAGCAGATGAAGGAGTACCTCGAAGCCTGCGGCTCGTCGATGGAAAAAGTGTTGAAGGTGAACGTCTACCTGAACGACCTGAAGGACTACGACGCGATGAACGCGGTCTTCCGCGGCAAGTTCGGCCCCGAGCCCGGCGTCCGGACGACGATTGCTGCAGCCGGCGGCATTCCGGGTAACTCGCTCGTGGAGATCGATTGTATCGCGTTCATCTAGACTGATCGTGCGACGGAGGTGACATTCGCGGTGCACGGCGATGAGATATAACGCGATTCCCTGGCTGTTCGCTGTTGGCTCCTGGCTGTTGGCTCCTGGCTCCTGGCCACGAAGAACGGCCAGCCGACAGCCAAGAGCCAGCCGCCAACCGCCGATCGCCAACCGCCATCACGGTCCAATCTTCGGCACCTTCCCATTCATCAACTTGTTGAACGCCGGGATCGTCGATGAGATCAGGTTGTCGAACGCGGCCGCCGCGGCGGCGAGATCCTTCTCGATCACTTCGAGTACTTTCATTTGCGTGTCGGTCGGACGGTAATCGATGCTGCCGGCTTCATCACTTGCACCCATGCCGACGCCGCCGCTCAACCAGATCAGATTCATGTAGACCTTGTACGCTTCTGGAAAATATTTGTCGTCGCTCAACATTTCCGACCGCGAGACCAGCTTCAACTCGACGTCCAGAATCTTCTTGTTCAGATCGGTGAGCGCCTTGACGACCCCAGCCTTCGAGGCATTTGCCTTCGCCTGATCCTCGATCTGCTTTCGCCAGATCTCCATCTGATTCACCATCGTCGAGGTGGTCGTGATGTCGTCGCGAATCCGGACCTGCGTCTCGGTCGATGTTGTGAGATCTTCAACCGATGTCACGATCGCCGGGTCTTTCAGCACTTCGAACGGCTGTGTGAGTGTCTTGCCGTCGATCGTGAACCGTACCTGGTATTTGCCCGGCGACGCCATGGGTATGCCGGTTTGAGGGGTGATCCCCCAGTGCGTGATCGTGCGTGTGTCGCGATCCTTGAATCGCGGTTCCTCCCAGATGTACGGATTCTCAGGCGGTGTGGTCTTCAATGCGACGAGCGTCGGCGCATCGTAGCGAAGATCCCAATCGATCCCGTTCCATCCCTGGTGCGCGACGACCGGTTGCTTGCGAATCGTCTTCCCGCTACTCGTGAGAATCTCGAAGTTCACGGGGTTGGTTGGCGCCGACGGCAGGAAGAATGTGAAATGCGGCCGCCCGGTCTGTGAGAACACACTCCGCGCCTGACGGAAGATGGCCGACGGTTCGAGCAGCCGTGCTTCTGTGATTTGCGGTGTGGTGCTGCCGGTCTGTTCCAACACACCGATATTCGGCAGGATGAACAAGCCGCGACCGTAAGTGGACACGACGACATCATGGAATCGAGGCTCGACGCTGATCCAGCTGACGGGCGCCGGCGGCAACCCATCCTTGAACCGGGCCCACGTCGATCCATCGTCGAGCGAGTAGTAGAAGGCTCGGCCCGTGCCGGCGAAAAGCATGCCCTTCTTGTTCGGATTTCCAGCGAACGAGAGTATGTAGTCGAGCGGATGCCCGGATGGAATATTTCCGGTGATCTTTGTCCAGGTCGCGCCGAAATCGGTCGACTTGTAGATGTAAGGTTTCCGATCGTCCATCAGATGGAACGAGACAGACGTATACACGGTGCCCGGGTCGAACGTTGACGGCCAGATCTGCGTAAACGTGCCCCATGGCGGCAGATCCGTGAAATTCTTCGTGACGTCGACCCAGTTAGCGCCGCCATCCTTGGTGGACCAAAGCTTCCCATCGTTGGTGCCGGCCCAGATCAGGCCGCGCTGAATCTTGGAATACTCGATCGCCCACAACACCTCGCCGGCGTACTGTCCCAGGTTGTCGCCGACGATGCCGCCGTTCGAGACGATGCGTGAAGGATCTTTCGTCGACAGGTCCGGACTGAGTTCGGTCCACGACTGACCGCCGTCGGTGGTCTTCAGAATGAGCTGGCAGCCGTAAAGGACCGTCTTCGTATCGAATGGATCGATAGCCATCGGGGCGGTCCAGTGGCACCGATACTTCGATTCGTTCGGCGGCGAGTCGAGCGTAATCATCCACGGCTCGATCGATCGTGCCGTCCCGGTGCGCGCGTCCCAGCGCGTCACCTTATTGCCGTAGCACGACGCGTACACGATGTTGGCGTCGGTCGGATCGGGAATGGTGAAGCCAGATTCACATCCGCCGATATCAGGCTGCCATTGCAGCTGGTTGCCGCCGCCTCGGCCACCGCCGCCACCAGCCGCGCCTCCACGTCCCCCTCGCCCCAAGGTCGGCTGCGGCATCGTGCTTCCTGCGGGCAGCCGGCCGTTACCAGTTTGTTCCGACACCGTCATCGGCCCGCGCATGGTGCCGTCGTCCTGACGATTGCTATAGATCCAGTACGGTACGCGATTGTCGACATGCACGTGATACATCTGCCCGTTCGGCAATGTGATGCGAACGGGACCATCCTTCTTATTGATGCTCCCACCGCCATCATCCACGAGGATGTATCTGGTCGGATCCTTTGGGTCGATCCAGATGTCGTGACAGTCGCCACAACTTGCCTGTCCCTGAAACGGGTTTACACCTCCGTTGCCACTGAACGTTGCACCGCCATCGGTCGAGCGATGAAAGCTGCTGTTCGCGATGAACACGTCGTCTGCGTTCTGCGGGTTCACCATCAGCTTGATGTAGTAACCCGCGCGGCCGATGAGAGACCGATCCCAGCTGACGACCTTCCAGGTCGCGCCCGAATCTTCCGAACGCCAGAGCGACCCCTGATCCGCTGTCTGAATGAGCGCGTACACCCGCTTCGTGTTTGAAGGAGCAAACGCGACATCAATCTTTCCGAGCGGTGATTTGGGAAGGCCAGTGGCCGCCTTCGTCCACTTTGCGCCGCCGTCGCGCGTGATGTAGACGCCGCTGCCAGGGCCGCCGCTCAACTGCGCCCAGGTGTGCTGTTCGACCTGCCACGTTCCTGCAATCAGCGTGTTGGGATCCGATTTGTCGATATCGAGCCCCGAGCAGCCGGTATTGCGATCGACAAACAGAACGCGCTGCCAGTTTGCGCCGGCATCGGTCGACTTGAATACTCCGCGCTCTTCCTGCGGACCAGTGAGTCGTCCCTGAGCGCAGACATAAATGATGTTGGGATTCGTCGGGTGGACGAGGACGCGCGAGATTCGGCCGGTTTCGACCAGGCCGGCGTGCTGCCAGGTCTTGCCGGCGTCGAGCGACTTGTACACGCCGTCGCCCATCACGTCGCTGTAGCGAATTACCCACGGCTCGCCGGTGCCGACCCACACGATGTTGGGATCCGAGTCTGCAACCGCGATCGATCCGATCGCGGAGACGTTCTGGTCGTCGAAGATCGGCACGAACGTCTGTCCAGCGTCGGTCGACTTCCACACGCCTCCGGATGCGGAGCCCAAGTAATAGATATTCGGATCGCCGGGTATGCCTGACACCGATGCGATTCGTCCAGCCGGCGCCGGACCCATGTAACGGAATTTGACCGGTTCGGGCGTGCTCGTCTGCGGCGGGCCGGCAGGACCCGCGCCGCGCTGCGCTGCTGCGGTTCCGGGCAAGAGCGCGGTAACCACGGCAACAAGCATTAATGTGCGTGTCATCTCATTCCTCACTGCCGTGGGCTTTCTCACTGCGCGCGGGGCCCCACTTCTTCTAGTGCGCTTGGGGCCCCACCCCCAAGCGCTGCCGCTTCACGCTACGCGTTCAGCGGCGGCTGAAGGCTCTCGCGCGCTCTCGCTCGGCGGCTTCGCGCCTCGCTCGGGCCGCAGGCGCTCGTGGTCGGTAACTATAGATCAAGCCGTTGCCCCCGACCGGACGCCCTTATATGATTTCGACGCATATAAGGAGATCTATGGCGCGAAAGCTCGGAGTCGTGATCGTTCTGGCGATCTGCGCGTTCGCGGCGGTGTTCGCGCAGACGCTGCCCAGTGGTGTCGTCAAGAAGGCATCAATGGGAGGCATCACTGAATACGGCTTCCCAAACGGGTTACGAGTACTTCTCTATCCCGACCAGGCTGACCCAAAAATCACGGTCAATGTGACTTACCTGGTCGGGTCGCGCCATGAAGGGTATGGCGAAACCGGCATGGCTCACCTGCTGGAGCACATGAACTTCATCGAGACGACCAACGGGCGGCGCATCAAGGATGAACTCGTGTCGCGTGGCGCGAGCTGGAACGGAACGACAAGCGACGATCGCACCAATTATTACGAGACGTTCACGGCGACCGACGACAACCTGCGCTGGGCTCTCGGACTCGAGACTGACCGGATGGTGAACGTGAAGTTCACGAAAGAGATTCTCGATACCGAGATGACCGTCGTCCGCAACGAGTTCGAGCGCGGCGAGAACAGTCCGGCGGCAATTCTCAACGAACGCGTCGCATCGACCGCATACCTCTGGCACAACTACGGCAAGTCGACGATCGGATCGAAGGACGATCTCGAAAAAGTTCCGGTCAATCGCCTCGCCGACTTCTACAAGAAGTTCTACCAGCCTGACAATGCCGTGCTCGTGATCACCGGCCGCCTCGACGAGTCGAAGACGCTGCAAGTTGTCGGCGAGTCGATGGGCACGCTGCCCAAGCCGGCCCGCGTGCTCGATCAGACCTACACCGTCGAGCCTCCGCAAGATGGCGAGCGGTTCGTGGCACTCCGACGTGTCGGTCAGGGTCAAAACGTGATGATTGCCTACCACGCGGTTGCGGCTGGCCATCCGGACTCGGCGGTGCTGCAGGTCCTTGCTGGTGTGATGAACGGCGGAGGGCGCGGCGGCCGCGGTGGCGGCGGAACCCAGGGAGGGCGACTGGCGAAAGCTCTGGTCGATACGAAACTCGCCCAGGCTGCCAGCATGAATTTCCAGCTTCAGCACGATCCCGGCCTGGTCATCGTGTCGGCGAGCTTGAACCAGGATCAGTCGCTCGACGCCGTCCGCGACGCAATCTACAAGGCGTTGGACGATGTGGTGAAGAATCCGCCGACCCGTGAAGAGGTCGATCGCGTGACCAGTCAGCTCGCTCGCGGGCTGGAGAACAGTCTGTCGAACCCGCAGTCGATCGCGACGGGCGCCCTGAACAGCGCGATCGCGCAGGGTGACTGGCGATTGATGTTCCTGCAGCACGATCGCCTGCAAGACATCGTGCCCGCCGATGTCGTCCGCGCGGCGCAGACCTACTTCAAGCCGTCGAACCGGACCGTCGGCTACTACATCCCGGATCTTGCGCCGGAGCGCACCGTCGTCCCAGTGACGCCGGATCTCGCCGACACGTTCAAGAACTACACGAGCAAAGTGTCAGTCGTGCGCGGCGAGTCATTCGATCCAACGATCGCAAACATCGACAGCCGCATCGTCCGATCGAAGCTGCCGAACGGAATGAAAGTGGCGGTTCTGTCGAAAAAGACCGCGAACAACATGGTTTCAGCCGCGATCGACCTCCGGTTCGGTGACGCGACAACGCTTGCCGGGCAGCGTGAGGCGGCGTCGTTCGCCGGCGCGCTGTTGATGGCGGGAACGAAGAGCCACACGCGGGCGGAGATCCAGGAAGAGCTGCGAAAGCTGAACGCCCAGGTCACTGTGTCAGGCGGCGGCGGAGGCGGTGGAGGGCGGGGCGGCCGCGGCGGCGGTGCCGGCGGTGGCGGTTTGTCGAGTGCGACGGCAAGCATTTCAGCACCGGCGGAGAACTTTTCCGCCGCATTGAAGCTCGCCGCCGAAATGCTCCGCGAACCTGCGTATCCGCAGGACGATTTCGATCGAATCAAGACGGAGCGCGTCAAGGGGCTGGAACTAGCACCGACCGAGCCGAACCAACTCGCGAGCGAGCGGTTGAGCCGACACTTGAGTCCATTCGCAAGAACCGACGCGCAGTACACGCCAACCCGTGAAGAGCAACTGCTCGACATTCAGAAGGTCACCCTGGCGGACGCGAAGAAGTTTCATGACGATTTCTATGGCGCCAATCATGGTGTTTTCGCCGTTGTCGGACCGGTCGACGCGGCCGCGATACAGAAGCAAGCGGCGGCGCTCCTTGGGAATTGGAAGACAGCAAAGACTTACAAGCCGCTGCTCGTTCCGTTCAAGAAGACCGACCCGATCAACGTGAAGATCGAGACGCCCGACAAGGCGAACGCGGTCTTTTTGGCCGGCCAGCGATTCAGGTTGTCGCAAAACGACCCGGACTATGCGGCCATCGTTCTTGCGAGCTACATGTTCGGCGAGACGATCACGTCGCGTATCTCGGATCGCATTCGTAACCGTGAAGGACTGAGCTATGGCGCGAATGCGCGCCTGACCGTGCCGATCGAGGGAGAGGCCGCGATGCTGAGCGGCACAGTGAGCCTCAACCCGGCGGTCGGACCAAAAGTCGAATCGAGCTTCACGGACGAATTGAAAAAGGTTTACGACGGAGGCTTCACCACGGCTGAAGTGGATGCGGCGAAGAAGGCGTACCTCGAATCGCGAATGGTTGGCCGCTCGACCGACGGCGCACTGCTCGGGCTCATGGTGTCGCACGAACAGCTCGACCGGCCGTTCAAATGGGACTCCGATCTCGAATCACGGATCCAGGCGCTCACCGCGGAACAGATCAACGCCGCGTTTCGCAAACACATCGATCCGAATGGTGTGTCGATTGTGAAGGCGGGCGATTTCAAGACGGCAGGTGCGTACGTCACGACGAAGAGTTCTCAATGAAAGCCGAAAGGTGGCATCTCTAACTCGTCGCGACGCGGTTAGACGACTCGCCGGTCTCGGCGCCGGCCTCGCCCTAGGCGACGTTATCGTCCGCGGCCAGTCGAGCGAGATTACCGTCGCCGGCAAGCGTGTCGAGATCGTCGTCAGCTCGATCAGCGATGCGACGGTGCGAATCACTGCGCTCCCGGTCGATGGAGGCCGCATCCCAGCAGACGACTCGCTGGCACAGGCTGCCGCGGGTCGAATCGTTGCGCGCCGTACCTCAGCAAGCCAAACCATCCGCGCCGGTCGGCTGTCGATCAGAATCGAATCGAGTCCTCCCACAATCCATGTCGACGGAAGCGCCGGTAAGGCGATCCAGCGGTTGACCCTTGATTCCGTGTCACCCGATGTTTCCTTTCTTTTGGGTAGCGGGCCGCTTCTTGGAATGGGTGAGGGCGGACCACAGTTCGACAGAAAAGGCGCGATCGATCGTGGACGCAATGGGCAGGGAGGTTATCAACTTCGCACGCATGGCGGACGCGTTCCGATCCAGTGGCTCGTCGGCACCGAGGGCTGGGGGATGTATATCCATCAACCGCTCGGCGCCTTCGACCTCACCGGGGCCGAAGCGCGCCTGACGCCCGCAACCAACGCCCCGCTCGATGTCTTCGTCACCACATCGTCCGATCCGAAAGCCATCGTCGCCGAATACGCTCGCATTACCGGCCGCGCGCAATTACCGGCGCGGTGGACCTTCGGATATATGCAATCCCATCGGACGTTGGCGGGACCCGACGAGGTGAAGTCGGTGGCGCGAACATTCCGCGAGAAACAGCTGCCCTGTGATGCATTGATTTATCTCGGCACTGAGTTCACACCATCTGGCTGGAACACGCGAAACGGCGAGTTCGCGTGGAAGAAAGAGAACTTTCCGAACCCGGGCGCGATGATCGACGAGCTCCACGCGCAGCACTTTCGTGTGGTGCTCCATGTCGTGATTGAAGGCCGGCGGATGTCCGGAACAGTTCACGACGCGTGCACGCCGGAGAAGGCGGTTCCAAGCGGACGCACGTCAGACGACAAATGGCCCGAGGACCGCGCCGTGCCGTGTTACTGGCCCTATCACAAGCCGGTCTACGACCTCGGCATCGACGGCTGGTGGCCCGATCAGGGCGACGGTCTCGATCAGGTGTCACGTCTCGCGCGGATTCGAATGTACTGGGAAGGACCCCAACTATGGCGTCCGAACGAGCGTCCCTTTGCGCTGCATCGCAACGGCGCTCCAGGGATGCAGCGCTACGGAGCGTTCCTCTGGTCGGGGGACGTGTATTCGACGTGGGAAACACTGAAGACGCACGTCCCCGTGGCGATCAACACCGGACTTTCCGGGATTCCATTTTGGGGCACTGACGTCGGCGGTTTCGTGCCGACGCCCGAGTACACGGGCGAGCTGCACGTGCGCTGGTTTCAATTCGGCGCCTTCTGTCCGCTGTTTCGCGCGCACGGCCGCACGTGGCACTTGCGGCTGCCATGGGGCTGGAACACGGGTGAAGTCGGACCATCTGAAACGCGCGGCTACACCGGCGGCGCCGGCGAGCCCGACGTGAGTGAGCTGCATAACGCGGCGGTCGAACCGATCATCAAGCAGTATCTCGAGCTGCGGTACCGCATGCTGCCGTATGTGTACTCGATCGCACGGGAGTGCTGCGAAACCGGTCTGCCGATGATGCGCGCGCTGTGGCTGCATCATCCCGACGATTCACAAGCGTCGGCACGTGGCGATCAGTTTCTGTGGGGCCGCGATATCCTCGTGTCGCCGGTCGTCGAAAAAGGCGCGACGTCGAGACGGCTCTACCTGCCCCGCGGCGAGTGGTTCGATTTCTGGAGCGAAGAGCGAATGACCGGCGGTCGCGAGATCGATCGCCGCGTCGATCTGGCGACGATGCCGCTTCATGTGCGTGCGGGCGCATTGCTGCCGTTTGGACCGGTCAAGCAGTACAGCGATGAAGCAATCGAGCAACCGTTATCGCTCGTCGTGTATCCAGGTGCGGATGGTGCGTTCACTCTGTACGAAGACGACGGGCGATCGTTCGATTACCGTCGCGGAGAATGGATGGGCATCGAGATGCGCTGGCAGGATGCGCAGAAGCGGCTGACGTTGCAGCTTGCGCCGGGCTCACGCATGCTGCCACCGCTGCGAAGAGAGATCGACGTGCGGCTCGCCGGAGCGAAGGCGTCCCGCCGCATCGTGTTTGGCGGGCCGCGAATCAGCGAGACCCTGTAAGGGCTGACTGCTTTACTCAATGCGCCTGGGCCCCACCCCCAGGCGCTCTCGCTCGGCGACTTCGTGCCTCGCTCGGGCCGCGGGCGCTTTCCCTTTTACTTTTTCCGCCCGATGCCGAACTGATCGCCGGTTTCCACGACCTTACCGTTTTCCATCACGACTTCAACGACCTTCTCGCTCTGCACCACGCGCTGTTGCTCGTCGGTGAGTGCGACAACGATCTGTCGGGTCTTTGTATCGATCACTTCTCCCGTTGATGGATAGCCGTACCGTCCATCCATGCTGAAGGTCACCCAGCCAGGCTGATCGCGGAGTTTGATCGAGGCGACCTGCTTGGGCGGCATCACGGTCGCATCAAAAATGTGCACGCGTTCGTTGTGACCATCCGATAGCCACAGCTCTTTCTCGTCCGGAGTGAGGCCGACACCGTGGCTGGGGCAGCCGTGGCGTTTCACCGGCCCCTTCTCGAATCCGGTGACTTCGACGCGGTGCAGCATCTTGCCCGTCGTGATGTCGCCGACTTCGAAGCCAAGCAGATCGTTGACGTTGACGAAGCAGAGCGTCTGGGCCCGATTGATCGTGAACGGACGAATGACGTTGCCGAATGGGCCCACCTCTTTGACCACCTTGTGCGTCCTCGGATCCGCGACCGCCAGAAGCGGGCTTCTCAGTCCCGCAAGGTAGACGGCGCGTCCGTCAGGGCCGTAGATCGTGTTGTGCGCGCCCGAGTTCGTGACGATCTTGGTAATCACGTCGCCACTGGCGGCGTCGACAACGTTCCAGTGCGGACCTTCGAGCGACGGGATGTAGAGGATCTTGCCGTCGGGCGAAAGAGCGAGACGATCCGCGCCGCCGTCGTATTCCTTGTTCCACAGCAGCCGATCGGTCTTGAGATCGATTGCCGCCACGCGTTTGATCGTCGAGACGTAGAGGCGGCCCGTTTTCGCGTTGGCGACAACGCCTTTGACGTTTTCCGGCGCCTGTCCCGGGATCTCGGCAAACGTCGGAATGCGCCTGACAAACGTGTGCCCCTTGTCCATGTCGTACACGATCACGCCGACGCCGCCGTACTCGACGTAGTTGCGAATTCCCGGCTCTGCCACATACAAGAAGTGGCGTTCGCCGCTGGACGACGACGTGCCGGGTGCGAAGGTGATGAGAGCGGCAGCGAAGGCCGCGACGAAGTACAGACGACGGATTGTTGTGCTCATAGTCATTTCACATCCATCACGAAAATTCCGTAACCGACGCCTGCCGGATCTTTGCTGCGCGCAGACTGGAAGGCGATGTGTTTCCCGTCGGCGCTGACGACCGGATTCGACGCTTTGTAGCCGCGGTAGTCGCCCCAGTGCGTGACGCGCGTGAAATCCTGGCTGTTCGGTTCAAGCTTGAGTTTCCAGATGTCGATGTAATTGGAATTCTGCTCGAGTTGTTCGCGGCTCGACTCGACGAGTGTGTATTTCCCATCGGGGAAGATGCCTTCCACTTCGTTGTACTCGCCGGCAAGCTTTCGATAGACCGTAATCTTACCAGTTGCCAACTCGATGCCGAGCACATCGGCAAACGGCGACCGGTAGCAGGTGTAAATCAATTCTCGATCGTTGTTGCGAAAATCCTGGGCTTCGAGCGTGCACTCTGGTGCCTTCGCGCGTACAACTTCCTTTTCATTCGCGACTTTCGGACGGCCGTCTTCGTAGACGATGTCCGCGGTATAGATTGCGGATTCCCCTTCCTGGAATCGGTCGGGATATTGCCCTCGCGTGTTCGACCAGGCGATCTTCATGGCCGTGCGGGAAATCGCCACGCCTTCGGAAATCTTGTGCTCCAATGGAATCGCATGATCGCCTGGCTTGAAGTCCGCCTTCAGGATCCACATCTCCTGATCGCGCGAGCGAGTCGTGCTGATGTCGGTGAAGGTTCGCGCGCCAATCAAGAAATAGTCGCCGTTGGGTAGAAACTGCACACGGAGGAATCCGGGGTGCGCATAGTGCGTCAGCAGCCGGATTGCGCCCGTCGCCACATTGACTTCATACGCGTCGCCGAAGCTCTTCTCCATGAATGCGATGCGTTTCCCGTCGGGCGACCATGAGGCACGTTCGCCAAAGTGCGTCAACTGCTTGATGTTCGGAGGCAGTTTCTCCTCCGGACTT
>DASTVZ010000239.1:0-16405 GCA_035758845.1 Vicinamibacterales bacterium
AGGCAACACCGGAACGGAACTCGACGTCCCGGGCCGGCCAATCGCGCGTGGTGTGCCATCAAGCGCGGACTGGAGGCTCGTCAGCCCGGGATATTTCAAGGCGATGAACATTCCGCTGCGCGGCCGCGATTTCGACGATCGCGACGTCGGGACACCGGGGACACCAGCCGCACCAGTCACTATCATCAGCGAATCGATGGCACGCCGCTACTGGCCCGGGGAGGATCCGATCGGACGTCCTGTGATCCTGCGGAGTTTCGGGGCGAGGCCGCACACCATCATCGGCGTTGCCGGCGACGTACGCAGTTTCGGCCTGGACACCGATGTCGGCCCGATGGTCTACGGTTCGGCGCAGGCGTATCCCGGCTGGAATCCGATGAGTCTGGTCGTGCGGAGCGCGGACGACCCGCTGTCGCACGTCGCCGCCATCCGCGCGGCGATCCGTGAGATCGATCCGACAGTCCCGATCTTCGATATGCGGGCGCTCGACGATCTATTGAGCGACTCATTCGGCTCACGGCGGTTCAACATGTATCTGCTCGGCTGCTTCGCCGCGGCTGCGGCCGTGCTGTCATGCGTCGGCCTGTTTGGAGTACTCGCGTATCTCGTCAGCCAGCGTACGCGTGACATCGGTATTCGTCTGGCGCTGGGGGCCAGCCACCGCGACGTGATCTCGATGATTGTCGGTCGCGGAATGACGCTGGCGCTGTCGGGCGCAGGGATCGGCCTTGTCGCTGCATTCGCCGCGGCGCGGTTCATGGAAAGCCTGTTGTTTGCCGTCTCGCCGCGCGATCCGTTCACGTTTGCCGCAGTCCCGGCGGTCCTTTGCATCGTGGCGCTGATTGCCTGTTACCTCCCGGCGCAGCGCGCCAGCCGAATAGACCCGCTTATTGCCCTGCGATCCGAGTAAGCCGGCGTCCAAGCAGAATCTACGCGGTTGCTTGGAAACCAAACACACCCTGGTGACGCCAACCTCGGGCATATCAGGGGGACTCGCCGTTACGATTCGAGCTATGTCCCTCAAACAACGGTAGATATTCGGACGAGGTCGCGATTGCAAAACTGAGTCTCTGCGGGGCCCATCTTGGCCATCCCTTCGCATTACTGGTGCGCGGGAGTCCACGATGGGACCAGAAGTAAACGCCGCGGCGGCAAATCAAGTACTCAATGCGCAGCCGCCGCAAATGGTGTCGAGGGCGCCGCTCACGATTGATGACGGCGACGTAGTCGTGACATTTGAAGTTGCCGGAATCTGGCGCGGCGGTCCCGGCCTCATGGCCCCGACGACGCAGGCGTTGCCGGAGTATCGCGTGTCGGTTTGTGGCGAGACCGGCGTGCTCGAGCCGATCTTCGAGATCTACGACCGGGCGGTGGCCGACGGCGATGCACTTGCGGCCGATCGAAAGGTGCGATTGTTCTACGCGGAGAGGGACGCGCTGACGCTATTGAAAGATTACCGGCCTGATTCCCGTTTGTAACGGCCCTTCTCGGCAAGCAGCGTACTGGCGGATGGATGTGAATCGGATCGCACCGCTCCCCACATCTCTCGTCTGACACGGTCTTCCATCACTCGTGCGGCAACCGAATCGTACTCGGTGGTCGTCATCGAATTGCCAGGCATGCCTTTATAGAAGAGCGCCAAGCTTTGTCGATCGCGAATACGCGGTTCATGCGCGATCTCGACGGCGTGCTGCAGCTCATGACCGATCAGCGCGACCATCTCACTCAAGCTGCCGCGACACGTGACTTCGATGCGGACGTAGCGGACCGTCGCGGTTGACGTGACGAAGTAGGTCTGGCCGGCGGTTGCGAGGCGATCGACCACCTGCACGTGAACGATCAGATCGCTCTCACCGAGGAGATTGAGAAGACCCCGAAATGTCTGCGACTCGGCGGCGCCAATCCGCAGCCACTCCTGTACTCGTGGATCGGTCGAGCGCACGTGATGAGCCACGGCGGCGCTCATCACACCACGCATCACATCCACACCGCCCGGCTCTGCGCCCGGACCAAGCGCGAGCAAACCGATCACGATGAACGCACCAACCATGTGGAGTGTTGATCCCTGTGGTTGGTAGACGAAGACTCGCGAACGTTCGTTTGGCGAAACGGCAGGCGATGAGAGAAATAGGTGGGACGGGCGGTGATACGAATCGCTAATCGCTAATCACTGATCCTGGATCGCCAATCCTTGGATCCTCGGATCCCGGACACCGGATCCCGGATCCCGAGTTCTATTTGGGCGCCGAAGGCGGCACGATCTTCTCCGGTAACGTCCAGGCGTACAACACGCCGCCGCCAGCGACGACCATGTACTGACGTCCATCGAGCTCGTAGGTGATGGGACCGTTGCCGACGCGGCCGATCGTCGAGTGCCACAGGGTGGCGCCGTCAGTCGTGCGCAGTGCGAACACGCTATTTGCCGCATCGCCAGAGAAGGTCAGCCCTGTCTCGGTGGTCAACACCCCAGCGCTGCCCTCGCCACCAATCTCGTGCTCCCATCGGATTTTGCCGGTCTGGTAATCGATCGCGCGCAGCATGCCTTTGCCATAGACGCCGTAATCAGCGCCTGCCCACCCATACGATCCATGTTCCGGCTTGAAGAAGTAGATGCCATACCCGTCTTGCGCGCTGACGATGAAGAGGCCAGTGCGCGGATCAAAACTTGGCGAACGATAATTCGTGCCGCCGCCCTCGTTCGGCGACACCAGTCGACCGTCTCGCGCCGGCTCCATCGCCGGATCGGGAATCGGGCTGCCCTTCTCGTCGATGCCCTTCGCCCAGTTCACCGCGGCGAATGGTTTCGTCAGAAGGTTCTTTCCGTTCGTACGATCGAGGACGAAGAAGTAGCCATTCCGCGACGCCTGCATCAGCATCTTTTGCTGAGCGCCTGCGAACGGCCCGTCGACGAGCACGGGGACTTCGGCCGCGTCCCAGTCGTGCGTGTCGTGAGGGGAGGCTTGGAACCCCCATACGAGCTTCCCCGTGTCGGGATTGATGGCGAGAATACTGCAGACCCACTTGTTGTCGCCCGGCCGTGCCGCGCCATTCAAAACCGGCGTCGGATTTCCCGTGCCGACGTAGAGAAGATTCAGATCGGGATCGTAGGTCCCGGTCATCCACATCTGTCCACCCGTGGCGCCGCCGCTGATCGAATCAGGAGTGCCGGGAGGCGGCGTGCTGTAGAAGATCCATTGGGTCTTTCCCGTTTCGGGATCGATCGATTTCAAGGTGCCGGGCAAGTTATCGAAATCGCCGGACACACCGACGATCAGGTGATCGCGAATCAGCAGCGGAGCGTTCGTCGACCAGAATCCTCTCTTCGCGTCGGCAATCATCACGTCCCATTTGACCTTGCCGTCCTTCACATCGAGCGCAACAAGATGGGCATCCGGCGTCGTCAAAAACACCGTGTCCTTGTAGATTGCCGCACCGCGATGGCCGATGTGAAATGCCTGATTCGGCGGATACGTGTAGCGCCAGATCTGACGACCCGTGCGCGCGTCGATCGCCCACATATTGTCGGGCATGGTGATATACATCACCCCATTCACCAGGATCGGTGTCGCCTTGATTCCCGCGCCCGAACCCGTCTGAAACGTCCAGGCGACCGTCAGCTGGTGGACGTTGTCGGGCGTAATCTGCGACAGCTTGCTGTGACGGCGGCCGCTGTAATCGCCGTGATACGTCGGCCAGCTATCGGCCGGTGGCTTGAGCATCATCGCGGGATCGAGTCCCTGCGGACTTTGCGCAACAAGCAATGCGCTGCGGCCTGCGGCCACCGCGAGGACAACTACAGACCGGAATATCGAACCTCGAAGCATCATGGGCCTCGCCTATTTGAGTGTCTGAAGATACGCGAGCACGTTGTGTAAGTCGTCGTTCGTGTACTTTGGCAGCTGCGCGATGTGCGCATCCAGCGGATTGCTGATCGTCACTTTGACCTTGCTCGTCGGCCACGACCGGTAATAGCCCGAAGCGTCCGTGATCGCGATGTTGAATTCGTCGCGATACGCGACCTTGCCGGTGATGGTCTCGCCTGAGGGGAGCCTGACGATTGCCGTCGGTGTCGCCGGCGGCGCCCCACCACGTCCACGCCCACCTGGATTGAGCATCCGCTGAAACAGCTGCAGCCCCTGAAGGCGGTTGGCGAGTCCGGCGAGATCGCCAGTCGGGGAATGGCATTTCGCGCATCCGCCGGCGCCATTGAAGTACTGCTGCCCGAGCTGTGCGTTGCCGGTTTGGAGATCAGCGACATCGACCGCGCGCCGCGCACCCTCATTCGAGTCGGCCTTTGCCTTTGCGTCATGAATGAACGCAACGATTGCTTCGAGGTCGGCATCGGGAAGATTCTGTGGTGGCATTCCTTTGTCGGCCCGGCCATTGCGTACGACCGGAATGATCTTGTCGCCACGAACATCTTCGGCGACGAGCGTCGAACGCGTCAGGTCAGGGCCGGTCTCCCCGCCCATGGCATCGCGACCGTGGCAGAACCCGCACGTCGCGGAGAAAAGTCCCTGACCTCGCTGCACGAGCTCCGGTGCGTAGGTTTGCGGCGTGACCGTCTGCGGCGGCCGCTGAGAGGCCGGACTCTGTTGCGTTGCGCGCCCGCCCCCCTGACCACCACGTCCGGCTGCGGGCGTCGCAGGTTGAGGAGCTTGAGCGCGTAGGATGACGGCGACGAGAGAACTGAAGAGCAACACTGCACCAATGCGTGCAGCGAATCCTATCGGCGACGGTATGGAAGTCATGAGTAGTTTCGTGAGTATAAGGTCCTTCCGCCTAAAGGCGGAAGCCACGAGCGGCATGTAGCTTCCACGAGCGGCATGTAGCTTCCAAGAGCGGCATGTAGCTTCCACCTTCAGGTGGAAGTCGGCAGCGCCAGTTAAACATGCTACGCTCCCGCAAATGAAGAGGCTCATCCTCTTTACTCTTGGCGCTCTGGTCGGTTTCGGAATCGGACTGGAGGCGCAGACGCCCACTCCGCCGCCTGCATTCAAGCCGCTCGTGGCCAATGCGGTCCCATCGCGAACCTGCGAGAGCCTCGCGGGCGTGACGCTGCCGAATACGACTGTCGAGTCGGCATCTGTTGATCAAAGCGATCCGAGTGCGGCGCCATTCTGTCGCGTGACTGCAGTCGTCACGCATCCACCGGCTGGCGACAAAGTCCGAATCTTTCTCGCCTTTCCGATGAAAGGCTGGAACGGACGTTTTCAGGGTGTTGGCGGCGGCGGGTTTTCCGGCGGTAGCCCCACGGCCGTTCGGCAGCCGGCCGCGCAAGGTTTTGCCGCCGGATCCACCGATACCGGTCACGAAGGCGGCAGCGGCAGCTTCGCCCTCGACGCGAACGGTCGTCTGAACTGGCAGTTGATTCGCGACAACGCACATCTCGGCATTCATGAGATGACGGTTGTGGGAAAGGCCATGACCGAAGCGTTCTACGGGACGCCGCCGCGGCGCGCATATTTCAATGGCTGTTCGACCGGTGGACGCCAGGGGCTGATGGAAGCGCAGCGCTACCCTGCGGATTACGACGGCATCGCTGCCGGTGCGCCCGCGATCAATTGGACCAGGCTGCATCCCGAGCAGTTGTGGGGCGCGCTGACGATGCTCGAGGCGAAGACCTTTCCGCCGATGTGCAAGTTCACTCGGGCGACAGCCGCAGCCGTCGCCGCGTGTGATGAGCTCGACGGAGTGAAGGACGGCGTGATCGACGATCCGATACGATGCACCTACGATGCGAAAGCGCTCGTCGGGACGTCGACCGCCGACTGCTCACCGTTCACTGATGCTGATGCCGACATCGTGAGAAAGATTTGGGAGGGGCCACGGCGAACCGACGGTTCGGTTCTCTGGTACGGGCTTCCGCGCGGTGCCGATTTCGGTGGACTCAGTGGCACGCAAGGCAATCCACCGATGGCCCGGCCAAATCCCATCACCCTCGACTGGTTCCGTTTCTTCCTGACCCAAAATCCGCAGTGGGACTGGACAACGATTACGCACAGGTCATACGAACAGTTGTGGGATCAGTCGGTCGAACAGTTCAGCGCGGTGATCGCGACCGACAACCCTGATCTCAGACCATTCCGCGACCGCGGTGGACGGATCGTGATGTGGCACGGTCAGTCCGATCCGCTGATCTATCCCGGAGGATCGATCGATTACTACAAGCGTGTGACCGAGCAGATGGGAGGCGCGGCGAAGACCGCCGAATTCATCCGGTTCTTCCTGGCGCCCGGCGTCGGACATTGCGGCGGAGGCGCGGGCCCGGCGCCGACCGGCCAACTCGCATCCGTCATCGACTGGGTGGAAAACGGCAAGGCACCGGAGTCGCTGACGGCAATCCGCCGGGACTCGAACGGTGCCGTCATTCGATCGCGTCCGCTCTGTCCTTTTCCCCAGACCGCACACTACACAGGCCACGGCAGCACTGACGATGCCGCAAGCTTCGCCTGCCGTGAATGAGGTGAAGGTGCCAACCACCTTTCAATCGTAAATGGTTGCATTTCAGGTATTTATGCGTCTAACGCCGTCGACAACGAGCAAAAAAGACACAAAAAGGTGCCAGGCACCTTTCCGGGAAAGGTGCCAGCCACCTTTATGCGGGTAGCCCTCGCGCAGCTCAATCCGATCAGCGGCGATATCGACGGCAACGCGGCGAAGATACTCGCGGCACTCGACGAGGCGCGAACCGGAGGTGCGGATCTCGTCGTCACGCCCGAGATGGCGCTGCCCGGGTACTGCATCGGCGATCTCGTCGAAGACGAAGGCTTCCTCGCCGCGAATGAACGCGCCATGCGGAAGATTGCGGACGCCGCCCGCGACATCACCGCGGTAATCGGGTTCATTGACTTCGACGTCGCGGCGCGGAATGACAGCGGCGGCCTGCGGAAGTACAACGCCGCGGCCGTGGTCCGCGACGGCCAGGTCCTGCAGCGCGCGCACAAGACACTGCTTCCCAGTTATCGCTACTTCGACGACAAGCGATTCTTCACGCCCGGCGACGTTCGCGAACCGGTCACCGTCGCCAGTGCGCGCGGTCCAGTTCGCCTCGGAGTATCGATCTGCGAGGATCTCTGGGACGACTTCTACGAAATCAAACCTCTGGCTGAGCTCGCGGCAAAAGGGGCGGACATCCTTCTCAACCTGAACGCGTCGCCATTCTGTCCGGGCAAACGCCACGCCCGCGACGAGATCATCCGCCGCCACCTTGCCGTCATCGGCAAGCCGCTCGTCTACATCAATACGACGGGAGCCGCGGATAACGGCAAGAACATCATCCCGTTCGATGGCGAGAGCCTCGTCTACGATTCGGCAGGGCGGCTGATCGCAATCGGGCGTCAATTCGAGGAGCAGTTGCTCATCGTCGACGCCGGTTCAGCGGCACCGTTGCCCGCGGTCAAATTGCCGCCGATCGACGACGACCGCGAGATGTACGACGGCCTGGTCATGGCGCTTCGCGATTACATGCGGAAGACCGGCTTCGATCGGGCGGTGGTTGCGGTATCGGGCGGTATCGACTCCGCGCTTGCGCTGGCCATCGCAGTCGACGCGCTCGGTCCCGATCGCGTGTCGGCCTACAACATGCCGTCCTGCTACAACACGGAAATGACACAGTCGATCGCCGCCAGGTTGGCGCGAGCCTGCGGAGTGAAGTACGGAGTGATTCCGATCCAGGAGATCGACGAGCAGGTTCGCAGCGTGTTCGAAACGCATGCGCATCCAATCGCGAAGGGATTCACGCGAGAGAATCTCCACGCGCGAATCCGCGGACTGCTGATGATGGCCGAGTCGAACGACACGGGAGCGCTCTTGATCTCGTGCGGAAATGAAACGGAGATCGCGTTGGGCTACGCGACACTCTACGGAGACATGTGCGGCGGCGTCTCACTCATCGGCGATCTCTCGAAGCTGGATGTGTATCGACTGGCGCGCTACGTCAACGCGAAACATGGCGCCGAGCGGATACCAGAGGACACGTTCCACATCAAACCATCAGCAGAACTCGCTGCCGGTCAGTACGATCCGTTCGACTACTGGGTCGTCGCTCCGATTGTCGGCGAAATCGTCGAGCGCCGGACGAGCCCAGCCGCGCTCGTCCGCCAGTTCGAGCAGCGCACACTGGACCCGGCCCGCTTCGTTCCTGATTCCGACGGCCTCACGGTGTACGACAAGCACACGTCCGAAACATTCAGCGCCGTTGTGTACGATTGCTTCCGGCGGATCCGTCGATCCGTCTATAAGCGGCTGCAAGGTCCGCCGATCATCGCTGTTACGGAACGGGCGTTCGGGTTTGATTTGCGTGAAACGATTATTAACGGGTGGGAGGGATAAAGCGATTGGCGACTGGCGATTAGCGATTGGCTCACGCTGAAGCCAACCGTCAACCGCCAACCGCTAACCGCTAGAAGCTACTTCGTCCCAGCCCCCTTCGAGTCCCTAAACAGCAACTGCGCGAACTCGTAAAGGTGCGGACGCCATAGCCGCCACTCGTGGCGCCCCTGCGTCGTCTTGAAGGTGTGCTTGATTCCGTTCTTGGTCATTACTTCATCGAGCGTCTTGGTTCCATTGAGCGCGAAGTCCTCGTCGCCCGCCGCGAGCCAAATCAGTTTCATCTGTTTCGCCGCCGTGGCTCCATTGCCGAAGAACTTTGGATACAGCTCCTCGAGGTTCTGCGGTGCGCCGGCGCTCATGATCACGATGTAGCGGAACAGGTCCGGACGGCTGAACGACGTGTTGATCGTTGCGGCACCGCCTGCTGATAAGCCGCCAATAGCGCGATCCTCGGGTCGACTCGAGGCGCGGAACGTCCTTTCGACGGCAGGCACGAGGTCGCCGATGAAATCCTGCGCGAATGCCTGAAGCGGTGCAGGACCGGTTGGCGCTGGTGGCGCACCGGCCGCTCCGCCCGCCGCACCAGCCGGCGCTCCGCCAGGCGCGCCTGCGCCGCGACCCGCTCCCGGCGCCACGTTCCCGGCCGCCGCGATTCCGGGCGACATTCCTGCCGGCCCGAGTCCCAGACTGCCGCCTCCTCGCGCGAGTGGCATGACGACAATCATCGGAACGGCTTTCTTCTCCGCGAACAGGTTGTCCATGATGATGTTCGCCCGCCCGGTCATCACCCAACCTGGATCCAGATCGCCACCACCGTGAAGGAGATAGAACACCGGATACTTCGTGCTGGTCCGGTTGTAGTCGGGCGGCGTATAGACGTAAGCCTGTCGTGTCGCGCCGGTCGCCTTCGATTCATAGGTCATGATCTGCACGAGACCGTGTGGCACAGGCTTCGAGTCGTAGTACTGGGGACCGTCACCCGGCACCTCAACCTGCGACGCGAGTCCGGTGGACGACACGAGCTTCACCCACGGGTTGCGCGGATCGGTCGTGTTCACGCCGTCGATGTTGAACGCATATGTGTAGACGTCCGGCGGTACCGGCCCGAGAGTCGCCGTCCAGATCCCGTCGTCTCCTTTCGTCATTGGTTTCGGTTGACTGCCGTTCAGCAGTTCACCTGTCACCGTGATCTCGGTAGCTTTGGGAGCGAGCACCCGGACTGTCACGGTTCGATCGGCGTTCACCTGCGGTGAAACGACCTGCGGTCCTTGGGGACCTCGTCCTCCGCCGCGACCGCCTTGCTGGCCCGCAGGCGGCGCCGCCGTACCTGCAGGCGCTTGCGCGAATGCCGATGCACAGCACACGAGCGCGATCATGAACGTGGTGAAAGCCCGTCGCATAAGTGGCTCCTTGTCAAATCGAAAGACGTCGAAGCTCTCAGTATCCTCCGAATGGTCTCCGGCAGGAAACGCAACTGGGCGAACGAGCGCGGGAGTAACTCATGCTGTTGTATCCTGCAGGCAGCCATGCACAAAGTGGTTGTCCGGGACCTGGAGAAACGGTACGACGCCGTCCTCGCCGCGCAAGGCGTCAGCTTCGAGATCGACGACGGCGAGATCTTCGGCCTGCTCGGGCCCAACGGTTCGGGAAAGACAACCACGCTCGAGTGCGTGATTGGCCTGCGACAGCCAGATGCCGGGCACATCGAGGTCTGCGGCATGGACGCGCGCCAGCACCCGACAGCCGTGAAAGAGAAGATCGGGGCCGTCCTTCAAACCATAGCTCTGCAGGACAAGATCACGCCACGTGAGGCGCTGGAGCTGTTCGCATCCTTTTATACGAGGACGGCGGCCGCTTCAGCTCTGCTGCAGCGTTTCGCGCTCACCGAGAAAGCCGACGCGCCGTTCGATTCTCTGTCAGCGGGTCAACGACAGCGTCTCGCGGTCGCGCTCGCTTTCGTGAACAACCCGGAACTGATCTTCCTCGACGAACCGACCAGCGGGCTCGATCCGCAGTCTCGCCGGGATCTTCACGCCGAGATCGTGCGGATGAAGCGCGACGGCCACACCGTCTTGCTCACGACGCACAACATCGACGAAGCGGAACAGCTGTGCGATCGAATTGCAATCATCGATAGCGGTCGAATCATTGCCTCCGGCCCACCTCGAGATCTCATTGCCGCGAGCACGTCGGCGCAGTCCGTGCTGCTCCGAACCGCACCACCACTCGCGATTGAGTCGCTCGCGGGCATTCCGGGCATCGACGATCTCATGTATGAGAATGCAACGATCACGTTCAGGACTAAAACGCCAGCCCCGACCCTGTCGGCGCTGATGCAGATCGTCAGCGAGCTCGAAGTGGAAGTGCTCGAACTCCACGCTCGCAAGGCGAAACTGGAAGATGTGTTCCTCGCGCTGACCAGCGAGGAATCACAGTAGCGAAAGTCCGAGCCGACCGTATGCACGCCGCCCTTCAGCAGCTTCGCATCAGCCTGACACTGCACTACCGGAACAAGATGGCACTCATCTACAGCTATCTGTTCCCGCTTATTTTCCTGCTCGCGTTCTACGTCCTGTATCGCTACGAGCGAGTGGTCCTCGCGCGCCACATGGGCGAGCTCCTGACCGTCAGCGTACTCGGCGGCGCCTGCTTTGGCCTACCGACAACGATGGTGAGCGAGCGGGAGCGCGGGGTGTGGCGTCGCTATCGGCTCGCACCGATTGCGACCTCCATGCTGGTGCTGAGCGTCATTGCCGCGCGATATCTCATCCTCGTGACTGCGGGACTGCTCCAGCTGGCCGTCGCGCTGGCAATGGGCATGCCGATGCCGCAGCATCCCTTCGATCTGTGGATCGTCTTTACCTTCGTGTCGTTTGCGTTCATCGGCCTGGGCCTGGTGATGGCGATGATGGCCGACAACGTGCCGGCGGTACAGGCCCTGGGTCAGTGCATCTTTCTTCCCATGCTGATCATCGGCGGCATCGCCGTCCCGATCGCGACGCTGCCCGACTGGGCACAGCATCTCTCGCAGTTCTTCCCTGGACGCTACGCGGTGCAGGCGCTGCAGGCGTGCATTCTCGGACCGGGGCTCGGCAACACCGGTTTCGAGCTGCTCGCGCTGGTCATCATCGGAACAGGTGGAACGATTGCCGGTGCGAAGATGTTCCGCTGGGACGCACAACAGCGCTTCGCACGGCGTTCTGGCAAAGCCTGGGTCAGCGTGGCCTTGATGTCGTGGGTGGTGGTCGGAGTTCTGGCGGAGTCACGCGGATACACGCCTGCGGCGGCCCGATCGTCGGAGGAACGCCCGGCGCCCACGACTGCCGCCACTGCGCCACCGCCACAGCCGTCCGTCCCTGCTCCCTCGTCGCCATCGGCGTCCACCCAAGAACGTTCGGCGATCCCGCCGGTGCTGACATTGAGCGAAGCAGAAAAGAAAGCGGCGAGCGGCGGAGCGACAGGCGCGCGTGGCATCTCGAACCCGCGAGCGACAGCGCCCAAGGATAAGCCGGCTGCAGAAGCGGTTCCATCAGAGAAACCTTCAGCAGAAAAGCCTCCGGCGAACAGCGTGACCTTGCCCCATCCAACGCCGCCATCGTGGCAAGCAGTCACGGTCGCCGACATCGAGCGCGATCTGGTCTTCGATCGCCTGCCCTCCGACAGCGGCATCGTCACGCCGATCGCCCGCGACGAAGAAGAGCCGGATCCGGATACGGCGGATCACCTGCGATTCATTCAGGAGAACCTGCCGTCCTGGCAACCGGGAAAGGTCGCCGATCCTGTGCAGCGGGTGCGCAACATGCTCTACGTTGCGGCGGTGCCGGACGTGCAGCAGCAACCGATCGAGCGGTTCGCGGCGCAGGCCGTGTTCTATCAGTTGCAGCAGGACATTCCCAAGGACCAGTTGATCAAGGTCCTCTACTGGATCGCGCTGCATCCTACCGACGGCGATGACAAGGCCGTTGGCGATCTGTGGGCGCTCCGATTCACCAGCGATCCTGTCGATCTCGAGCAGACACGCGAGCGCGCGGCGATTTACGGCGTCAAGCTGCTCGGACGTCTACTTGGGAAGCTGCCGCGCGGGGGGTCGTAATTGGCTTCCGGCTTCTAGCTCCTGGCTTCCGGCTTCTGGCTCCCGGCTCCTGGCTCTGGCTCCGAGAATCCGATGGATCGTCCCTTGCCACCAGCAACCAGCAGCCAAGAGCCTGCAGCCCTCGGTAAGCCATTTCGTACATGGACTCTCCGGCAGCGCAGACCATCGTCACAATTGGTGAATTGGTGAATTGAAATGCAAACCACTCGAGACCTCGAACATCTTCGCTATCCCGTCGGTCCTATGCCGCGCAGCAGTGCGCCTCTCGATGCACGCACGCGTCAGGAATACTTCGCCGTTCTCGAATCAACGCCAGCGCGCATTCGATCTCTCGTCACCGGCCTGACCGACGCACAGCTCGACACACCATACAGGCCTGGAGGCTGGACGGTGCGGCAAGTCGTCCATCATGTTGCCGACAGTCACATGAACTCGTACGTGCGGATGAAGCTCGCCGTGACCGAGAATCAACCCGCGGCGAAGACGTACGAGGAGGGTTTGTGGGCCGAGTTGCCTGAAGCGAAGACCGCACCGGTTGCGATGTCGCTCGATCTGCTCGACGCACTTCACCGGCGGTGGCTCGCATTCCTGCGTGCGCTGCCGGAGAGTGATTTCCGAAAGACGTTTTCCCACCCTGAGTGGGGAATCGTCTCACTGGACGATGCGCTCGGGATGTATGCCTGGCATTGCCGGCATCATACGGAGCATATTCGTATTGCTCTGGGGGTGCGGTCTTAAGACCGCGCCCCTGCGCCCTGCCGGGATCCGTCGTCCGGGATCCGGGATCCGCTCTCGATCACACACGCGCAAAGTCAATGAACCCCTGATCCGGATCTGTGCTCAGGAGCCGGACTCGCACCCGGTCGCCCACGTCAAGTCCTTCTTCTCCCCGCTCGACACGTCCTTCGACGAGCGGACTTCGCAATCGAACCCACGTTCCTTTGGCTGACGCGCCGGTCACAACACCCTCGAATACTTCACCGATACGGTTCGACATCCACAACGCGGCAGCAGCTTTGCGCACGAGCCGCTCGACTTTGTTCGCCGCGTCCTCCTGCTTCGTGCAGTGCGCAGCCAGCTGCGACAGCTCCGGAAGTTGATACGGTGTCGTGACGCCGCCCAGCGCCGCTTTGATCAACCGTTGCGTCACCAGATCGGTGAACCGTCGATTCGGAGCCGTGGAATGCGTGTAATTGCTGACGGCGAGCGCGAAGTGACCATCGGAGGGTCCTGTCGGCGACTCGGCCACGTACTCGCCGCGGCCGAGCAGCTTGATCACGCTGAGCGACAGATCGGAAAAGTCGTCCGGCCGCCCGGCACGCTCCGCCGTGAGAAATGATTGCAGCGCCCGGGCATCCGGGGCCGGCGGAAGCGATGCTCCCTTCTGCCGTGCCAGATCGACGATGCGAGGCCAGCGCTCCGGCGAGCGGACGACACGTCGGATCGATGGATAGCCGCGTGAAGACAGGAACCGGGCGGTGGCCCCGTTGGCCGCGACCATGAAGCTTTCAATCAAGTCGCGGGCTCGGTTTGGTTCGTCGGTGCGAAGCTCGGTGACGGCGCCGCCGGCCATGACCGGTTTGGCTTCCCGCCGATCGAAATCGAGAGCTCCCTGCTCCTCTCTTCGCGTCCGAAGCCGAGAGGCAATCCGATCTTGCAGCTTCACCTGCACCGCCAGGTCTGCATTGCTCGCCAGTGGCGCCGGAGCCGGTCCGTCCCCCTCGAGCCAGGCGGCGACGGCGGAATAGGTCAACTTCGCGTGGTTCTGCACACGAGCCTGGTAGACGTCGGAATTGATCACGACCCCCTGGTCGTCGATGGCCATTTCGATCACCAGGGCGGGACGATCCTCACGTTCGTTGAGAGACGTCCGATCGGTCGACAACTCTGGTGGCAGCATGGGAAACACGCGCGCCGGCGTGTACACGGATGTCGTGTTCGTCCGCGCGTGCGTATCCAGGGCGGAGCCTCGCCGCACGAGCGCGTCGACATCGGCAATCGCAATCAGCAAACGTGGCGGCGTTTCGTCGATGCACACCTCGAGCTGGTCGAGGTCCCGGGATTCATCGTTATCGATCGACGACCATGGCAGGGATCGTAGATCGTGCGCACCGGAAGGCGGTTTCGTCGTCAACCGCCCGAGCTCGGCAATCGCTTCCGGCGGCCATTCGGGCTGGAGACCGTATTTCAGCATCGCGCTGTGCGCGATCTGGTCCAATCGGAGGGCGTCATTCGGTGAAGACATGTAATTGCTGATTTCTGATTGATGATTGCTGATTGAGGTGAACGGGTGCTCAGGAGAGTAAATTGTCCGATTTCTGCCAATCGGCAATCAACAATCGGCAATCAGCAATTTCAGAGGCATATCTATGGCAGAACCGTGAAGAAAGAGCTCGCACCGCAGTTTTTCGTAGCAAGTGACGGCGATGTAACGTATTCAAGAACTGATGTCACCACACGCACGCGAAACACGCCCCTTTGCCTCAGAGGTCAAGTTCGTTCTCCCCGCCGCACTCGGCAACGCGCTCCGTGGCTGGGCACGGGAAAATCTGGAACCGGATCCCTACGGGGGTGGCCAGTTCAACGACTGGTACCACACGGCCAGCCTGTATTTCGACACGCCCGAAGGCCATGTGTTTCATCGCCGGGGGTCGTTCGGCCGAAGCAAGTACCGTGTGCGCCGATACGGCGACGCGGAGTTCGTGTTCCTCGAGCGAAAGCTGCGCAAACCCGGCGTGTTGGTAAAACGCCGGACGATCGTCCCGCTGGATTCGCTCGGCCAGCTGTACGAACCGATCACGGATCGCGAGTGGCCAGGCGAGTGGTTTCATCGGCGGCTGATGCTTCGACAGATTCGGCCCGTTTGCGAAGTGTCGTATGCCCGCGTCGCCCGCTTCGCACGCACGCCAGAAGGGCCCGCTCGGCTGACCCTCGACGACGATGTCCGGGTCGTCCCCGTGCACGCGACTCGTTTTTCAGGTCAGATTGGGACCGCGGTCATTCCCGGCCAGGTGATCCTCGAGTTGAAGTACCGCTATCGCGCCCCGGCAATCTTCAGGCGCCTTGTCGAAGAGTTCGCGCTCGAGCCCCAGCGCGCCTCGAAGTATCGCTTCGGAATGACCACGCTGGGTGAAGATGCCTTTGCCGCCGTGACCGCCGCCAGCACCACGCATGTTTGAGTCCCTGGCGCCGCTCATCGACTTCGACAGCAGCACGCTGGTCCTGATGTTGGCGCGCCTGCTGCTGGCCTTCGTCCTCGGTGTTGTGATCGCGTGGGTTTATAAGCGTGCGCGTCGCGCCAACGGTGAAGCGGAATCATTCGGCGTCACGCTTGTGTTGTTGACGATCCTGATCGCGATGGTCACGCAGGTGATTGGCGACAACGTCGCGCGCGCGTTCAGCCTGGTGGGTGCGCTGTCGATTGTTCGGTTCCGCACGGTCGTTCGCGATACGCAGGACACGGCGTACGTGATTTTCGCGGTCGCGATCGGCATGGCAATGGGGGCCAATCACCCAGCTGTCGCGCTATGTGGACTCGTTGTGGTCGGCGGCGCTGCCCTGCTCTTGCGAAAGCGCAGCATGACGCTGCCGCCCGCCACCGACGAACAGCTGCCTTACGCGCTGAACGTCCGAATGGCCCTCGGCCAGGACGCCGACGGGCTGCTCGGTGCGACCCTGGATCAGTTCGTATTGGGGCGTCGACTCGTTTCGGTCACGACGGCGCGTCAAGGCATGTCGATTGATGCGTCGTATCACACAGCGCTGCGAGGCGACAATCACGCCAGCGCGCTCGTGAATGCTCTCAACCGGATCGATGGTGTGCAGAACGTTGAATTACACCGGCGGGAAGAACGGGTGGACTAAGACTGGGTGCCAGGAGTGCCAGGAGTGCGAAGCGTGCAATAGAGGAATCATCATGAAAGTGTCGACACGGATATTGGCAACCGGCGTGGCGCTCGCGGCGCTGCTGCCGATCGG
>DASTVZ010000223.1:0-56189 GCA_035758845.1 Vicinamibacterales bacterium
CCGTTGTACGGCCATCTCGTCAACCTGTTCGAGGGGGCAATCGCCCGTGGCGAGCTTCCGTCTGGATCGCGTTTACCACCCGAGCGCGAACTGGCCGAGCGGCTCGGGATCAGCCGCACCACCGTCGTCAGCGCGTATCGAGAACTCGAATCGCGCGGCCTGCTGCGCGGGTATGTCGGGCGTGGCACGTTCGTGTGCGCGGCCCCCGAACCGAGCGGCACGCCGTTCGCGTGGCGCGGCAAGATTGCATCCGCCGCACTGCGTTCGAGCGACTCGACGCTTCGCGATGCCATCCGTCACTCGTCGGATGCCCGTCTGCTCTCACTTGCCGCCGGCGAGCCGGCCATCGATTGCTTTCCAACCACCGCGTTTCAGCAGGCAATCGATCACGCATTGAAGCGGGATGCGGACGTGGTATGGAGCCATGGTCCGACTGAAGGGCAACCGGTGCTCCGCGAAGCGATCGCCGAGCGGTTCCGCGTGCCGGCAGAGAGCATCCTGATCCTCGCTGGCGCGCAGCAGGGACTCGATCTGCTTGCCCGATGCCTTGTCGATCCGGGTGACGCCGTGATCATCGATCGTCCCGGGTATCTCGGCGCGATTCAGTCGTTCCGCGCCGCCGGGGCGAAGCTCATTGGATGGGATATAGCTCGCGCGGAGATCGACGAGCTGGAAGATCTGCTGCTGCGCTATCGACCGAAGCTGATTTATACGAATCCGACCTTCCAGAATCCAACCGGCGCGACGCTGCCGATTCGAACGCGACGGGAACTGCTGAAACTTGCGGAGCGATATCGGGTCCCGATTGTCGAAGATGCGACCTACGGCGAGCTGTACTTCCACGAAGCGCCGCCGCCGTCGCTGCGCGATCTCGATGCGCAGAACCTGGTGATCCATCTGAACAGCTTCTCGAAAATGATGGCTCCAGGGCTGCGGCTTGGCTGGCTGTCAGCGGCGCCATCGATCATCGATCAAATCGCGATCATCAAGCAGCGCCTGGATCCACATACGCAGAACCTCGTCCAGTTCGCGGTGGCGCGGTTGCTTCGACAGGGCAGTTTTGATGCACACTTGAAGACGCTGCGCCAGGAACATGCTCGTCGGTGTGCGTTGATGGTGGCGGCGATCCAGCGACACGTTCCGCCGGGCACGCTGAGGTTCACTCGGCCGCACGGCGGCCTTTACTTGTGGTGCCGCCTGGTTCCCGGCGTCAGCTCACGGGCGCTGCTCGATACCGCACTGGCGGCAGGTGTCGCGTTTATTGCCGGCGACGCGTTCTATCCGGATCCGGCAGGTGAATCCGAGCTGCGCCTCTGCTTCTCGAGCGTGATGCCGGCAACCATCGAAGACGCCGTGCGGCGATTGGCGAGTTGTCTTCCGGTCTCAGCTGAATGGCGTCAGCTGCGGCCGATCGCGTGAGTGATCTGCGAGGAGGCATTCGTGTCCGAAGCGGAACGTCTCCGGCGAGAGTTGGAGACGACGATGGATGGCGATCCGTGGTACGGGTCGGCGGTCGCACGCATCCTGGATGGCATCGACGCCCCCGCCGCAGCCGCTCATCCGATCAAAGGAGCTCATTCAATCTGGGAACTCGTCTTGCACATGACCGCCTGGGTCAACGAGGTCCGGCGGCGGCTCGAGGGGGGCAAGCACGGCGATCCTGCTGAGGGGGACTGGCCGGGTGTGGCCGAGACAACGGCGGAGGCGTGGAAGCAAGCGATCTCGTCACTCCGCCGTGCGCACGCTGAGCTGGCGCGAACCCTGGCAACGACAGACGATGCCGGCCTCGCCCACCAGGTCGCAGGCGGCCAGGTTGATTCGACGGGCAGACCGGTGACGCTGTACCAAACCGCGATCGGCATCCTGCAACACGATACCTATCATGCCGGGCAGATCGCCATATTGAAGAAAGCGATAAGCACCTATGGTTAAAGATCCAGTGTGCGGAATGACGATCGACGAAAAGACCGCAAAAGGCCAGAGCGAGTACAAAGGGCAGACCTATTACTTCTGCGCACCCATCTGCAAGACCAAGTTCGATCAAGATCCCGCGAAGTACGTGAAGAACTGAGTCGGTGCGCCTGGGATCGCCTTTTCCCTTTTCCCTTTTCCCTTTTCCCTTTGTATGATTCGCGCTGTATGGCACACCGCTTTACGGTGGGGGTCGAAGAAGAATTCCAGATAGTCGACCCGCACACGTGGGAGCTGCGGTCGCATGTCTCCGAACTGCTGGCCTCCAGCGCTCCAGCCCTCGGCGAGCAGATCAAACGAGAGTTGCATCAGTCGATTGTTGAGGTCGGCACGCGCATCTGCCATAACGTGCCGGAGCTTCGCGAAGAGATCTTCCGCATTCGCCGTGAACTGACGAGCGGCGCGGAACGAGTCGGGCTGGCGGTCGCGGCGGCCGGCACTCACCCCTTCTCGCACTGGAAAGATCAGATTCTTTCTCCCGGCGTTCGCTACGACAGCATCGTCGAGGAGCTTCAGCAGCTGGCGCGATCGCTGTTGATCTTCGGTCTTCACGTGCATGTCGCGGTTCCCGACAATCAGACCGCGATTGATCTCATGAATGCGGCGCGCTATTTCCTGCCGCACTTGCTGGCGCTGTCAACGAGCTCTCCGTTCTGGATGGGACGCGATACCGGACTGAAATCGTATCGAACGACGATCTTTCGTCGCTTCCCGCGCACGGGTGTGCCAGATCATTTCGGATCCTGGAGCGAATACGAGAACTACATCAAGCTGCTCGTCGACCTGCACTGCATCGACGATGCGCGGAAGATCTGGTGGGACGTACGCCCGCATCCGAGCTTCGGGACCCTGGAGTTCCGGGTGTGCGATGTTCCCACGCGTCCGGAAGCGGCGGTGATGCTCGGCGCCCTGGCGCAGGCAATCGTGGTGAAGCTGCACAAGCTGTACTCGCGCAATCTCGGCTTTCGGTTGTACCGCAGAGCGTTCATCGAAGAGAACAAGTGGCGGGCGGCGCGATGGGGCATCGACGGCAAGTTGATCGATTTCGGGAAGCGCGCGGAAGTGCCGATGCGCCAGCTCGCGCTCGAACTTCTCGAGTTCATCGACGACGTTGTCGATGAACTGGAAAGTCGGAACGCGGTCGAGTACGTGCACACCGTTCTGCGCGAGGGGACAAGCGCGGATCAGCAGCTGGCGGTCTTCCGCGAAACCGGAGATCTGAAGGCCGTCGTACGTCACATTGTCACGGAGACACGCGCCGGCGTCGATCGACGTGAAGAAGCACGACACTGACCGGAACGAGACACACGGATAGAACAATGAGTCCGATTGCGCCCAAGCCGATAGGTCTTCTCGTCGGCCGCGAGTACAGCTTTCCGCCCGCGTTCATCGCCAGGGTGAACGAGAAAGGGGCGCCGCACGGCATCAAGGCGGAAATGGTGACGTGGGGCGGAACGAGGATGACCGAGGCGGCGAAGTACTCGGTCATCGTCGATCGCATCTCGCATGAAGTCGAGTATTACCGTGGCGCCTTGAAGCATGCCGTGCTGCAAGGCACGTATGTCATCAACAATCCGTTCTGGTGGACGGCCGACGACAAGTACTTCAACTACTCGGTGATGGCGAAACTCGGCTGCGCCATTCCGAAGACGGTGCTGCTGCCGCAGAAGGCGTATCCGAAGGACATCGATCTCACCCCGGAATCGCTCCGTAATCTCGAGTACCCGATCGACTGGGATGCATTGCTCGATTACGTCGGCAGGCCCGCCATCCTCAAGCCATATTCGGGCGGCGGGTGGAAGCACGTGTACAAGGTGAACGATCGGCGCGAGCTGCTCGAGGCCTACGACGGCACGGCCCCCTATTGCATGACGCTGCAGGAGTTCATCGACTTCGACTCGTACGTGCGCTGTTTCACCTTTGCGAAAACGGATATCACGCCGGTCAAGTACGATCCGCGTGAGCGGCGATATCTCGTCGAGCATGCCTACTTGTCGCCTGAACTGGGCGCTCGCGTCGTTCGCGATGCGCAGACCATCAATCAGGCGCTCGGCTACGAGATGAACACCATCGAGTTCGCCGTCCGCGACGGCGTGCCCTATGCGATCGATTTCTTGAATCCCGCGCCGGACTTCGAGCGCGATCGCATCACCGACTTCTACTTCTCGCACGTGCTCGAGAAGATGAGCGATCTGGTCATTGACCGCGCACTCAATCCCGATCCCGCCTGCAGTTGGCCGCGCTGGGAGGAAATGCTCGGCATCGGTGCGCCTGGTGGTTTCGTCGGCTCGCCACGTGCCACCGTCGCAAAAACGTGAACGCGATCGACACGTGGCACGCGCTGCTGCGTCAGAACGTGGAGTTGAGCCACGCCTACACCGAGGAGTTTGCCGCCTCGATGCGCGCGCGGAAACTCACGTTTGGCGATCGTGTGCACTGCCCGTTTCTTCGTCCGTTCTTCCTCAGCGAAGCGGATGAATCACGGATGCGTGTTGCCGCTGAGACGATCGCGGCCCTTGGCGAACGGGTCATCGTGGCGGCGCTCGAGTCGCCCGCCTTGTTCAATCAGCTGGGATTGACTGAAGCGGAAGTGCAACTGGTGCGATTGGATCCCGGCTACGAGCGCGCCAGCACGGCGTCGCGTCTTGACGCCTTTCTCCTCCCCGAGTCCTTGCGCTTTGCCGAGTACAACGCCGAGTCTCCGGCGGGCCTGGGATATACGCAGCGACTCTGTGAACTCTTCGATGAAATGCCGGCAATGCGCACGTTCCGGCAAGGGCGGCGCGTCCGGTTCAACGCGACGATCGAACCGATGCTTGACGCGCTGGTTGCGAGCTACCGCGAGTGGGGCGGAGCCGCCGATCCTCCGACCATTGCGATCGTTGACTGGCGCGAGGTTCCGACCTGGAGCGAGTTCGAGATTCTGCGCGATGCGTTTACCGCCCGCGGCGTGCCGACGATCGTTTGCGATCCGCGCGAGTTGGCATTCGAGAACGGAACGCTGGCGTGCGGCGGGACGCGGATCGATCTGGTTTACCGGCGCGTCCTGATCAACGACATTCTGGCCCGTTCGGCTGATTGCGCGGCGCTGGTGAAGGCCTATGCGCAGAAGGCCGTGTGCGTCGCCAACACCTTCCGGTGCAAGCTGCCGCACAAGAAAGCGTTCTTCGCGGTGCTCACCGACGACCGGAACGCCGGGCTTTTCTCCGACGAAGAGCGGGCAATCATCGATGCCCATGTACCGTGGACCCGCATTCTGGCAGACACGGAAACGGTTGTTCACGGGCGCCGCCAGCGACTGATGCGCCTCGCAGAGGACCATCGCGAGTCACTGGTGTTGAAACCGAATGACGAATACGGCGGAACGGGCGTAACCCTTGGCTGGGAAACGTCTTCCTCGGACTGGTATGCCGGGCTGAACACGGCCTTGAACGCGCCGCCGGGCACATGGGTGCTCCAGGAGCGCATTTCCGTGCGCCGCGAAGTGTTCCCGATGTTCGATGCCACAGGCACGGTCACCATGCGCGAAATGCTCGTCGACTTTGCTCCCTATCTGTTTCGTGGACGCATGACTGGTTATCTCACTCGACTGAGTTCAACGGGGCTTGCCAACGTGACCTCAGGCGGCGGTCAGGTGCCGTCATTTGTGGTCGCGGAATAGAGACTGCAATTTCGGCGCTCAAAGCGCGATACAGCCCCCTGATAGAATCAGTACTGATGATCTTTGGCCCTGTCCCCGACGATCTGCTTCCCGGCGCGCACAATGCCGTCGACACGTGCCTGGGGATCCGCCGCGGCGAGCGCGTCGCCCTGGTCGCCGATCAGGCAAGCCGTGAAGTTGCGGCAAGCCTCGAACACGCGCTCGACAGCGCCGGCGCTGCAGCCACGTGTCTTCTGATCGAGTCGGTCGCGCGGCGCCCGATCACGTCCGCGCCTGCGGACGTGCTGGAGGTTTTCGACAAGGCGGACGCCGGCATCCTGTGCATACAACCGCGAGAAGGCGAGCTGCCGGCGCGCATGGCCATCGTCGGCGTCATCGAACGCCGCCGTATTCGATACGCACACATGGTTGGCGTCACGCCGCAGATCATGCGCCAGGGCATGCGGGCCGATTACCTGCAGGTGGATCGCCTCAGCACGCAGTTGTGTGAACGAATGGACCACGCGACGTCGTTGACCGTCAGGACGGCGAACGGGACCGATTTCCGTGCAACGTTCGACCACTCACTTGCATGGGTCAAGACCAGCGGCTTGATCAATCCGCGCTACTGGTCGAATCTGCCTGCTGGTGAAGTGTTTACGACGCCGGGCACGGTTGACGGCACCTTTATCTGCGACGGGACGGCGGGCGATTACTTCAACGCCAAATACGGGAGCCTCGATCAATCGCCGCTCGTGCTCGAAATCCGTAACGGCCGGCTGGTCTCGGCGCGATGCAACCGAACCGATCTCGAACGCGACTTCTGGAACTATTGCCACACCGACGAGAACAGCGATCGTGTCGGTGAACTCGCCTTCGGCACCAATCTCGGACTTCGCGAAATGATCGGTATCCTCTTGCAGGACGAGAAAGTGCCGGGCGTGCACCTGGCCTTCGGGGATCCCTACGGCAGCCAGACGCACGCCGACTGGAAATCACGCACGCACGTCGACGTGCTCACCCGCAACTGCGACGTGTGGATTGACGATGAACAGGTCATCGCGGGAGGCGAGTATCTGCTCGACAAATTCGATCTGGCTGGCGTGAATCGCTGATCACTCATCACTCATCGTGAATCCTCGAATCCCCCATCCTCGAATCTCGATTCGAGGAGTCATGGATCAGTGATGCAAGGATTCACGATCAGTGATCAGTGATGAGGGATTCAGTCACCATCGCGACACGTATTCCCGCAGCTGCTCCTTCCAATACGGCCAGTCGTGTCCGCCTCTTGGCCCCCAATCGTCGAGCGAATGACGAATCCCTTGTCGGGCGAGGATCCCTGACATGGTGTAGGAGTAGCCGCTCTTTTCGTACGGTCCTGTTCCGGTGACCAGCCTGATTTCGCACGTCGACAACTGTTCGAGGAACCAGGGGTCGGTCAGATTCGCCATGTAGTCGACCGGATTCTGAAAGTAAAAGTTGTCGTCGTACATTCCTCCCATGAAATCACGGAGGTCGAAAACTCCCGACAGCGCGTAGCAGCGTTTCACCAGATGCGGGTAATGAAACAGCGTGTTCGCGGCGTGATAGGCGCCGAGCGATGCGCCGACGGTCGCAATCGGAATGCCCGGCGTCTGACAGCTCGCATGCATGTAGGGAATGACCTCGTCGCGGATGTACTCGTCAAACATCCGCTGGCGCCAACTGCGATGAAACGGGTGCGCCTGCTTGTTGAGAAACGACTCGTGATTGTTTGAGCCGACGCAGAAGACTTTCACGCGTCCTGCGTCGATGAAATCACCAATGGCCGCGATCAGATTGTTGCGCTGAAGCTCCCACTCGTCGCCGTGGCTGGTCGGGAAGGCGAGTAGAGGCGGCCCCCAATGGCCGAAGACCGTCACCCCCATGTCGTGACCGAGCTTTGGCGAAAACCAATATTGATGAAACGTCTGCATTGTCAGCTTCCAGCTGCAGGCTGCCAGCTTCCAGCTTATTTCGACGTGACCAGCGCGATCGAAAAACCGTCATACCCCTTTGCGCCGACTGTTTGAATCGCCGTTGCAATGACGCGCGGCTCGGCAGCCGCGAGTTCTATGAATCGGCGCATACCGCGCACTGACGGGTCGTCCGTCTTCGCGTTCGCCACTTCTCCCTTGCGAACGACGTTGTCCACGACGATGAGCGTTCCAACCCGTGAGAGTTTCATCGCCCACTGGAAGTAGTCCGGCGTGCTGACCTTATCGGCATCAATGAAGATCAGATCGAAGGGTGCGATGTTTTCTGCGGCAATCTTTGGCAACGTCTCGAGCGCAACACCGAGGCGGACGTCGACGACGTTGGCGAGTCCGGCGCGGGCGATATTCGCCTTCGCCAGGTCCGCGTGTTTCGGCTCGAACTCCAGCGTGATGAGCCGGCCGCCCGGTTGAAGGGCGCGAGCCATCCAGATGGTGCTGTAGCCGCCGAGGGTTCCGATCTCGAGGATGGTGCGGGCATTGACCAGCCGCGCGAGGATATGCAGCAGTTTGCCGTGATTTGGCGAGACGTTGATCGCGGGCAGCCCCGCCGCTTCACTGGTCTCGAGCGCGGTGTTGAGGGCCGAATCGGTTTTGACGAGTGTCTCGCTGATGTAACTGTCAACTTTCGACCAAAGGTCGTCCGTCATTTCCAAATCCCCAACGACTGGCGGACCGTGACAAGCTGCGCCACATGGTAGGCCGTGTGATCCGCGACGAGCAGCAACTCGCGCAGATAGGTCTGGCCGTTGCCGTGCGGAATCTTCTGTGTCAGGTCGATTGACACGTCCCGCGCCAGCTGCTGCAGGGCTTCACGGTCGCGTCGCACCGCGGCAACGCTCTCGTCCCATGCTGCGGCAGATGATGGCGCCGGTGTTGACGGCCAGTAATCCTTTGGCCACTCCATCTCTTTGTAATCACTGTTGCGACTGAAGTCGAGGATGTCGTGCTGCGCCAGGCGTATGTGTTCGACCAGTTCCCACGGTGAATGCGGGCCGGCGCGTTTGCCGCGGTACGACTCCGGAATGTCGGCGACCGCGGCGTCGAACCCGACGTGGGCGTCTTCCCATGCCAGGAGCTTCGCGAGATGTTCGCGAATGGACTGATCGTTCATGAAACGCTCCGTTTGAGAGGCGCGCCGACCAGATACGTGAGCCTGCCGCTGCCGCGTGCGATAGGGACCGTGCCCACGCGCCAGTCCATGCTACCAGCCGCGCGCCCGAGGTCTCGCAATTCATCGATCGTATAGGCGCGCAGTTGGGAAACCATTCCGTCCCACAGGCAGGTGAGCGGCACCAGCGGCAGTGGATATGTGAACAGTACGCGTCTCCACGTCATCGGCCGCATGAACGGAGTAGAGAGCCACACGAACAAGGGCATCAAGAGAATCGGTATCGCTGTGCCCAGAGATCGACGCGAAAACTCGAAAATCGCGATTGGCTCATTCGCGCGAACGGCATCCGCGAGGATAGCGGTGGCATCCGCCGGACCGAAATGATGGAAGCCGTTGAACAGAGTGCGCAGACCCGTGAGGTTCCGCGGGACGGCCCTCGCGTCGATCGCCGTGCTGATGTAATCGATCGCACCGTTCGATTCAGAGGCTGCGCGTTCGAAGGCCGGCAGGTTGGGAAACAGGTCGGTCAGTGTGGCGGTTGCGTTGATGCCGGACTGACGGAGATTGTCGATCACGGCAATCAGAGGTCCCGACCCGCCTGAACAGAGATCGATGATGTGTGTCGTATGGCCTGCCGCCAGCGCGTCGCGGATGAGTGGCGTCATGGTCTTGTGCATCCCCGTCGCGGTCTGGGCGAACTGCAGGTAATCGGTGGCGAGATCGCGAACAACCACAGGAAACCACGATTGATCTTCCAGTTCGAGGAGATGCAGTCTGCGCACGCGGAAGGCCTACTTCGTTCTGCCGGCTCCCCACAACGCACGGCCTGGCTTTGCGCCGGTGTGTTCGCCGTTCCTGATTACCTGCGAACCGTTGACCAGGACGTGTCGGACGCCGACGGCGTACTGGTGCGGGTTCTCGAACGTTGCGCGGTCGGCAATCGTCCCGGGGTCGAAGACGACGACGTCAGCAAACATGCCCTCCTTCAGGAAGCCACGACGATCCAGTTCGAGATTTGTTGCCGGGAGCCCACTGAGCTTCCGAACGGCGTCGGGCAGCGTGAGCACGCGATCGTCACGCACGTACTTCGCAAGCACACGCGCAAAATTCCCGTAGGCGCGCGGATGGGCCGACGACTTGGTGAACGGTAATTCCGGCGCCATCGAGGCGGCGTCAGATCCGAACGACACCCAGGGCAAGACGATCTGCTTTCGGATGTTGTCTTCCGAAATCATGAAATACACCGTACCCACTCGTGAACGATCCTCGAGCACGAGATTCATGACGGTATCGATCGGATCCTCGCCACGCAGCTTGGCTGCCTCCGCGAGCGTCTTGCCGGTGAGCGGTTTCAGCTTATCGGACTTGAACTCGACGAGCAGAACGCGGTCCGGAGACCCGGCGGCACGATAGAGGTTTTCCCAATCGTTGGACGGAGCGCGAATCGCCGCGGCAATCTTCTTCCGCGTTTCTGGATCCGCGAGCCGTTTGTATGCGGCATCGTAACCACCGTCGAGAACCCACGGCGGCATCGACGCATCCAGTCCCGTTGCTCCCGCGGTGTACGTGTACATGTCCGCGGTGATCTTCAAGCCTTCCTTCCGGGCCGCCTCGATTTTCGCGATGACTCGATCCATCTTCGGCCAGTTCGCCTGTCCAGCCGCCTTCAGGTGATAGATCTCGGCCGGTATATTCGCTTCGCGGCTGATCCTGATCAGTTCGTCGACCGCCTCGGTCAGCCGGTTCCCTTCGCTCCGCATGTGAGAAATGTATTTCCCCTGGTACTGTG
Source organism: Vicinamibacterales bacterium (assembly GCA_035758845.1). Classification (GTDB taxonomy): domain Bacteria; phylum Acidobacteriota; class Vicinamibacteria; order Vicinamibacterales; family 2-12-FULL-66-21; genus JALZOC01. The sequence goes on from DASTVZ010000223.1 coordinate 10,530, forward strand.
CGGCGATTTTGCAGAGTTCGATCAATTCTTCCGTGGAGGCGTAGAACGCCGGGGCATAGATCAACGACGATCCAATCCCGAGCGCGCCGGCTTCCATTTCCTCGCGAACGAGTGCGCGCATCTTGTTCAGTTGCTCGGGTGTCGCCGGCTTGTCCGCCAGACCGATGACGTGCTCTCGAATCGTCGTCGCACCGATGAACGACGCGACGTTTTGCGAGACTCCCTGTTCCTCGAGGTGCTTGAGATACTCCGAGAGGCTGGTCCAGGTGATCGAGTATTTCAGATCACCCATTTGTTCGATCATTCGCCGCTTCATCTCCGGAGTCAGCGGCCCCATCGAACTGCCTTCACCGAAAATCTGAGTCGTAACTCCTTCGCGGATCTCCCCCTGCGATCGGCCGTCGACGAGCAGCGATTCGTTCGACCAGGAGAGCATGTTGATGAAGCCCGGAGCGACGGCCAGCCCCGATGCGTCGATGATGGAAGTGGCCGGTACGGAGGTCAGCTCGCCAAGTCCGGCGATCCGGTCGCCCTGAATACCAACATCTGCACGTCGGCCGGGTGTGCCGGTGCCGTCGTAGACCGTGCCGCCCCGAATAATGATGTCGAACGTCGTCTGCGGGGGACGCGCGGCGCGCGAGGCGATTGGAAATGTCAGCGCCGCGATGAGAAGCGGCAGACCAGCACGAAGAATGCGCATCCGCGCATTAGAGACTGTTGCGCGAAAAAATGAAAGTGCCCGTCCGCCTTCGCGGCCCGCTTACGGTGCCGCTTCGGCGAGACCGCCTAACGGCGGCCCAGCCACCGGGCGCTCGAGCAGGACAGTCCTACGTCTTCCCCATGTCGACGAACACGGTATTCAGGCGGTAATACAGCACCTCGTTGAACACACCCACCTGTACCCGCGGCCAAAGCGCGTCACTGGTTGTGCTGACGACACGAATCTTTCCCTTCACATCGTCAAGCCAGCGGAGAACCCGAAACTGTTCATCGGTGGTCAGTCGCGTGACGTTCTCGAGTACGAGGGTCGCCGCCTGTGCGGGGGAGGGAAGATCAAGCGGCTGTCCGGCCCGCCATCTCACGACAGGACCGCGCAGATCCAAGCGCAGCATGTCGACCACGATTCGGGTGGCTTCGCAGTTTCCGACAACCAGCACATTCGTGCGCGGTATCGAGGCGACCTGAAGATCTCGACGAGGGGCGGACCGGACGATTCGTGGTTCTTTTCTAATCAGCGGACGCGAGACGAGCGCGACGTGTCTCGCGGCTGTGGCAACGGCATCAGGGTGGTCTTCCATGGAGTGCCTCCTTGCAACGCGGCGGACCGGAATCGGCCCGACTCTACAAGTCGCGAGACAGCGGCACCATCGGGAGAACGGTGAAAGGGACTAGGGAAGATCCCTAGGGGGGTGGGACGGGCGTTTTCATTCAGTATTCAGCAATCAGCAGTCTCACTATGGATTCTCCAGCCATCCCTGAAGGACGGCGTATTTGACGATGTCGATGCGGCCGCGAAGACCGAGCTTTCGCATCGCATTCGCCTTATGGGCTTCGACCGTCTTGACGCTGAGGGACAACTGACCGGCGATTTCTTTGTTGCTGTAGCCTGAGGCGATCAGGCGGAGTACGGCCGACTCGCGGTCGCTGAGTTCGCCGGCCGGTTTGGCCGGCTTGTCGGCACGTCCGAGCAGGCGCGCGGTCATGCGGGCAGTGAGCGTTGAATCGATGTACTGCCCTCCCGCCGCAGCCGCGCGTATCGCCTGGATCAGTTCGTTCGGAGCGCTTTGTTTCAACACATATCCAGCCACGCCGGCGCGAAGGAGTTCCTGCACGTACGCGTCATCTCCGTGCCGCGTCAATGTGACGATGACGATGTTCGGCTGTTTCTGTTTCAAAGCGCGGGTTGCCGCAAGCCCGTTCATTCCGGGCATCGAGATGTCCATGATGATGACGTCCGGCTTCAGGGCGAGCGCACTCTGCATCGCGGTTTTACCATCGCTCGCTTCCGAGATCACTTTCATGTCGGCCTGGGCTTCGATCAGCAGTTTGAGACCATGTCGAACGGTCACATGATCGTCAGCCAGAAGAATGCGGAGCGGCGTCGTTTTTTCAGGCATGATCCGACTGCTGATCGCCAGTCGCTTCGACGATTATTCGCACGAAGATCGTCGTCCCCGTTCCTGGTGATGCCTCGATCTCGAGTGCGGCGCCAACCAGCGCGGCGCGTTCACGCATCCCGAGCAAACCAAATCCGTGACCGGATCGTTCGCTGCCGGGCTCAAATCCCTTCCCGTCGTCCTCGACGACGAGGAGGACGGTGCTGCCACGGCGTTCGAGGATGATTTCCACGTTGCTCGCGTTAGCGTGCTTGGCGACATTGGTGAGCGCTTCTTGAGCGATGCGATAGAGCGCCGTTTCTACGTCTGCCGGCAGTCGGTTGTCGAGCAGACCGGATGAATGAAGGGTCGCCGGTATGCCGACGCGGGCCGACCAATCCTGAACGTAGTTGGCCAGCGCGGCGCGCAGGCCCAGGTCGTCGAGAGCGGTCGGACGGAGCTGCCAGACGAGCTGGTCAACGTCGTGGTCCAACCGTTCGGCGATTTCTCCGATTGCGTCGACGAGCGCGCGGTGCGGATCCCGATCCCCACAGGCATCTTTGAGCATGCGAATCCGCAGCGCGAGCGCGGTGAGTTGCTCACCGAACTGATCGTGCATTTCACGAGCGATGCGCCGCCGCTCGTCCTCCTGGGCGAAGACCAGCCGTCCAAGGAATTCACTGCGCGCGCGTTCCGCCTCGGCGCGCTTCCGCGCGGTCAAATCGAAATGGGTTCCGACAATGCGGACAACCGGACCACCCGGTGTGCGGCGCACGGGATATCCGCGCGAAAGGACTTCGACGTAATGTCCTTCCTTATGCTGCAGCCGGAATTCCCCTTCGTAGGTTTCGCCGCCGGCGGTGATATTTTCGTGCAGCCTTTTTGCCAACCCGACATCGTCGGGGTGCAGTAACCGCTCCCACGCACTGATGTGCGGCGTGATCTCATCGTCGGCGTAACCGAGCATTTCCTTCCAACGGGACGAATACACCACCGCGCCGGTTTCGAGATTCCAGTCCCAGACGCCTTCCTGCGCACCGGCGAACGCGAGTTTCAATCGTTCCTCGTTCTCGCGAAGCGCCTCTTCTGCCTCTCGCCGTTCCGTCAAATCGAGATGCGTGCCAACGATGCGGACCACCTTTCCGCCGGGTTCACGACGCACGGGAAATCCGCGAGAGAGAACGTGGACGTAGTGGCCGTCCTTGTGACGGAGGCGGAACTCTGCTTCGTAGGTTGCCCGCTCGCCGCGGGCGACGCTGTCGTGCGCACGGTCGGCGCGTGATCGATCGTCGGGATGGACGAGGCGTTCCCACGCGCTGACATTCGGCTCAATTTCGTCGAGCGAATATCCCAACATCTCCGTCCATCGCGGCGAATACACGACGGCATTCGTTTCAAGGTTCCAGTCCCAGACGCCTTCGAGTGCGCCGGCGAGTGCCATCGAGAGCCGCTCCTCGCTTTCGCGCAGCGCGCGCTCGGCTCTTTTTCGTTCGGAAATGTCGCGAACGACCAGATGAACCGCGCCCGACGCTTGATCGCCGAGCGGCGCGCCACTGACTCCGACGTCAACCATCTTTCCGTCGGCGCGGCGTAACGCAACATCGAGGATCTGCGTGGATCGGCCCGTACGCCACTCGATGAGACGCTGACGAAAGATCTCGCGATGGTCGGAATCCAGGAGTTCGAGGACCGATTCGCCAATGAGATCGTCGGTGCGAGACTTTCCCACGAGGGTGACCGCCGCAGGGTTGGCAAACACGATTCGCTGGTCTTCAACCACCAGGATTGCGTCCGGCGCCGACTCCACCAGGCGACGGTAGACGTCCATGGGCATATCGAGTCTAAAAGGGAAAAGGCAAAAGGGAAAAGGCAAAAGTTGGGAACAGTGTACGGTTCACGGCCGTCAATCGTTATAGAGGGTAGCTTCCCCAGCTGTTGGTGACGTATGGTCCTGACCTTCTATGTCGGTGCGGCGGCGGTCGAATTCAAGCAGTACGCGGCCTACATGCAGCGCCGCACCGCTACCCGGACAGCGCAGCTCGTCGTTCTGGGACCCAAGTACTAGCAAGACCACACCAAACGCCACCGACAATGATCGAACAGTTCCGGTGGCCTCCATGACGAATTGCAGAACTTCGCGGTGGGTTTTATAGTGGGCGCAGGGCAGAGGTGATCTTTCGGTTCGACCGCTTCATCCTCGATGGTGATACCCGCCGCCTTTTGCACGACGGTGAAGAAGTTCATCTCTCTCCCAAAGCGCTTCACCTGTTGTTAGTCCTGGTCGAGAACCGCAATCGCGCAGTGTCGCGTGCCGACTTGCAAAGGGAACTCTGGCCGTCAACCTACGTCCTCGATACCAATCTCGCCAGCCTGATCAAAGAAATTCGACGAGCGCTCGGAGACACTGCGGATACGCCGAAATTCGTGCGGACGGTTCACCGCTTTGGGTACTGGTTCATCGGTGGGTTGCGAGACGGTGCATCGCCGGAATCAGGAAATGTGACAACGAGATACTGGCTGATCTGGGCGTCGCGGCAGATTCCAGTCACCCAGGGTGCGCACGTTCTCGGACGGGCACCGGATGCATCGGTGTGGATCGACGCACCCGGCATCTCGCGCCACCATGCGCGGCTGGTGCTCGAAGGGGAGCAGGCGATGCTCGAAGATCTCGGAAGCAAGAACGGCACATACGTTGGGGACGAACGCGTGACCGCTCCGCGGCGATTGGACGATGGCGATCAGATTCGGCTCGGCCCCGTGGTGATTACCTTCCGAATTCCTCCGCCCGTAGGTGCGACTGATACTGTTCCTTCCCGATAAAGACTGAAGATCAGAATCAGTCGCCAGGGCTTGACCAGCACCCAGGGAGGCTCGCTTTCGCGATCAGCGATCTCGGTCAATCGATCGCGAAGCATCCGCAGTTCCCGATGCAGGTCGGTGGTGGATGCATAGCGATCGGCGGGATCCTTTGCGAGACAGCGCTCGATAATCCAGCGCAGCTGCGCCGGCGTCCGGCCGCCGATTGCCGCCATCGGCGGCAGGTCGTCGTTGATGATCGCGTGCAGCGTCGCTGCCGGGGTCTCCCGCCCGAACGCAGCCTGTCCGGTCAACATCTCGTACAGAATCAGACCGAACGAAAACTGGTCCGAGTGGAAGTCCGATGCTCCGCCGCGCGCCTGCTCCGGGCTCATGTAGGGCACGGTGCCCACTCGCAGTCCGTCGTCTGTCTCGGTCAAATTGCTCGACGGCGTCGTTCGTGCCGAGACCGCACTGTTTTGCGCGGTCAAGCCGAAATCCAGGATCTTCGCCCGGCCCGCGCGCGTCACCATGATGTTTTCCGGCTTGAGATCGCGGTGGACGATGCCCGCTTCGTGCGCGGCCGCGAGGCCGTCGGCGATTTGCGTTGCCAGGTCGAGCACCCGTTTCAGCGGCACCCGACCGCCACGCATGCTGTCGCGGAGCGGTCTGCCGTCAATCAGCTCGGAGGCAATGAAGGGGCAATCGTGATCGATCGACACGTCGAACACGGTCACGATGTTGGGATGATTCAGCGCGCTGGCCGCGCGCGCCTCGGCGACGAACCGTCGCAGCTTGTCAGGATCGGTGACAGATCGTTCGTGCAGAATCTTCACCGCGACGTCGCGCCGCAGTCGCGGATCCCAGGGGCGATACACTTCGCCGCCGCCGCCCTGCCCAAGCGACTCGAGGAGTTCGTACGGGCCCAGCGACGAACGGCCGGTCACGGCTGCGCGGTCAAAGTCACCGGACACGCGACCTCGATGGCGAAGCGGCCGCGGCATCGCGGAGTGAGCCGCACAGCGGGGCACTTCTGTTCGAGACGCCGCCGCAGGAGTAGCAGACGGCTCTCCAGGTTGTCTTTCCACTCGGGCAGGTTCAGCGACTTGTCGAGGCGCAACTCGCGATTCGTGAATTCTTCACGGCCCGTGGCTTGGCGGATGCTCAGCAGACGCCAGAGGATCTTCGCTGGCAGACCGCGAATCAGGTACTCGCCATCAACGAGGATGCACTCGTCACCACCGTAGTACACGAGTTCGTGTGTGTCGTGAGACTCCCGAGCATTCGCCCCGTCGACGTTGCCAGAATTCGGCGACACTGCCACGGTCGCGGCAGTTTTCGGAGGCGGTACCGCTTCGCCGGAATCGGCAGCACGTTCCTGCCACTGCATGTTCTGAATCGCGATCGCGAGGTAGCCACCGAGCAGTTCGATCGACGCCTTGTCTTCCTCGTGGAAGCGATAGGGCACCTCGCTTTCCAGGCAGAGGACGCCGACGAGTTCGCCGCGCACGAGCAGCGGCACACCGAGCTGACTCTCGGGGTTTGACAGTCCAGGCACCGGAATCTGCCGAGCGAGCCGTGTCAGGTGAGGTTCGCTCGCCGCCTTGTGCATCGCCAGTGCGTAGAGCATGCCGCGCAAGAGACCCGAGATGCGTATCGGCTTGTGCGCCTCCGCGACCATGCCGCCGATCCCTTCTCCATAGCGAACTTCAGCGCCGACGCTTCCCGTGGCGTATCCGCGCGTCGCCATCGTGACCAGCACACCTTCCTGATCGGTTGGAATCAGGATGTAGGAATTCTTGAAGCCGAAACTCTCTTCCAGTCCTTCGAGGATCGAGTCGACGAGTGTCTCCAGTGAATCGGCGCGCTGGATGCGCGCGGATAAGTCCTGCAGCGCCTTGACGGTGAACACGGCGTCGAGCTTCGACTGAGTCACGCGCGCACTCTCCGAAGCGCGTGCCTCGGGCAATGCGTCCACGCTCAGCACGTGATAGATGTCAGCCGCGCGTAATTTGAAGATGCCCTTCAGCCCGCAGTAAGAGGCGATCGCTTCGATGCGCAGCGCCATGCGATCGAACAGCGGGCCTTCGGTTTCCGAACGCATGTATTTGAGACGCAGACTCCAGCCCTGACCTGTATCCGGGTCGGGCACGAACACCAACGCGTTCGGATTCTCGGCGATGTTGCGTCGGCTCTTGTTGAAAAACTGAAACGAGAGCGCGACGTGTTCGGGATCGACGTACTCCACGTGACTCAAGTACGCCGCATTCGGAATGCCGTCCGAAGAGCACGTGAACAACTGCGCGGGGATCAGGCCTTGAAAGCAGGTCGCCAGCGATTCGAGCCTCACCGTCATGCGATCTGCGCTCCCGCCTGCGGACCTGGTGTCTGCTCGAAGATCGTCGTCACTTTGAGGCGAATCGCGACCGCCGGCCAGGTGGTCCAGTTCGTCGCCGACACCCGAGGAATTCCAATCATTTCGAGCTGACGCAGGTATCCATCCCATTGCTTCTGCAGCATCGGCCGCTCGCTGTCGGTGGCCGATTGACTATCGACAAAAGCCCCTTTGACCTGACACGAACGTTCGTCTTCAGGTCGGCCGAATACGACTGCCGCCTGACCGTTCGATTCCAGGTCGGCGCGAAGGCGAACGGCAGCAATCTCGGCGACGTATACGACCAACTGTGAACCGCCGGCCTCCACTTTTGCCGCGACCGCTCGCGCTCCGTTGGGATGGAGCTGATCGTTTCGCGTGCCGATGTGAATTCCCACGCCTTGTTCGAGAAAGGCTGCCAGTTCGGGGCCGATCATGCGCTCAGTATAGCCGCCGATAAGAACCTTTTAAGGTTCTGACAAGGATCGTAAGGGTGCGCGTAAGGAAGGTTTAGCGTCCTCTGCTTCTGCAACCCGCTAGAGTCCGGGTTACACGGTTTCAAACTCAAGGTGCGCCACGGGCGCGCCCGCCGGAAGCGGAGCGGGGTGTTGGGGCCCCGCGAGCGAAGGCGTGGGGGGTCCGCGGGGGCAAAGCCCCCGGATCTAACAAAGGAGAGACGCAAATGGCACGTGGTCACCTGACAACGTTGGTTCTGGCGCTGGGATTGGCGGCAGTTCCCGCTTCACTGACATGGCATGGCAGCGGAGCGCTGGCGGCGCCCGCCGTGATTCCCGCGGATCCGGCACACCTCGACCGTGGCGCGTATCTCGTTCGAATCATGGGATGCAACCACTGTCACACACCTTACAAGGTCGGGCCGCGCGGGCCCGAACCCGATATGACTCGGGCGCTGACCGGGCATCCAGCTGATTTCAAGCTGTCGCCGGCTACTTCCGCCGGGGACGGCTGGGTGTGGAGCGGTGCGGCGACAAACACGGCATTTTCTGGTCCGTGGGGCGTCAGCTTTGCGGCGAACCTCACACCGGATCCAGAAACAGGTCTTGGAAAGTGGACGGAAGAGATGTTCATCGCGACGATGAAGACGGGTCGTCATCAGGGAAAGGGTCGTCAGATTCTGCCGCCGATGCCGTTCGAGAATCTCGGCAACCTGAGCGATCAGGACATCAAGGACTTGTTTGCTTATCTCCAGTCGCTGGCGCCGGTTCGCAACCGCGTGCCCTCGCCAATCGATCCTCCGGAGGTGCAGCGGTGAGACGGCGAATTGCAACCAGCGCGTTGGCCGCGGGACTGGTTGCGGTTGCGGTCACGCAGCAGGTATCCAGAGCCGCCGCCGCAGCGGCGCTCGAGCCAGAGACGCTACCGCAACACCTGAAGGACACGGGTCTCTATGCGCCCGATGATCCATCGACGATCGCGTCCGGTGTCCGTCAATTCCTGCCGCAGTATCCATTGTGGTCTGACGGATTGACGAAGCGTCGATGGGTTTCTCTTCCGACAGGGAGTTCCATCGATGCGACCTCGGAGCTTGCATGGGACTTTCCCGTCGGGACGAAGTTCTGGAAGGAGTTCAGCCTGAACGGACGGCGGATAGAAACGCGCGTGTCGTGGAAGTCGTCGCCGACGCGCTGGCAAATGGCGTCGTACGTCTGGAATGACGACGGAACGGACGCTGCGCTTGCACCCACCGAAGGAATTCCTGGCATCGTCGAAATTGCACCGGGACGTCGTCACAGCATTCCTTCGAGGAGCGATTGCCTCGCATGCCACGGCGCGTCGAAGACCGGACCGCTTGGCTTCAATGCACTGCAGCTTTCGAACGATCGCGATCCGAACGCAATCCATGGTGAACCGCTCGATCCCGGAATGCTGACGCTTGCCGAGCTGATCGATCACCGCGTGCTCGCGCCGGCGCCGACGCACTTCATCGCGAATCCGCCACGCATTCGCACATCGAATTCGTTGACGCGATCCGTACTTGGATATCTGGCGGCCAACTGCCTGATGTGCCATAGCGGTGAAACGGATGGGACGCCATTGGGCCCGTCACTCTCGATTCACGATCTGCTTGCCGATGCGGACAAGGCAGCGCGGACTCTCGTCAATCGACCATCGGCGTGGCAGGTGGCCGGCGCCGCCGACGGACACAGCGTCGTCGTGCATCCGGGCTCACCTGATCTGAGTGCGCTCTTCGTGCGGCTTCGGTCGCGCGCGCCATCGTCACAGATGCCGCCGCTTGGGACAGTGGTGCGCGACCAGCAGGCAATCGAGGCGTTTGGCCGTTGGATTTCGGATTTGTCCCGGTGAGCTCGGGTGGATGTGTGTTAATCGAGACGGGCGGCGGGCATGGTAAGCATAGGGAGGCGGCTCGATCGAATGTCCGTATGCGAGCGACAGATCGATTTGAGCGTGTCGTCGGCGTCGGGGCCATAGAACGTCGCCGCTGAGTAACCGCACAACACCGTCACCTGCTCCTGGGTCGTAAGATCGCTCCACATTTTCTCGAGCTCGTGGGCACCGTGGAAGTTCCCGTCGGCGGCGAGCACATCCACCAGGTCGGCGTACACCCGCACCCGAATCCCGCTTGCACAGATTTGGCGGACGGTCTTGCCAATGACTTCTTCGAACAGACCGCGACAAGGCGCTCCGTGCAACATGATTCGCGCGAGCGTGCGTGTCCCGTCCAGAACTGTCAGCCGACCGGTTGCAATGGTGTTGCTGAGCGACACATTCCGGCTCGTCAGTTTTGAGGCGACTGAATTCCATTGCGCCAACCGCATCACCACGAGCGCGTCGTCCCCTTGAGTCAGTCCGTCGCTCAGAAACCCCGACACCGTATCGACGAGCGTTTCGGTGCTCTCGAACAGCTCGACCATATGCTGCGCTTGGTTGACTTGTGCGGCGGAATCCTGCGTCACCGACAACCTCTCAGGTTGATCGCACGCGTTGATGTCGCGCAATCCTACAACAATAGGGACGAGGTCGGACGCAAATAAATGACGAGTTTGCGCGGAGGTATTGTAGAGGTGGAGCTAACCCGTGGCTTCCGCCTTCAGGCGCGACGTCAATGTGCAGGAGGGAAGCAACCTGAAAATGCTGGATTTCGAGTGCTGATTGAAGAAAAAGGGCCGAACGCCAAGGCGTTCGGCCCAATTGAAAATTCAGAATTCCGCAGGCAAATTTTCAGCGCTACTAGTAAGCGAACGTGCCGAAGAACGAAGAGCGCTTGTTGGGATCACTCCACCTTGTGCCGAGCGCTGTTCCAGAGAAGGCGTTCTCCGACGTCGTGCCCATCGCCGAATTCGCAACGTCCGCCAGCGGATGGAACCACTGACGGGCCCCGCAGCTCGGATCATGATCGACTTCCTTCGCCACTGTCAGTCGCAGTGACTTCGCGGTGACGCGAATCGCGTTCGCGTCGTCAGCAAACTGGATCGGTGACGAACTCATCTCGACCACTTTCGACACCATACCGTTGGAGTGCTGCTTCGCCATTGCGACGAGTGCGGAACGCTGCGCTGGGGTCGCGCGTTCGTCGACGAAGATCGCTGCTCGCGTCTCTGCCGCCGCTCCACCAATCTCACGAATACCCAGGTTCTGATCGCCGGCAATTGCCGCGATCACCGCCAGGCCGTTCAGGGGAACGCCGTCGAAGCTGCCGCGATCGACTTTCCAGACGAGTAGAGCTTCGCGTCCCGTGGTCGCGGCTTCACCGTTCATGATGCAGCCGCCGGTGAACACTTCCGCCGTTCGCGCTTCGACATACGAGCCGCTGATCGATGTCCCTGCCGGACCGCGCGCCGCCAGGGGCGCCGCCATCAACGCCGCCATCATCGTCGCCGCTACCACATGTTTCATAAATCGCTTCCTTCTTTGATTGGCGGGGCCCCCTGCACCCCGCCAAGCTCCTCGCTCGCGGGGGCCCCAACGGCCCGCTTCCGCCTCCGCTAAAGCTGCGGCGGACGCGCCGTAGGCGGGCCGCCCCGTCGCGCTCGTGGAGGCTGGTCGAAACCTAAACCCTACAGCACCCTCGGCCACCACAGCAGACATCCGGCCTGACGGGTTGTCCATCAGGGCCGAACCCACTATGGGTATCCACGCACCAGTAGGCAGAGGCCTCATAGGGATCATAAAACGTTCGCTCGTCCGGGTCCACCACGGCCGCAATATACATGCTTTTCGTACGCATCTGCGAGCAATGGAACCCGACGGTTATCTTCGGCGACCTCAGCGCTTCCATGGCATGACTCCAACGTCAGATGGTCTTAACGTCGACGACGTTCATGCCGGCCGCATGCAGAATGGCCCGCTTGACCGCCGTCTTCGCGACCTGGATTTTGTACGCGTTCTGGCTCAATGGTTTCGCCCCGCGAAGCGCGGCTTCCGCTGCCGCGGCGGCCGTCTCTTCTGTAATCGTTTTGCCGGCAAGTGCAGTTTCCGCGGCCTCGGACCGCCATGGCACTGGGGCCACGGCGCCCATGACAACCCGCGCGGTGCGAACCGCATCGCCGTTCATCGCGAGCAGAACCGTCGCAAACGCGATCGGCCAATCGTGCGATTCCTTGTAGCGCACTTCGTAATGGCCGCTCTTGATCGTGCCTGGTGCCGGCAGGATCACGTGCGTCAACAGTTCGTTCGGCATGAGGACGTTTTCCGTGCGCACGTTTTGCAGCGTCGGCATCGTGAAGTATTCCGACGCGGGCACCATCCGTTCTCCTTTCGGCCCGAACAGCCGGAACGTTGCGTTGTAGGCCACGCACGGCACCGCAAGGCTCGAGGGATGGACGATGAAGCTCGGGCCGCTGCCGAAGATCGCGTGGAACTGGTTTTCGCCTGCCGGAGAGAAGCACTGATTCCCCCCTTTTTTGAAGCAGACGAACTCCTCGTTCCTGAAATACCAGCAGCGCGGCCGCTGATTCAGATTGCCACCCACCGTGCCCTGATTGCGAATCTGCGGCGTTCCAACTTCCCCCGCCGCCAATACCATGGCGGGATAGAGCTTCGAGACCTGTGGATGTTCGGCAAGGTCCACGAGCTTCATCGCGGCGCCGATCTTGATTCCCCCACCAGGCATCGATGTGACTGTCGCGTCGAGCGCGTTCTTCACGTTGACGATGCGATCGGGCTCGGTGACGTAGTCTTTCATCCGCGCCAGCAGATCCTGTCCGCCGGCGAGCGGGAGCACTTTTTCGAATTCAGGGCTCAGCGCACGAACCGCGTCCCGTTCATTCGCGGGATTCACATACGAGAACGCTTTCACAGTGTCCTCCTCTAACTACGCTCGGCGCTGCGCCAAGGTCTGAAGAATCTTTGCCGGTGTCAGCGGCAGGCTTCGCACGGTGACACCGATCGCATTCCGGACGGCGAGGGCGACAGCGGCTGCGGTCGGAACCGTCGGCGGCTCGCCGATACCAATGACGCCCCGCTCCGACTGATCGATCAATCGAACGTCAATCTTTGGAATGTCCGACATGCCTGCGAGCAGATACCACTCCATGTTCGGATTGACCATCTGTCCGGTGTTGCGATCGAGGATGCGATCTTCGAACAGCGCGAAGTTCAACGATCCGATGACGCCGCCATAGACCTGGCTTTCGGCGGTGAGCCGACTGACGACGAGGCCGCAGTCCTGGAGGGCCAGGACACGCGTGACTTTGACGATCCCGGTCTCGACGTCGACTTTGACTTCGGCGAACTGCACACCCGAGGTTGTGACCGACGAGAGTCCAGGCTGCCAGGCACCGTCGGCGGCGATCGGCTGCGGGCCGATCTGTTTGCACGCTTCTGCCCACGACATGCCCTTTGACGGGTTGTCCTTGACCTGAATGCGGCCGTTCACCGCGACCAGCGATGCGGCCTCGACGCCAAGCGCCGGAGCGATCTTGTCCTTCAATGCATCCAGCGCGTTCACCGTCGCGATCCGGATCGCAGGACTGATTCCGGCGGCCGTGGTGCTGCCGCCCGATCCGCCACTGACCGGATACACCGTGTCGCCGATTTCCGGTTTGATGTGGCTGACAGGAATGCCGAATGTGTCGGCCGCGACAACCGCGACCAGCGTCCGGGTACCGGTGCCGAGGTCCTGAGTCCCGCAGCGGACGACGACGGTGCCGTCCGATGAAATCTCCACATGCGCGCGTCCCTGACTTCCGCCGCCGCCCCATGTGTTGATCGCGACGCCCATGCCGGTCTTGATTGGTCCCGCTGCCGGATCGCCAGTTGGATGTCGCTTATCCCACCCGAATTCCTTGGCACCCTGACGGAGGTACGACGCCCACATCGCATTGGGTGCTTCAGGCGGAAGATTTTTGATCCGGAACTCGATCGGATCCATCTTCACCCTGTCGGCCAGTTCTTCCATCATCACTTCGGTGATGAACGATCCCTGAGGGTGACCCGGCGCGCGCATCGGCCGCTGCAGGCCGGTGTTGATGAAGACGTCCTTGTGCGTTCGTCGCCGATTTGGGATCTGATAGATGTAGGGCAGCGGGAATCCTGCCGCTGCGCCCGCGCCGCCCGTGCCCCACGTTTCGGCGTCGAATGCCGTAATCATTCCATCGGTCGTGACACCGACCTTGATGCGCGCCGCCGCTGACGGGCGGTTTCCAGTTGCGAGATGCTCTTCCTTGCGATCGAGCATCAGCTTGACCGGGGCATTCGCCTGTTTCGCGAGTCGCGCGCAGATGATCGCCTGCGGATCCTGTGCGCCAAGCTTGCTGCCGAATCCACCGCCCATGTGCTGCGTGATCACCCGCACATTTGAAGCGGGAATCTTGAGACCCTGGGCAAAGCCGTCACGCGTGGCGTTGATGCCTTGAGTCGACACCCATGCCGTCAGGTTATCGCCGTCCCATTCGCAGACAGCCCCGTGCGACTCGAGGCACACGTGTGTAATCACGTGCGTCGAGTACGTTTCTTCGAGGGTCTGCGCAGCCTGCTTGAAACCGGCCGCGATGTCACCGGTTTCCTGTGTCTGCCCTTGTCTGACGTTGCTTCGCGGTGTGCCGGGCGTGTTGTCGGCGGCGGGACCGCTTGCGGCGAACACAGCTGGCGCCGTGCCGGCGAGCGCCTGATCGACCTGAATCACGGCCGGCAGCACTTCGTAGTCGACTTTGACGAGCCGCGCGGCGTCGATCGCCCGTTCTTCCGTATCGGCGGCGACGGCGGCGATCTCGTCACCTTGGTACATCGCGATATTGCGCTGCGTCTCGGCGGGATCTCTCCAGAGCAGCGTGGCCTTGACGCCGGGAGCTTTCTGCGCCGCCGAGAGATCGACTGAGACGATTCGTGCGCGCGGATGCGGCGACCGAACGATCCTGCCGTAGAGCATGCCGGGCCGGTTGATGTCGAACGTGTACTTCGCGCGGCCGGTGACTTTGTCGGGACCGTCGAGCCGTTTGACATGCGTGCCGATGGAGTTGTGCGGCGGCGTCCAGTGGTATTTCGGATCCGCTGGCGGAGGCGGCGGTGTTTGTCCGCGGCCGCCGCCTTGCCCTTGCGCTGGAGCCGGCGCTGGTCCTTGTCCGCGTCCTCCACCTTGAGCCGGCGGTTGGGGTTGGGGTTGGCCTTGCGGTTCGTTCGGGCTAGCCACGGGTCACCCCCTTTACGCTCGACACCGCCTCAAAGATTCGCGAGAAGGTTCCGCATCGACAGATGTTCCCGTCGAGGCCTTTTCGGATCTGCTCGGGTGTCGCCGACGGATGTTTCTCGAGCAGCGCAACGCTTGCCATCACGAACCCTGGCGTGCAGAACCCACACATCAAGGCGTCTTTGTCGCAGAACGCCTGCTGGACGGGATGTAGTCCGGCAGGGGTCGCGAGGCCGTCGACGTTGCGAATCTGTTTTCCCTGGACGTCGATCGCGAGCGTCGAGCAGGCATACACGGCGCGGCCATCGACGATCATCGTGCAGGCGCCGCACGCTCCTCGATCGCACCCGCGCTTGTTGCCAGTCAAGTCGGCGCGATTGCGCAACGCGTCGAGCAGCGTCGTCCGCGGCTCGATCATCAGATCGACGCGCTTGCCATTGACGGTCAGCCGAACAGGCACGTCGCCCGGGCCGACGGCGTTGACGCCGCCGGTCTGTGCTTCTGACTCGGCCGGGGAAGTCGCGGCCGTCACTGCGCTGACGACGCCCGCGGATTTCAGAAAATCGCGGCGGCTGAAAGCGAAACCGCCGGGTTTGTCATCCTTTGAAGCCATCGCTCGTTCCTCTCGGACTGTCAGATCTCGGCAGATTCTAGGACGAGTTGCATCCTGCCGCAAATCAATTAGGTTGGGTCTCTACAGTTGTCGAATGGTCGAGTCGCCGCCGCCAGAGGAGCGCCCCGACGGGTGACAACCCCAGCAAAACCCACGACATACGGGTCCAGCCGCGGGACATTCCAACTTCATACTCAATGATGAGCCGGCGCTGATCCTGCGATCGATATTGCCCAAGAATCTGAACTCGTTTATCGGACGGGATCAGCGCATTCGCGAGATACACGCTTGATTCGGGATGATGTGCGTTGACGATGGTCAGCTGATGACGTCCTCTTCCGCTCGAACCAATCGGAGCCGACGCAGTGATCCGGAGCGTCCCGACGCCAGCGGTCATCTCACCAATGGTTGCCGCCCGCGCCTCGCCGAGGCTGAGTGGCACGGTTGCACCATCGATAGAGAGCACGAGCGACGCAAGCACCTGGCGACCATAGGCGAGCGATTCCGTTGACGAGATCGAGCCGTCGCCGTTTCCGTCGATCCATGCCATGACCTGCGGCGCGATGCTGACGCCCGGCGTTAGATCGACGTCGACATTCACACGGTCGCGCGCGATGCCCAGACGCGTTGCCTGCAGATACTCGTCGAGCCGATGCGCGCCCGCCGGCGTGGCCAACAGCAGCATGACGACTAGCGAAATCAGCTTCATCGAATGTCAGCTTTTCTCAATGCCTCGCGGGGCCCCACCCCCGCTCGCGCTCGCTCGGCGACGTCGCGCCTCGCTCGGGCCGCAGGCGCTTTCCCTTTTACCTTTTTACCAGCCTCGCCCCATAGTCATTCGTCGGATCGCGATAAATCGTGTGAATGTGATCGAGATCTCCCTGCTGCGGCGCGTACTCGATGATCACGGTGGGTCCCTGGATCCGGTAATACGCGAGCTCGCCGTTGGTCGTTGACCCACTCCACGCGAAGTACGTTTTCGGCAGGTTCGCTTTAATCTCCGCCATCTTGGACGTGGCCCCCTCGTCGTTCAGAATGCCGACCCACTCGTGAGCAACGTCGAGCAGCATCTGCTGCTGTTTCGGATTCATCGCCGACGCGAGCATGCCTTCCGGCTGGATCACCTTGCCGTCATTGCCAGGGCCGAGCACGAGATCTCGCACCTGGTAGTTCAGAATCGCCTGCTTCCTCTGGTTCTCATCAAGCGCATTAATCAGCGCGAACCCTTTGTCGTTTTCATTCCCGAGAGGCCGGATCGTTTGTCCGTCCAACACAAATCGCGCCGGCTGTGCGGCAGGCAGGCTGGGCGTCATGACGTTATCGGACCCGACGACCGTGACATTAATGGCGAGATGATGTCCGCCAAATTGCAGCATCCACGGAGTCGTCGCTGATGGCGTCCCGACAAACGCGATGAAGTACTCGTCGCGGCCGAACACAATGCCGCCACCACGGCCGCCGCGACCTCCTCCGCCAGCGCCAGGTGTTCCGGGCGGACCACCGGCCGGTGCGCCTGGACGCCCGCCGGTTCGTCCGCCTCCCCGGTTCTTCAACACCTCGTCACCGTTCATGATGTCGACGACTTTTTGATAGCCCGACTTGCTCAGCGCGGCGGCAAGCGTTGCCATTGCCGCATCGCGCTGCTGGGCCGTCAGATCGGCGAGCCGGAGTCCGTTGCGCTGGAAGATGCCGCTCGGCAGATTCGACCATCCAGTGGTCTTCTGTGGGCTGTTGAAGTCGAAGGTGACCTTCGCGCGATCGGCGTCGCTGAGCGTCGCGAGAAACGCATTCGCCGCGGCGACAACCTTTGGCGCTGCGGCGTTGCCGGCCGGTGGCGCAGTGCGTTGGACGAAACCCGTAGCCAACAGGACGCCGAGCGGAAGAAAGAGCGAGATTCGCAGTGTTTTCACGCGGCTAAGGTAGTCCCGGAAGGGAGGGGAAGGGAAATGAAAAAAGCATGGCCGAAACGTACTCTATTCCCACCGGAACAGGCGCGCTGACACCGCCGTGCAAATCAGGAAAACCAGCGCCAGCGCGGCAACGTCGCTGAGGTGTGCCGCCCACCCCTCACCACGCCAGATCCCACGCAGCAGGGACACGACGTATGTCAACGGCATGATGCGGGCGACCGCTTGCGCCGGCGGTGGAAGCGAGGTAATCGGAACGAACAAGCCGGACACGCCGAGCATGGGATACAGGATCAGCGTGCCGACCGGCTGCGCGAAGCGGGCTGTCGGCACTACGCTCGCGATCACGAACCCGATCGAAATGATGCTGAACGTGCTGAACAAGAGGGCGAGTGCGAACGACATGAACGGCGCATCAATGCTTGCCGGGTAATATCGCCGACCGGCGAGCAGCATGGCGAGGAGTGTGAGCGCCGTGAACAGCAGCTTTACGATCACGTGGGCAATCAGGATGGTGTGCGAGCGCAGCGGCGTCGCGCGCAAGCGTTTCAAGATGCCGCCCTCGCGATAGATCGCGATGATCGTGATGAGGGACAATACCGCGCTCAAGGCGATCAGAATTGCCGCGAGCACAGGAAGATCGGTGGTCATGAGATCCGGCGCCCGGCGCGGTGCCGCTCCCACCGGTCGTCCGAACATGCGCCCGAGTACGACGAACATCAGAACCGGAATGGCCACCGTTCCGATCACTCCGAGCGGTTCACGCACGAAGATCTTGATTTCCAGCCAGGTCAGCGTCAGGAGTCCGCGCATCTTTACTCCGAGGGGCTTCGCCCCTCGGACTCCCCACGCTTCCGCCTTCGCGCGAAGCGCGCTACGGCGAGACCTTGCCGGAGCCTTTGGCGCAGGCGGGCCCTCGCGGGGCCCCACGATCCCCGCTCCGCTCGCGTGGGCTCACTCGCGCGCTCGTTCGCCAAGTGTAATTGCGAGCAACGAGCAGCGAGCAGCGAGCAGCGAGGAGTGAATTCTGCCATCATCAGTTTCGAATCGAATGTCCGGTCACGTTCAGAAAAACATCTTCGAGCGTCGCGCGTTCAGTTCGGAAATCGGTCACCGTGATTCGATTGTCGGCGACGCACGCGATGACACGAGTGACAAGCTCGTCTCCCCGGCCACGGATCGTGAATCGGCCGTCGCTGCCGCTCACCGACTCGACGCCGGGAATGAGTCGAAACTGTTCGACACTCGCGCCGTCGGGAGTGGCAACGATGACCGTCTGCTCGGGCGCGTGGCGGCGGATCAATTCCGCCGGAGTTCCAATGTCGATAATGCGCCCGCGATCGATGATCGCGACGCGATCGCACAGCCGCTCAGCCTCCTCCATCAAATGCGTGGTCAGGAAGACGGTCTTCCCTCGCGCGCGAATGCCACGCACGAGTTCCCAAATTGCACGACGCGCCTGCGGATCGAG
This sequence comes from Vicinamibacterales bacterium, assembly GCA_035758845.1. Classification (GTDB taxonomy): domain Bacteria; phylum Acidobacteriota; class Vicinamibacteria; order Vicinamibacterales; family 2-12-FULL-66-21; genus JALZOC01. Next base: position 29,393 of record DASTVZ010000223.1, read on the forward strand.
CCCGGTTGTCAGTTCATCGAGAAACACAAGTTCAGGGTCATTAATCAGCGCCAGCGCGATGAAGAGCCGCTGTTTTTGCCCGCCGGACAGCGTCATGAACCATGCGTCGCGTTTTTCCTTCAGGCCGAGCTGTTCGAGCAGTCGGTCGCCATCGACGGGACGTTTATATAAGGATGCCCACAGCCCGACGGCCTCGCGCACTTTGATCCGTTTCTGGAGTTGCGCTTCTTGCAGCTGAACGCCGATTCTGTTCTGCAGCGCGTAGACGTCACGCACCGGGTTCAATCCCAGCACCGAGATGTCGCCGCGATCCGGTGCCCGCAAACCCTCCACGCACTCCATCGTTGTCGTCTTGCCGGCGCCGTTGGGCCCGATGAGACCGAAGATCTCCCCGACACGCACGTCGAACGACACGTCATCGACCGCGACTGTGGCTCCGTAGGTTTTTCGGATGCCGGAGACTTCAACAACTGGCTGACGTGACATCGTTTGGATTTGGCGGGTCGCTCGCGAATCCCGAATCACCAATCTCGGAACCGTTGAATCCGTGAATCGGCAATCCGTGAATCGCACGTCCGGCGCCGCGACGTGGCGCCCTCAACGATTCAAGGATTCTGGATTAGTGATTCGCGATTCACAAGCCTATTCGGCGCGCAACGCGAGCATGGGATCTATCCGCGAGGCGCGCCGGGCGGGAAGATGGCCGGCAATCGTCGCGGGTTTTTTGCGGATCCAGGATCCGGCGTCCGCGATGCACAGATCAGACGGGAAGCTCACTGACCGCCCGGGTATCCGGGCCGTTTGAGCCACGTCGGCATCGGAGCGGATGCCGGCTTCTGCGTGTAACGATAGGCCTCGATCGCCCATCCGCCTGCCCCGCGTCCCATCACCAGCGTCAGCAGACCCTCAAACGTTGGTAACAGCTTGCCGCCTGCATCGAGCACGCCGCGAAGCTCCCATTTCCCGTCGACGACCGCGGTATCGGCATTGACGCAGCGGACGTTTCCGAACGTCAGCGGATGCTTCGAGTTCCGATATTCCTGGCGCATGAACAGCGCGGCGCGATTGGCGCGGATTGTTTCACGGCCACGCTCGGTCAAGCCATCTGGATGCACCATGTCGCCGTCGACCGACCAGAGCAGCGACAGACTCTGCGCATCACCATTGCTCCAGTGGAACGTGAACGCGTCGGCGAATCCGCGAATCGTCCGCTCGTCGCCTGGGCTGCAGCTCTGCGGCCGTGTGGTCGGACGCGACTGCGGCATCGTCGACGATGGTGCTGGTGGGGGCGGTGTGGCCACAGTCGAAGGCGAAGGTGGCGTCGCGCGTCGAAGCGCTCCGACGTCTTCGACGATGCTGGAGACAAGCGCTTCAACAATGATCTGGCCTTTTTCGCGAGTGGCCAACGTGGCATCTCCCCAGACGCCACTTTCTGAAAACGTTCCCGGAGCGCCACGTCGCCGTGTCAATTGCAGCGGCCCGGAGGAGGGGCTGTACTCCTTGACCGCCCGGCGCATGTCGACCGATGCCGGATCGATATAGAGCATCATCGACGTTTCCACTTCGTCGGCGTGCGTTCCGCCTTCTTCCTTGCGAATGGCCGCCGAGGCCCGTTCGAGACGGCCGGCGAGATCCGTGAACCTGAGGAGAATGCCCTGTGTCGCGAGCTGGCGCGCTGCAAGATCGAGCGCGCGGGTAGTCGATACACCGGTATTGAGCACATAAAACCGGCGTGGACCAAACCGAGCGAGTCCGATCACGGCATCCACGGTCAACGCGCGAGCGGTATCCAATGTGAGCGATGTCGAACCGGGATACTCAACAAACGCCGGGAAGTAGTGATAGGGGAGTGAGGGTGCGACGATGACTTCAGACGCATCGATGAGGCGGCGGGTCAGATAGTCGCTGAGGATCGCATCATTATTGAGTTTCAAATGCGGTCCGTGTTCTTTCGACCCGGCGCCGAGAGGGATCACCACGACGGTCTCGGGTCTGAGGACATCGGCGGCCTGCTGCCAGGTGAGATCGCCGAGCCGCAGACCACTCCGCGACTGCTGGGCGAGCATGAACTGGCTTGGCGCGAGTGACACTATCGCGAGCGTTGAGACCAGCAGCAGAACACGCATAGGCATTTCTCCGTCGGCTGCACAGCGACGCGCAATTGCGACGCGACTGTACACTGAATCCATGTCTGACTGGGATGCTGGCAAGTACCATCGGATCTCCGATCCTCAGCTCGCCTGGGGCCGTGCGGTTGCGGCGCGCCTGATGCCGTCCGCGGGAGAACGGATCCTCGATCTCGGATGTGGCACGGGACGTTTGACGGCGGAAATGGCGCAAATGCCGGAAATTATTGTCGTCGGGCTGGACGCCTCGGCGGCGATGCTGGCGCAGGCGTACAGGGGTCAGACCCCGGTCGGCGATTTACCCACCGGTGTGAACTTGGCCGGTCGGGGTCTGACCCCCGTGTACGTACGCGCGGACGGGGCGGCGCTGCCGTTCGCATCGGCGTTCGATGCCATCTTCAGCGCTGCCGTGTTCCACTGGATCCCGGATCACGATCAGCTGTTTCGAAGCGTCCACCAGGCGCTGAAACCTGGTGGGCGCGTGATTGCGCAGTGCGGTGGGGCGGGGAACCTCGATCGCCTGTACGGAAGGGCGCGTGCCTTGATGGACTTCAGGGAATACCGCGTTCATTTTACTGGTTGGACCAATTTCAATCATTTTGAGAACGTCGCTGACACCGAGCAACGGTTGTATCGCGCAGGCTTCGAGGAGATCGATGTGTCGCTCGTCAACTCTCCGGTGACATTCGACACTCGCGCCGCCTTCAATGAATTCGTCGCCGCCGTGTGCCTGCGCCACCATCTCGATCGATTGCCATCGGCCGCGCGTGATGGGTTCATGAGGCAGATCACCGATCAGGCATGCGGTGACGATCCGCCGCTGACGCTCGACTACTGGCGCTTGAACATCGCGGCTCGAAAGGGGCGCGCGTGACGATTGGGTATCAGCACCGGGCGGCCGAACACACCGCCCGCCGCGATGTGGAGGTGCGACGATCGATCACGATCTCGCGCGCTCGTCTCGCCGTGTTTCTCGTCGCGACGGCAGGACTGATCTGGATTATCACCCGTGCCCCTGGCGTTGCCTGGTTTGCCGCTGACGTTGCCTTGTTCGTTGCGTTCGGCATGCTTGTCGCGTGGCACGCGCGCATCGAAGATCGTGTTGCCTGGTACGACGCGTTACGCATCGTCGCGCTCCGCGCCGTGGCGCGGCTCGGTCGTAATTGGGACGATCTGCCGTCGGGGGATCCGCCATCCTCGATCGATCTCGCGCTGCATCCTTACGCGACGGACCTGGATCTATTTGGCCGCGCATCGCTGTTCCAGTGGCTCGGACCTGCGGCCACCGCCCGGGGCAGTTTCCGCCTCGCGACGTGGCTGTTGCATCCTGCCGAACCGGACGCAGTGCGCGCACGACAGGCTGCCGTCCTTGAACTCAGCGCACTTGACGAGTGGCGCGAACAGCTCTCGGCACTGGGCGAACTCGCGCGCGGCGCACGGCAGGAGGAAATCGACAGGTTTCTCGCGTGGGCCGAGGCGCGGCAGCCGATGGCGATCTATGCGGTTGCCGTCGCGCTGACGCTGTCGATCTGGATCCTGTTCGCGTTGTTCCTTTTGGGCGTCTTCGACGCTGCGCTATGGCTGATTCCGCTGGTCGCGGGGATCATCCTCTCGTTCGCCAACGCGAAGTGGATCTACTCCGCATTCGACCGCGCCGGTGCCGGGCTACACGCGCTCGCCAGGTACGCGGCCCTCTTCGAGCACGCGACGGCGACACGCTTCACCACTCCGGTTCTGCGGGGCGTTCAGCAGCGTCTGTCGGTTGACGGAAACAGCGCGCCGCTCTGCATGCGCCGGCTGAACCGAATTCTCGGATTCGCCGAGCTGCGCAGCGGTGCGGCCATCCTGCATTTTCCAATTCAGGCATTCACGTTGTGGGACTTCCACGTGTTCTTCGCTCTCGAACGCTGGCGGCGCGCCGCGGGCACCCACGTGCGCGACTGGTTCGAAACGCTGGCGGAGATCGATTGCCTGACGGCAATGGCCACAGCCAAACGGGACAACCCGGGCTGGGCGATGCCGGACCTCTATGATCAACCCCTTGTCAGCGCGGAAACACTCGGGCATCCGTTGATCCCGGATGGTCGTCGCGTCGCCAACACCGTAACAGTCGGCCCACCTGGAACGTTATTGCTGGTTACCGGCTCGAACATGTCGGGGAAGAGCACGCTCCTCCGCTCGATTGGTCTCAACGTCGTTCTCGCACAGGCTGGCAGCTGTGTTTGCGCGTCGCGACTGCGGCTGCCCGCGTGCGACCTGCAGACGAGCATCCGGGTGCAGGATTCGCTCGAACTGGGACTGTCCTATTTCATGGCGGCCCTGGCGCGGCTGAAAGGGGTCGTCGATGCGGCGGAACAGAAACGGGATAGTCGTGTTCTGTTGTATCTCCTCGACGAAATTTTGCAGGGCACCAACAGCGCCGAGCGCAGCATCGCGGTAAGAGCCGTGACCCGCCACCTGCTCGACGCCGGGGCCATCGGAGTGATGACGACTCACGACTTGAACATTGCGGGCGAGGAACCGCTGAAATCCTCCGCTGTTCTCGTGCACTTCACCGAAACGGTCGACGACCGCGGGACCATGATTTTTGATTATCGGCTTCGCGAGGGGCTGGCCAGTTCGCGCAATGCGCTTCGCCTGATGCAGACGATTGGAATTAGTTTGAAGGAATTCTGAAGATGCTCGTTCGGTTCGCCAAAGTCGTAGCGCTCTTCGTGCTGCTGACGGTCGTCATGACGTGGCCTCAAGCCGCGCGCCTGACGACTGACGCCTGGCCCCACGAGGACGTGTTCTTCAACATGTGGCGGATCGGTTGGGTCGCGCATGCGTTGCCCAGATCGCCCACCCACGTGCTCGATGGCAATATTTTCTATCCGGAGCTGCGCACGCTCACGCTATCCGACGCGGTCCTGGTCGAGTCGCTGCTTGCGGCTCCGATGTTGTGGATGGGCGTGCCCATTGTGCTTGTCCACAACATCGTGCTCCTCGCCGGGATTATCCTGTCCGCGGCTGGCGTCTGGTTGCTGGTCGTGACCCTGACCGGCAGTGCAACCGCCGCGATTACTGCCGGAATCGTGTTCGCGTTCGTCCCCTACCGTTTCGATCACTACATGCATCTCGAACTTCAGTGGACCGTGTGGATCCCCTGGACGTTCTGGGCGATGCACAAAGTATTCGAGACGGGAGCAATCCGCCATGCGGTCCTGCTCGGCGTGTTCATTGCCTTGCAGTTCATGTCGAGCGTCTACTACGGCCTGTTTCTGGTGACGCTGCTTCCTGTCGGCGCCCTGCTTCTTTTATGTGGAACCCGACCGGGTGAGGTCATGAGAGGGCTGCGCGCGCTCGCGCTCGCGGCGGGAACGGCGGCCTTGCTCACTGCGCCGTACCTGTTTCCGTACGCGACGACGCGTCACGATGTCGGCCCGCGGCCTGAAGAGCAGATCGCGATGTTCAGCGCGCGCCCGTCGAGTTATCGCGCCACGACGGAGACCAACTATCTCTATGGGGAACGGACCGTTCACTCCGGACGTGGCGAGCGGCGGCTGTTTCCCGGTGTTCTTCCTTTGCTGCTCGCGGTGGTTGGATTGCTCCTGTATCCGGCGTCGAAAGAAGCGATCGTGTACCTCGTGACGCTGGCAATCGCGTTCGACATGTCTTTCGGTTTGAAGGGCTACACATTCAGCTTCCTGTATCAACACGTCCCGGCATTCGACGGTTTGCGCGCCCCAGCACGCGTCGCAATCTTCGTGATTTTTTGCCTCTCGGTCCTCGCGGCATTCGGACAGTCGGCTCTTGAAAAAGCGACTGGCAAACGCCTTCGACGTGGCTTGATTGCCGCAATCCCCGCTGTGCTTCTGCTCGAATACTGGGTTGCACCGCTGCCGCTCACCGCGTATCCGTCTGCGCCCTCCCCGCTCTACGCGTGGTTGGCGAAACAGCCTGCGGGGGTGGTTGCGGAATTCCCAATGCCGCGGCCGAACGGACTGCCGAGCAACGAGGCACGCTTCGCGTTCATGTCAACGTTTCACTGGATGCCACTGATCAACGGCTATAGCGGGTATTACCCGGCTACATATCTCAATCGCCTGGAACGTCTGAGCACCATGCCAGACGCTGCAGCGCTGGAGAATCTGGTCGGCGCGGGTGTCCGCTACGTCATCGTTCACGTCGGGCTATATCGACCCGGCGGCGCGGACGAGGTGATTGGCGCGCTCTCGGGCCATTCGCGGTTTCGAGAGCTCGGCCGTTTCAATGACGGTATTGGTGAAGCGGTCGTGTTCTCGGCACGCTAGGTCCAATCACCGCGGCCGTATTGCGTGGTCTCCTGGCATTTCAGTTGCGTGCTCTGCGCACGGTTTCTGAGATCGAGCCGAGGAGGATTGGGATGAAAACGACCTATGGGTTGCTGGTTGGGATGATCGGAGTAGGTGCGTGGTTGTTGATGCGTCGCCGCCAGGCGGAACGCACCACCGGCGACCGCGGCCGCGTCATATTTCGCAACACACCCGAAGCAACAGCTCTCTCCAGCGAGGGCGTGATTTAGTTCAGCTGATCGGCTGGCCCCTCGCTTGCACTATGGGGTGGCGAGGGCAATGTGAGGGCAATTCGCTTCCACAGCAAGCGCCGGACGACAACTCTCATTCTCGCCTTGTTTGCCGCAGCGATGTTGACTGTTGCGGCATGTCATGGCGGGCCGGTCGTCGATCTCAGCACCAAGCCCGCTCAGGCTGATGGCACCATCAGCGGCACCGTCCGCGGGCCTGAAGGGACTTCGGCGATTGAAGGCCGCAACGTCGAAGTGATCAACCTGGAGACCGGCGAGCGTCAGCGCGCTACGACGAACAATGCCGGTGGATTCACATTCAAGGTGAAACCTGGCAACTACCGCGTGGAGCTGACGCTTCTGGATGGCGAAGTGGTGGTGAAAAAGCCGAACGTCCTCCACGTCAACCGCAGCGATGTCGACGCGAACGCCGACTTTGTTCTCGGCGCAGCGAAAGTTTCACGTCCTCGTAATCGGGCGCCCAGGGCCGACGATGGTCTCGGATCCGCGATCGCCCGCCTTCGCTCGCACGATCCTTTACAAGCTACGGCGGGCAGGGCTCCTTTACGAGCTCCGGCGCCGCAGGCTCCGCCAGTGTAAAACGCTATACTCGGGCGCATGGGACGCCTGAGTCGATGGAGGCAAGCCGTCTTAGTTGCGGCGTGTCTGTTCGTCGTCGGAGCGGCACCACTCCAGAACCCAACCTACGACGTCCTCATCACCGGCGGTACCGTCGTTGATGGGTCGGGCTCCGCGCCGGTCCGAAATGACCTCGCGATAAAAAGCGGACGCATCGCAGCGATTGGCCGCTTTCCGAAGGCGCGTGCGACCGAAATCATTGACGCCACCGGGCTGCTTGTCGCGCCAGGGTTCATCGACGTCCATACCCACGCCGATGACATTGCCAGCACGCCTCGTGCGGAGAACTTCGTCCGCATGGGAGTCACAACGGTCGTCGCCGGCAATTGCGGCGGTTCCGCGCTTGATATTGCCGATGCGCTGAGCAAGATCCGCAGCGTCGGGATCGCGATCAATTACGCCACGCTCATCGGACATAACACCGTCCGACGGGCGGTGATGGGAACCGCGAATCGCGACGCGACCGTCGCCGATCTCACCAAGATGAAATCGCTCGTCTGGCGTGCGATGGCCGATGGGGCAGTTGGATTCTCGACTGGACTTCAGTACGTCCCTGGAACGTACGCGAAAACGCCGGAGATCCTCGAGCTCGCTCGCGTCGCGGGGAATGCCGGCGGCCTGTATGCGTCGCACATGAGAAACGAGGGCACTCAGCTCGAGGAGGCGGTCCGAGAGACGATTCGCATCGGCGAGATGGCGATGTGCCGCGTGCAGATTTCACACCTCAAAGTCGACAGTCCAAGCCGGTGGGGAGCGAGCGAACAGGCACTGGCGTTGATCGATGCGGCGCGTGCGCGTCGCATCGACGTGCAGGCGGATCAGTATGCCTACGCCGCCGCCAGTTCCTCGCTCAGTATTCGGTTTCCGACGTGGGCGCTCGAAGGTGGGCAAGATGCGATCGCCAAACGCCTCGCGGATCCCGAGACGTGGACAAAAATCAAGAACGACATGCGAGGTCTCCTCGCCGAGCGAGGTCTGGCGGATCTGTCGTTCGCCGTTGTCGCTTCGTATTCATCGGATCCATCTCTGAACGGCTTATCGATGAAACAGGCCGCCCAAAAATTGCGCCGCTCGGATTCGCTCGACGATCAATTGGAAATGGCGCGGCTGATGATGCTCAACGGCGGCGCCTCGATGGTGTATCACCTGATGTCGCCTGGCGATGTCGAGCGAATCATGCGCCATCCGCAGGTCGGCATTGCATCGGATAGCTCGGTGCTGCTTTTCGGTGACGGTATGCCGCACCCTCGAGGATACGGGAACAATGCGCGAGTGCTTGGAGAGTACGTGCGAACGCGGCAGATCATTCCGATCCAGGAAGCGATCCGGAAAATGACGTCACTCCCTGCGCAACACTTCCGGTTCGACGGTCGCGGGCTGTTGAAACCTGGTTACGCGGCGGATGTGACGGTGTTCAATATGTCGACTGTTGCCGATGCCGCGACCTTCGAGAAGCCGCACGCGTACGCGGTAGGAATTCCCTACGTGCTCGTGAATGGAGTAGTGGTCGTCCGCAAAGGAGAGCACACCGGTGCACTTGCCGGCCAGGTCATTGCCAATTCCGTGGTGAACAAGTGAATCGCTAATCACTAATCACTAATCGGGAATCCTCGAATCGCGAATCCTTGAATCTCGAATCCAATCCGCGGATCCCGCATCCCGCATCCCGCATCCCGGATCCCGCACCCCGGATCCGGCATCCCGGATCCCGCACCCCGGATCCCGGATCCCGCATTCCGGATCCCGCATTCCGGATCCCGCACCCCGGATCCCGCACCCCGGATCCCGGAAGTCATTCATCAGCTGCAGCAAAGTAAATTGCAACAGGCGCCAGAACCAGCCATGCGACGACCACGACGAACACGACAAGTGGCACTGTCGCCGTGACGTGCGCGACGTCGGCCATCGTGAACTTGAAGCTGGGAAGAAGGCTCGTCACCCTGGTTTGCCACTCCGAGAAATATCCGGCGGGCAGCGCTCTTACCAGTGACATGAGCAGCCACACCGCGACCGACGCGGCGACTCCCTGAATGAATGCGACGGGACGTCCAGCCGCGCGCGCAGCGTCTTCGCGGGCGCGGAGCTGCGCTCGCCACCAGACGATCCCTGCCGACGGAATGTGGGCTTCGCTCCGGGCCGTTTCTCGATCGTCGACCACCGCGACGGCGACATCCGCCAGGTCGGCGCAAACACCGCAGGAATTCACGTGGGCGCGAAGGTCGTCGTCACACCGCTCGGGCCATCGCCCGGCCGCAACCGCATCGAGCACATCTTGTTCGCGATCGCATTCATACATGATGGCGTCCTGCCTTGGTCCCGTTTCCCGGCCGTTCAGCGCGCAGCAGTTCCGCGAGTTTGTGACGTGCGCGGAACAGAAGCAGCCGGACGCTTTCGGCTTTGACGCCGACAACGCTCGCGATGTCGCGGTGCGTCGATCCCTGGGCGTAAGCCAGCCAGAGCATCGCGCGCTCACGCGGCCTGAGATGCGAGAGTGCCCGCGCGAGATCCGTCCGCCGCTCGGTTTCTGCAGCGACATCATTGGCCGCCCTCAGTTCGTCGTCTTGGATCACGACAAAGTGCGCGCGAAGACCGCGGCGACGGCAATCGTGGGCAAGGTTGGTTGCGATCCGGAAGAGGGCGTTGCGGCGGTGCGCGTCGCTCTCGTAGCTTGAGCGAGAGCGGAGAAATCGATAGTAGGTTTCCTGGAGGAGATCGTCTGCGAGATCCGCGCTCCCGGTGATGCGGGCGAGATACGCCGACAATGCGCGCGCCGTCCGATCGTACAACGCGCGGAAGGCGGCCTCGTCCATCTCGAACACCGCGTCGGCGGCACCAGCCTCGGCGCGAAGTTGTTCGACTTCTGAGAGTGTCACATCACGCATTGTCAGCTGGTGCCGGATCCAGCAGCCCGAGCCGTCGCGACAGCACGTAGGCGGCGACGGCCGAAACGACGAACCCGCCGCCAAGTGCCAGACTCACGACGCCGAGTACCCGGAACAACTCCGCCGGTTCATCGATGAACGTCGAGCTGACATAAAGCAGGCCGATTCCGGTCAGTAAGAGAACGACGCCTACCTGGACGGACCACAGGATACGCGATAACGGTGCCGCCATCGATCGCGGTTCCTCTGGCAAACGGACCGGGGCGGCCTCGAGGAATCGGCGACCAGCGGGGGTCTGCATGTAGGCGAGCAGATCTTCATTCGCGGTGAACCGGTCGAGCAGCTTGCTGTGGACTTCGTACTGGACCTTCGACAACTTGTTCCATCGGCGCGTCGTGACGATCAGTCGGATCACCCAGACAAGGAGGCCGGTCATCACCAGAAACACAATGAATCCGGCCACGCCAGAGAGCAAGTCGTAGAACTGTTGACGCTGCCGCGACCTTGGATCGTTGTAATACGGATTTGGCGAGTTGACGTTCTCGAGGAAATAACTCGGGTTGCGACTGATTTCAGGGTGTTGCGCGATGTAATTCGACAGCAGCGGATAGGTTGCCATGTACGCCTGATTCGTCATCAACGATGGATCAAGCTTCAGAACCCGCCCGACCGCCGGCGGATACTTTTCGAGCAACAGCTCCAGCTGTGTCCGTGTCTGTTCCGCCGTTGAGTCCTGAGGTATCGGAGCCGATTCCGCCTGTCCCACGCTCGGACTCGCCGGCCGTGCGGGAGAACCGGACGGTTTCTGAGCCGCCGCCGTGGCCTGCGTCAGCGCCAGCAGGAGGACTACGGGGCCGACCGCGCGAAGAGAACCTTGACGGACAGTATGGAACATTGAAATCGACTCCTCGCTCATCTATTACGCACGTGCGAGGGTTTGGTTAACAGGCGCACAACTCCGCGCCTATCCGCCGAAGTCCTTCCCGGAGAAAGTCTTCACGGCCCCCGAGCCACACCCTTAGATAGCCCTCGAGCCCGACGTGGGATCCGGGGACGATGAGCGTGTTCTGACGCGTGCGGACGCGTTCGGCGAGGGCGACGCTGGGAAGCGTCGCATCGTATTTGACCAGCGCGATGGCGCCAGCTTCCGGTTCACGCCAGGTAAGCCGCCCACCCAAGCCCTCGATCCACGCGCGCGCAATCGGCAGATTGTGAGTGAGAATCTCGCGCGTCCGCGCGTAACACCGCTCGCGATTCGATGGTTCGACCGCGACCCGCGCGATCCGGTCGGACATCTTGTTCGGACCGATCGTCAGATAGTCGTGCTGCGTCCAGCACTGCTCCGTCAATGATGCGGGCGCGACGATCCAGCCGATGCGAACGCCAGGGATGCCATACGCTTTCGACAGGCCGCTCGTGACGATGACGCGTTCGCTCATGCCCCAGAAGCTCTTGGTTCGGGATCGCGAGATCTCCGCGCCGAGGTACACTTCGTCTGCCAACAGCCACGCACCGGCGGCTTCACAGCCTTCAACGATGCGTTGCATCGCCGAGTCCTGGAGAACCGATCCGGTCGGATTGTTGGGGTTGGACAGGTAGACCAGTCGCGGACGCGCGGCGATCGCGCGGTCGAACTCGTTCCAGTCAGGTTCCCAATCGTCTGCCTGCTGCAAATGAAAGGTGATGACCCCGGCGCCGAGGCTTCGCGCGACACCTGGCATCTGCATGTAATTCGGCAGCTCCATCCCGAACACGTCGCCTGGCCGGAGAAGACTCAGCGCAACGAGGTAGTTCGCTTCCGACGTGCCGTTGGTCACCTCAATCTGTTCGAGTCGCGCGCCAGGGTAAATTGCGGCAATCCGCTCGCGCAGTTCGATGGTGCCGTTCGACTGGCTGTAACCGAGCGGCTGATCGAGGAACTCGTCAAGATCGAATCCCATCGCGACGATCTCGCGCAGCGTCAATGGCCGCACGCCACTCTCGCTCATGTCGTAGTCGACGATGTTCTCCCACGTCGACTGCATCCGCTCCATCTCGAAGCGTTCGATTGCCATGATTAATGCGCTAGCTTCCGCAGCTCCTCGAGCCTGTCCAATCCGATATTGCCGCCGCTCACGATTGCCACCACGGGGGCCGGCAGACGGGGCTTGGCAGTGAGAGCCGCCGCGACGGACGCGGCGCCGGATGGCTCGGCAACGACCTTGGCGTGTGAAAACAACCAGAGCACGGCGTCGATGATCTGCAGATCGGTTACGGTCACGATCTTGTCGACGAATTGACGAACGTGAGCAAACGTCAGATCGCCAGGACGTACCGGCATCAGGCCGTCGGCGATCGTTTCCGCCTTTTCCAGCGTGACCACCTGGCCGGCGTCAACTGACGCCTTCATCTTGGCCGCTCCTTCAGGCTCGACGCCGATCACCTTCACATCCGGCCGAGATAGCTTGATTGCCGCTGCGACCCCCGCGATCAGGCCGCCGCCACCGATCGGAACGATTACCGCGCCGATGTCTGGCCGCTGCTCCAGGATTTCGAGTCCCGCCGTTCCCTGCCCGGCGATGATCCACGAATGATCGAACGGCGGCACCATCGTCAACCCTCGCGCCGCCGCCTCACGCTCCGCGCGGAGACGTCGATCAACCGACGTTGTTCCCTCGAAAATGACCTCCGCACCGAACGCGCGCGCCCCTTCGACTTTTATCCGCGCTGCGGTTTTTGGCATGACCACCACGGCGGGTGCGCCGAGCTCGCGCGCGGCCAGCGCCATCGCCTGTCCGTGGTTGCCCGACGAGTAGGTAATCACGCCGCGCCGCCGCTCGTCGTCAGTCAGCTGCGCCACCATGTTGTAGGCGCCGCGGATTTTGAACGCGCCACTCGGCTGCAGGCTCTCACACTTCAGCAGCAGGCGCTGCTCTGCTTGCGACGAGACGTCGATCAGGGGGGTCAGGTGCGCGATTTTAGACACCCGCGCCGCGGCGGCACGAATGTCGTCAAGAGTCACAAGGTCGCTCATATTCGAGAGACGGGATTGTACACCTCTGCGGAATTTCGCTGGCGCGAGCGTTGCACCGATCTCTCGGACATATTGGAGGAAGACCATGGCACTGCTGAGCCGAGGGTGGAAACCGAAGAGATTACGCGACCAGGTCATCGTCATCACCGGCGCATCGAGCGGCATCGGACTCGCCACGGCTCGCATGGCCGCGAGACGCGGGGCGCGCGTGGTCCTGACGTCGCGAAACGAGCGAGACCTTCGTGTGGCAGTCGAAGAAATCGATGCCCGGGGCGGCCGCGCGACGCACGTCGTTGCCGACGTCGCCGTACCTGAAGAAATGGACCGAGTCGCGAATGTCGCGATCCGTGAGTTCGGCGGGTTCGACACCTGGGTGAACAACGCCGGCATCTCGATCTACGGCAAGCTGATCGATGTGCCGATGGAAGACAAGAAGCGCCTCTTCGACACGAACTTCTGGGGCGTCGTGAATGGATGCCGGACGGCGGTGCGCTACTTCGCGGGCCGCGGCGGCACGATTATCAACATCGGCAGCGTCGTCTCGGACCGCGCCATTCCGCTCCAAGGCATGTACTCAGCATCGAAGCACGCGGTGCGCGGCTACAGCGACGCGCTTCGCATGGAGCTCGAGCACGACGGCCTGCCGATTACCGTGACGCTGGTGAAGCCCGCGTCGATCAATACCCCGTTCATCGATCATGCACGCAACTACATGGCTGGGGCGCCGACGTTTCCGCCGCCCGTCTACGCTCCGGACGTCGTCGCGCGCGCCATTCTCAAATGTGCGGAGCGGCGTATCCGTGAGATCACGGTCGGCGGCGGCGGCCGCATGATGACCGCGTTCGGCCGGCTGGCGCCGCGCACCACCGATGCGGTAATGGAGCGAACGTTCTTCGATTCGCAGCAGGACACGACGCGACCGATGCCGGCGCTCGATAGTCTGTATCGACCGACGCGCGATGGACAGGCGAGCGGTCCGTACGACGGCCACGTGATGCAGTCGAGCCTCTACACGCGGGCGATGATGTCCGACGTCACCCGTGCGCTGCCGTTCATCGCTGCGGGAGCGGTCCTGGTTGGGATGACGCGGTGGAAAACGGGAGGCGCGCGCTGAAATTTCTGATTGTTGATTGCTGATTTCTGATTGACGGGCGCCGGAACCGCGCCGCGTACTTCAATCAACAATCAGCAATCGACAATCAGCATTTTCAGCATCACGATTACAATTCATCCATGCGCTTTGGCGTGTGTGCGGCGATCGCGGGCGTGCTGTTTGCTGTCGCCGTCTCCACCCCGCAGCCGACCGAGCCGTTCGTTCCGATTGGCGTGTGGTACGGTGGCGGGACTACCCGCGCGCCGATGGTTTCGCGAAATCCGGCCCCGGAGAGAGCGCGCTGGCGTCGGGATCTCGTGACGATCAAGTCGCTTGGATTCAACAGCGTCAAGACGTGGGTTGACTGGGCGAGTGCCGAACCCGAGCGCGGCCGGTATCGCTTCGACGCCCTCGAACAGCTGCTCACGTTGAGCGATGAGGTTGGTCTGCGCGTCATCCTTCAGGTTTACACCGACGCTGCACCCGACTGGCTGGGGAAGCGGTATCCGGATTCGAGTTTTGTCACCGATCAAGGTGTGCGGATTGGATCGCAGGCATCTCCCGGCTACTGCCTCGATCACGCCGGCGTCCGCGCGGACATGGGCGCGTTCATTGGCGCGGTGTCCACGGCCGCCGCCCGTCATTCCTCGTTTTACGGCGTTGACGTCTGGAGCGAGCCGCACCTGGTCAATTGGGTGTGGTTCAACACGCCGGCGGAATTCTGTTATTGCGCCAACACACAGGCAAGATTTCGCGATTGGCTCAAACGCAAATACCAGTCGCTGGATGCGGTCAACGCGGCGTGGTATCGCACGTTCTCGACATGGGACCAGGTGGACGCCCCGCGATTCGGCACCATCCTCTCCTATACCGATCTGATCGATTGGAAAACGTTCGTCGCAACGAAGCTCGAAGAAGATCTCAAGGTCAAGGCTGATGCGTCCGCTCCGCGCGGAGCGCGCCCCGTTTCCAGTCACTCCGACGCGCCGGCGATCATGCTGAGTCCTCTGTCGGGATTCGGAAATCCCGATGACTGGTGGATGACACGTTCGGTCGATTACTACGGCACGTCCATCTATCCAAAGCACGCTGCGGCCGCGACACCATGGTCGGCGGTGCGGCTGACATCCGCGCTCGATGGCATTCGATCGGCTGCTGGCGATCGCGGGTGGTGGATGGGCGAGCTGCAGGCCGGGCAGGGCGCGACAGGCGTGCGTGTTGCTTCGCCGGTCACCGGCGCGGATCTCCGGCTGTGGGGGTGGGCGGCCATCTCGCGGGGTGCTCGTGCGATCAGCTACTACGCCTGGTATCCGATGAGTTCCGGATACGAGTCAAATGGGTACGGAATGATCGAGCTCGATGGAACGATCACCGATCGCGCGCGCATTGCGGGGGAATTTGCCGGTGTGGTCGCTCGCAACGCCGGACTGTTCGCGCCGCTTCAGCCCCATCAGTCAAAGGTCGCAATTCTCTACAACCGCCTCTCGTATCTCGTCGGCGGCAACACCGTCGCGCCGGGCACGGTCGTCCGCAATTCGATGCTTGGAATCTATCGCGCGCTCTTCGAACAGAACATCCAGGTCGATTTCATTCATCCGGACGATGTGGCTGCGGGTGCGGCGTCAAAGTATGCCGTGATCTATCTCAGTTATCCGGTGATGCTGCAGCAGACAGTCGCGGACGCACTGAAGGCGTATGTTCGCGGTGGGGGCACGCTCATCAGCGAGGCCCGTCCGGCATGGAATAGCGAAAGCGGCCTGGCAAACCCTCGGATTCCCGGTGCCGGCCTCGATCAAACGTTCGGTGCGCGGGAGCGAGAACTGCACGCGGCGGATTCGGTTCCGTTCACGATGGAAAGCAATCTCGATGGTCCGCTCGCGCCGGTTGCGGGGCGGACGTTCAATGGAGTCGGGTTCGCGGAGCACCTCGACGTCGCCGCAGCCGGGACACGTGTCCTGGCACGCTTCGGCGGTGAGGGCGGTCGTCCGGGTGACCCCGCGATCGTCCTGACATCGCAAGCAAGCGGACGTGCCATTCTGATCGGCACATTTCCTTCCGCCGCTTTTGAACAGGATCCCGATAAGATGCGCAGCACGGGAGAGTTGCTGCAGCGGCTGATTGCGAGTGCCGGTGTCGCACCCGAAATCCGTATTGACGGTGGCGCCGGCCGCGTCGAGGCCCGCTTTCTCGAATCCTCGAACGCGGTTGTGTTGATTGCCATCAATCATGGCGACAGCGCGGAACGCGTCACGTTCAAGTTTGGTCCTGAGGTTCCCGAGGCGATCTGGCAGAACATGGAGACGGGGTCCGCCGTCAATTTTGTCCAGGGACCGGACGGGCCGACGTACTCGCATGCTTTCGGCGCGCGCGACGTGATGGTGCTGGTCAGGGGGAAGAGGCTGAGATAGTGACAGGGTACCTGGGGTGCCCCGGGTGCTGTGGGGATTTGTGATGAAGACTATTGCATCGGTCGTTGTCATGACAGCGGCCTTCGCCGCGTTTGCGCTGAAGGCGCCGAGTTGGGCGCAGGCGCCGAAACCGAGTCAGCATGGCTCGGTGAGTCAGCAGATCGCCAACACCACGATCACGATTGAGTACAACCGTCCCGTCGCGCGCGGGCGGACGCTCTTCGGATCGCTCGTGCCGTATGGCCGCGTCTGGTGTCCGGGCGCCGACTACTGCACCACAATCCAGCTTTCCACGGATGTGAAATTCAACGGACAGACACTTGCGGCAGGCACCTACTCTCTCTGGGCTGAACCACAGCCGGAGCGATGGACGATGATCTTCAATCGCTCGCAGCCGGTGTTCCACACACGGTATCCCGCCGACCAGGATGTGCTGCGGGTTCAGACCACCGCCCGCCCAGGACAGCAGATGGAAACACTAGCGTTCTACTTCCCGGTGGTTGATGGAAACCATGCGGAACTCGTCCTGCACTGGGGAACGGTGGTCGTGCCGCTGTCGATTGATGTGAATTGAGTACGGAGCGGTATCAGTTTTTGGTTTTTGGTTTTTTATTTTTGGTTTTTCGTATTGGGTTTTGGTTTGCGTTTCCGGTGTTGAATTCCAGCAGCCAGCAGCCAGCGCCACGAATGATTCAACTCCGTCTCCACGATCCCGCGCGGACGCCAAGGAGCTGGACTGAGATCATCCGTCCAGGACAGTTCGTCGCGTTTGCGAAGACGTTCGATACCGGTGCGCCGTGCGAAGCGGATGGAAAGCCATTCGCACGGGTGGAAGACGTCAGCTGCTTCCTCTTCGACAGCCTTGCCGATGCGACCGGGTTCTGCCGCGACCGGGTGACTCACACGCCCAATGTTCGCTTCGAAATCTTCGATTCCGCCGGACGTACAGAGCCGCCGCTCGTGATCATCGTCCATCCGTCAAAGCAGGAGCAGCTGGAAGGAAATCCGCGAGGCATGCGGCTTCGGACGCAGGGAGCGATCGCGCTGTTTGGCGTCGCCGCAGTCTCGTTTTGGTACGACTTCCAACACGGACCGGGCGTGCAGATCTTTCCGACACTGCTCGGGATCAATCTCGTCGTCGTCGCGGCGCGGCTGCTGCAGTTGAATGGATCGTACGCGCATGCCGAGCGCGTGCGGAGGCAGCGGCTTGCTGAGTACGAACGAACCGCGGCCGGCTATAACAGCGCGTTGCTGAAGAACAGATCGTGATCGCCGGGTGGCTCGAAGCCGGCGAGCCTGACCGCGAGCGCGATCTGCGCCCAATGTCGCGTTTCGTGCAGCAGAATGTGGAAGAGGAGTTTCCTCGGCGTCATCGGCCACTTCTTCTCGCGCACCTCGAACTCACGCATCGTGTCGACTTCGTCATCGTCGAGGTCGGCGACGTACTGCTCCAGCTCACGCCGGACCGATGCGCCGTAATCGAACAGCGGCGGGGCGTTGTTGCCGGTCAACCCTGTAGTGTCTGACAACGGTTGCGACGTCAGCCGCTGTAGATGCCGCCGCTCTACGAGGAAGATGTGATCGATGAGTTTGCCCACTGTCGGCAGGCGCCCGCCTGGTTGTACGCTCGCATCGAGAGCCGCCGGGTATTCTGCCAACCAGCGCCGCCATTTCTCGCGCTCTCCATTGGTGTAGCGCACGAGTTCGTCGAACTTGATCGTCGGCGGCATCGCTACTTCATGACCTCGGATGTTTCGACGATCTTCAGCGGTCCGAGATTGAGCGCCGAGATCCCCGGTTCAATGACTTTCCGGTCACCGACGATGACAACCGCGAATTTGTCAGGCTGAATGTAGCGTTCCGCGACGCGCTGAACGTCGGCGGGTGTCACCGCCCGCACGCGCTGAGTGTATGTCGCAAAGTAGTCGTCAGGAAGGCTGTAGATAAAGATCTGCGCAAGCGATCCCGCGAGGCGCTCGGTCGTTTCAAAGTTTCGCGGCATCAATAGTGCGAGATAGTTTTTGGCTTTTTCGACTTCCTCCGCGGAAATCGGCTTGCGTATCGCCTCGAGTTCGTTGAAGAACTCCTTGAGCGCTTCGGATGTCTTGTCCGTTTGCACGCCGGCAGATGCGTAGAAAGGACCGGCGGAGGCACGCATGTCGAATGTCGATCCCGCGCCGTACGCGTACCCGTGCTCTTCGCGAAGATTCTGATTCAATCGCGACGTAAAAGACCCGCCGAGAATCGTATTGAGGACACGCAGCGCGAAAAAGTCCGGCGTGGATCGCGGTACGCCTATCCATCCAATTCTGATTTGCGACTGGGCCGCACCGGGTTTGTCGACCAGGTAGAGCTGCCGCGAGGTCAGTTGCGCAGCCGTTGGGATTGCCGCAGTTGGCATCGCTGCGCCCTTCCACGCGCCAAATGCAGATTCCAGGCGTGCCGCGGCATCAGCCGCACTGATGTCGCCGGTCACGATCAGCACCGAATTCGATGGGACGTAGCGTTGCGAATGAAACTGCCGTAGATCGGCAGCTGTCAGCGCCTTCACCGTCGCCGCGGTCCCTCCAGACAGCGTCCCATATCGATGCCGCGGGCCATAAACAAGTCGCGGAAACGCGAATTGGATGAGCGTCTCCGGATCGTCTTCGGCCTCGATGAACGACGTGAGCAGGTCCGCGCGCACGCGTTTGAGTTCGTCGTCCGGAAACGTCGGCCGTAAGGCGACGTCGGCCATGATCGGCAAGGCCTCGGTCAGCCGCGTTACTGGGACGTGCAGTTCGATCGAGGACGCATCCGACGTGCTGTCGGTCGAGAGAGTCGCACCCAGATAGTCGACAGCGTCTGCAAGCTGAAGTGCGTCGCGCGAACCGGCCCCCTCGTCGAGCATGTCCGCCGTGAGACTTGCGACACCGTATTTGCCCGGCGCGTCGGCGCCGGAACCCGATTTGACGACGAGCGACACCTGGACGACCGGAACTTTATGGAGCTCGACGATCCATACAGCAAGGCCATTCGATAACGTTCGCTTCTGGATCGCCGGCAGCTTCAACGCAGGCAGCGCGCCAGGTTTCGGCGCGACGGATCGATCCGGCGTCTGGGCGTGCAACACGAGCGATACAAGCAGCAGAAACGGAGCGACAGCGAGGAGCGCTGTGACGAATACACGTAAGCGCGGGATTTTCATGGCGTCACTCGTGTTTGCCGGGTTCGGCCGCCTTCATCGGCTCGACGGTGAGCTCGACGCGGCGATTTGCCGGCAACCAGAACGCGGCAGCTGCCTGAATGTCGCCTGCAGACAGCGCGCGATATCGCGAGAGATCTTCGTTGAAGTAGTCGGGATTACCGGTGGCTGTGTAATACGCGTTCAACTGATCGCCCTTTCCGCCGAATCCGCCGACGCTTTCCATGCGGTTATAGAACGACGCCTCGATCTGATTGATCGCGCGCTGAAATTCACGCGCCGTCGGCGGCGCCTGCTGCAGCTTCGCAATCTCCTCGTCGACGATCCCCTTGATCCGTTCGATGAGCGCAGTGGGGGTTGACTTTGGATCGCCGGGGCGAGCCGTGACGACGATCTGGAATTGCGAGTCGAGCGCTGCGGACGCTTGAAACGCAGTGACGTCCTGGGCAATCTGCAGGTCGTAGACGAGCCGCTTGTACAGCCGGGAGTTCTTGCCTCCGGCCAGAATCTGTGAGACCACGTCGAGTTCGGCATCGCCGGGCTTGAACAGTGGGGGCGTGATCCACGAAATGTAAAGCCGTGGAAGCTGGACGCGATCCTCAATCGTCTTTCTCGTGACGGAGGCGAGCATCGCGCGCGGGTAATCGATCGGCGGCACCGGGCCGCTTCCCGGCTTCACATCGGCAAACCACTTCTCAACGAGTGCGCGTGTTTTCGCCGGATCGATGTCGCCGGCGATCACCAGGCTCGCATTCGCCGGCTGGTAATACTTGCGGAAGAACTCGACGACATCCTCGTAGCTGGCGGCCGTCAGATCTTCCATATATCCGATCGTCGGCCACCGATAGGGATGTCCCTCCGGGAACATCATCTTGTCGATTTCAATCGACGCCATCCCGTACGGTGCGTTCTCGTAGCTCTGGCGCCGCTCGTTCTTGACGACGTCTCGCTGGCCGTTCACGCGTTCCGGAGACATCGCATCGAGCAGGTACCCCATGCGATCGGATTCGAGAAACAGCGCCAGATCCACAGCGTTGGCTGGGGCATCGATGTAGTAATTGGTCCGATCGTTCTGGGTCGATCCGTTGTTGGTCGCCCCCGCCGACTCGAGCAGCGTGTCGAACTCTCCCTCTTTCACGTGGCCCGATCCCTCGAACATCAGGTGTTCGAACAAATGTGCGAAACCTGTCCGTCCAGGTTTTTCACGGGCGGATCCGACGTGGTACCACACGTTGACCGTGACGAGCGGCACCGTGTGATCCTCGTGAAGGATCACGTGTAAGCCGTTGGGAAGCGTGAATTGTGTGAACGGCACTGCCAGCGACGTCGGTCGCGTCACCGGCGGCGGCTGGCGGCGAGCGGTTTGCGTGATGGCGGGGCCGCTTGTTGCAGGACGCTGTTCGGCCTTCGCGGGCTGCGCGTCAGCGGCCACGAGATTTAGTGGAATCAGAAGCGTTGCGAGGAGCAGGCGGCGATTCATTCCTATACTCTATCAAGCGGTGTTTTCTTCCCGCGTACCGGGGGCCCTCACACCCAACCGGCTTACTCAGGTTTTGCGGCGCCTTCGTGCTGCGGGGGCGCCACTGATTGATCTGACGCTCACGAACCCGACGACTGCGCGCATCGAGTATCCCGAATCGATGCTTGACGCTTTTGCGGATCCGCGTTCATTCACATACGCGCCAGCCCCGCTCGGCCTGACGGAGGCCCGTGAGGCGATCGCGCGCGACTGCCAGCGATACGGCATCAAGGTTGCTGCCGACCGCGTCGTGTTGACCTCCAGCACGAGCGAGGCGTATTCGCTGCTGTTCAAGCTTCTGTGCGAACCCACCGGCGACGCGGTCATGGTCCCGGTTCCGAGCTACCCGCTTTTCGAGCATCTCACTGATCTCGATGGGGTTCGGTCGATTCCGTACCGGCTCGATTTTCACGGCCGCTGGGCTGTTGATTTCGATACGCTCGACGGAGGATGGACCGACAGCGTTCGCGCCGTGCTCGCAGTCAGCCCGAACAATCCTACGGGTTCGATGGTCACCGATTCCGAGATGAGAGATTTGGCCGCGCGATGCGCAAAACGTGACGCGGCGCTGATCGTAGACGAGGTCTTCATCGACTACCTGCTGTCCGGCAGACCGGCTCCGATGGCGGGAACGCCCGAGTGCCTGATGTTTCGACTCGGGGGGTTTTCGAAATCGATCGGTCTTCCGCAGGTCAAGCTGGGTTGGATCGTTGTCGAGGGTCCCGAGCCGCTGGTGCGGAGCGCACTCGATCGGCTGGAGCTGATTTGCGACACGTATCTGTCAGTGTCGACCCCGGTTCAACACGCTGCGGCGAAATTGCTGGCGGCGGGCACGAGCGTGCGCGCCCGGATCCTGGAGCGCATTCGCACGAACAATCGCGCCTTGCGTCACAGCGCAGCGCAATTTCGTTCGATCGAGGCGCTGCCGTGCGATGCGGGCTGGTCGGCCGTGTTGCGCGTTCCGGCGACGCGTTCCGAAGAGGACCTTGTCATCGCCTTGATGGAAACGGCTGGCATTGTCGTTCATCCAGGATTCTTTTTTGACTTTCCTCACGAAGCCTATCTGGTCGTGAGCCTGCTTCCGGAGCCTGCGGTGTTTGAAGACGGAATTCGGCGTGTGATGGAGATGGCGAATGCCTGAGGCCACCTTCGCCGATCTCCGTCACGCTGGCGCGCTGGTGCCGCTCTTTTCAATTCCGTCGCGGGAGAGCTGGGGAATTGGGGAAATCTCGGACCTGCCGTTGTTCGCGGAGTGGTTGGACCAGTCGGGCCTCGACTTCGTCATGCTCTTGCCCGTCAATGAGATGGCGGACGGCCAGAATTCACCGTACTCCGCCCTGAGCGCGATGGCGATCGATCCGCTTTTCATCGCGCTTCGTGATGTCGAAGAGTTCCAGGGCGCCGGCGGCGAGCCGTCGCTGTCCGACGCGGATCGGACACGGCTCGATGAGGTTCGGCGTTCGCCTCGCGTCGACTATGACGTGATTCGCGACCTCAAGTCCCGCGCGCTCGTTGCCGCATTCCGGCGGTTTGAGGATCGTGAATGGACGACGCGCTCGGCTCGCGCACGCCAGTTCCAGGCGTTTAGGGAACGCGAGACGTGGTGGCTTGCCGACTACGCTCTCTTTACGGCGCTGAATCAGGAGAACGGCGGGCGCTACTGGCTCGAGTGGAATGATGGACTGCGCGATCGGCGCCCGGAGGCGCTCGCCGCTGCAGAGCGCCGGCTCGAGCGAGAGATACGATACCGTGGGTGGCTGCAATGGATCGCAGACGAGCAGTGGCATCGCGCCCGTCGCGAGGCGCAGTCAGTGGCCATCTTCGGCGATTTTCCTTTCGTGGTCAGTGCGCATAGTGCTGACGTGTGGGCGCGTCAGCACGAGTTCCGGATCGATGTGTCGATCGGGACACCTCCTGACGCGTTCTCGGCAACCGGTCAGGATTGGGGGCTGCCGCTTTATCGATGGGACGTGATCGAGCAGGCTGGCGACGAGTGGCTGCGACAAAGGGGGCAGCGCTCAGCGGATCTCTACGATGGATTTCGCGTCGATCATTTGATCGGCTTCTACCGGACGTACTATCGGGAACGCGACAAACGGGCGGCGTTCGTCCCGCCGGACGAACCGTCGCAGATTGCGCAGGGTGAACGCATCCTCCGGGTCCTCGCCGGTTTCGGTACACAGATCGTCGCCGAGGATCTCGGCAGCGTTCCGGATTTCGTACGCGCGTCGCTCGCCCGTCTGCACGTGCCGGGCTACAAGGTTCTGCGCTGGGAGCGCCATTGGGAGGCGGAAGGGAAGCCGTTCCGCGATCCGACATGCTTCCCGCCGCTGTCGCTGGCCACCACGGGCACTCACGATACCGAGACGCTGGCTGAATGGTGGGACGAAGCGGATTCCGATGAGCGGCAGAAGGCGATGGAATGGCCATACCTCAAGGCCACCGGCCGCAATGCCGATGCGACGTTCGACGACTGTCTGCGCGATGCGCTCCTGCGCATACTGTTCAACGCTGGCTCCAATCTCGTTGTCGTTCCAGTGCAGGATATCTTTGGCTGGAAGGATCGCATCAACACCCCGGCGGTTGTCGACGACGTGAACTGGCGATGGCGGATGCCGTGGCCGGTTGAAGACCTGAGCGACGAGCCCGTGCCACGTGAGCGTTCGGGATTTCTTCGCCAGCTGTCGAGAAGCTCCGGACGATACCTGCGATAAGATTTCCGCACCATGTCTGATAGCGATCTCCGGGCCGCCCGTGAGCGGCTCGATCAACACGTACGCGAAATTGTCCACTGGCATTTCGATCCGGCGACCGGATCCCCGTTCTGGATCGAGCGCGCGAAGCAATTCACCTTCGATCCGCTGAAGGACGTCACGGGTTTTGCCGATCTCCACAGATTTGGCCTGTTCGAGGACGAGTGGTTGCGCGGCGGCCCTGTGCGGCGTTGGGTGCCGAAGGCCTATGCCGATAAACCTGTCTACGTCTTCGAAACCGGTGGAACGACCGGTGTGCCCAAATCACGGATCAACGTCGACGATTTCCGGATCGATTACGAACTCTTCAGTGAGACGCTGCCGGACGACAAGTTTCCAAAGGGATCGAACTGGCTGATGCTCGGGCCGAGCGGACCCCGTCGTCTCCGGCTCGCCGTCGAACATCTTGCGCAGCACCGCGGCGGCATCTGCTTCTCGGTCGATCTCGATCCGCGGTGGGTGATCAAGCTCATTCAGAAAGGCTGGATGGATCAACTCGACGCGTACAAGAACCATGTGATCGATCAAGCGGTCACGATTCTCGGGGCCGGTCACGATATCCGGTGCATGTTCACGACGCCCAAGCTTCTCGAGGCCTTCGCGCTCAGGCTCGAATCGAGAGGCACGACCATCCGCCAGTCCGGGATCACCGGCATCTTCTCCGGCGGTACCGAGTTCACGCCGCAGTGGAATCGTTTCGCGCAGGAAGAACTGCTCGACGGCGCATACATGACGCCGACCTACGGCAACACGCTCATGGGACTCGCCGCGAGCGCGCCTTCGGGTCCCTTCAACAACTACAAGATCGCGTATTACGCACCGCAGCCACGCGCAGTCGTCGAGGTCGTCGATTTCGACGACCCATGGAAGATCGTCGACTACGGTGCGACCGGACGGGTGAAGCTGACCACGTTGACGAAAGAGTTCTTCATGCCCGGATTCCTCGAACGCGACGAAGGCGAGCGCGAACCGGCCATCGATCGCTTCGCATGGGATGGCGTCAGCGGCGTGCGGCCGTTCCGAGGTTTTGCCGCGACGACGACGGTGGGCGTCTACTGAGTGAGGGTACCGCGCAGCTGAAGTTCGCCGCGTCATTCGTATCCCCTTTTCCCTTGTAGACCGCCACCTGCGGATATGGACACAGCGGACGCGATCGATCGACGACCCCACCGGTCAAATGAGTCGCGACGATCTGATCGGGTGCGGTGCCTTTCTCGACCCACTCTTCGAGCGCGGCTTGCACATCGAATGTATTCGGGCCCGGACCGCCGGAGCAATGCGTGACGCCTGGTGCCATGAAAAGACGATAGAACGATTGAACGTCAGCGATCTTGCCGCCGAACTGTGAGAGCACGCTTTCGTAGTAGTCGATGCTGTTCTCGGCGGCGATGAGTTGATCGCTCCACCCGTGCCATTGAAGCAGCTTGCCTCCTCGTTTACGGAACTCCCGCAAATCCGGATTGGTGGCGTTCATAATCGGGGCGAGCTTCGCTTCGGCTTTTTGATACGCCTGATAATCGGACGGCGTCGACAGATCGAACGTTTTCCAATCCCAGGTCGGGTCGGCGAAGACCAGCCACTTGTAGTGCGACACGGGAATCGGGAACGGGTTGGCCGGATCACGATTGGGCCAGAATGGTTCGCTGCCAAAGGCCATTCCTGGATAAATCCTGGCGCGGCTTATCGGGTCAACCGGGCCGCGGTAGACGCGTCGCGCTGCTTCAACCTGCGCTGCGGACAGGCACGTGTCCGGCTTCTGGTTCGCCGCGCAGAGCAGCGTTCCGGGATCGAAGCGGCACTGCCGCGGATCTTCCAGCACGCCGTCAGTGACGCCATCGCCGGCGTCGCACGCCGCGAGCACCCCTCGATACAGGACGCCCAGTGCCGATGCCGGCAGGTTGCTGGCCGGATCCTTCAGCACGGCCAACGTTGCGTCGAAATCTGCCGCCATCAGCCGCGTCCAATTGTTCGCCGGAGCGGCCGCCATGATCCCGTCGAAGTCGGCAGGAAACCGCTGTGCTTCCTGAAGCCCTTCGTAACCACCGGACGAGCAGCCGAACCAGTACGCCTTGTCAGCGGTCTTGCCGTAGAACGCGTTGACGATCGCTTTAGCCTTGAGCGTCGTCTCGTGATGCGCCCGATAGGAAAAGTCCACGAGTTGCTCGGGATGCTCGAACGCGAATCGCGCGGCGTCGAGAAGCGGCCCGACCTGGTGACCGGTGTTGGTCGACGCTACCGCATACCCGCGTCGAAGCTGATCCTGCATCTGGCCATAGGAGATGACGCCCGCCCAGCCGCCGTTACCGACTTGTGCGTACCTGGAATTCCACTTGTCGAGGGGGAGCCATACCTCGAACCGGATGTCGGATTCGGCCGTCGGCTTAATCGTGCCGGCGATGCGACAGAACGGCGGGAGATTGCTCATGGCATTGGTCGACCCAGGCGGCATGAATGATCCGCCAGTGATCGTCTCGGCTGCCGTGATCGAGGTGTTCGGCAACGGCGTGTTGGCCAGCCCTATACACGCTGTCGCGCGGTCGTTCTGCGCGTGGAGTGCCGCGACGAAGAGCAACTGAAGGATTGTGGCCGGGAAAGCGACGAGGCGGGCAGGCGCCTTCATGTGTGTCCTCCCGACCG
>DASTVZ010000001.1:0-27900 GCA_035758845.1 Vicinamibacterales bacterium
CTCGCGCTGGATACCAAACTGTCGCCGGAACAGCAGGAGTACCTGGAGACGGTGAAGTCGTCTGCGACATCGCTGTTGGCGATTGTCAACGATGTCCTCGACTTCTCTCGTATCGAGGCGCGGCGCCTCGATCTCGAGCACACCGCGTTCGATCTTCGGGAGGCCGTGGGTGACGCAGCCAAGGTGCTCGCGCTCCGAGCCGCGGAAAAAGGGCTCGAGCTCGCGTGTCATATCCATCCCGACGTTCCCGACGAGGTTCTTGGCGATGTCGGCCGTCTCCGTCAGGTGTTGCTCAACGTTCTTGGCAACGCGGTGA
Organism: Vicinamibacterales bacterium; assembly: GCA_035758845.1. Taxonomy (GTDB): domain Bacteria; phylum Acidobacteriota; class Vicinamibacteria; order Vicinamibacterales; family 2-12-FULL-66-21; genus JALZOC01. The sequence goes on from DASTVZ010000001.1 coordinate 317, forward strand.
AGTTCACCGACACTGGTGAAGTCGTGCTGGATGTGCATGTCGAAGAAGCCACCACCGCGAGGGCGATACTGCGATTCGCCGTCACCGACACGGGAGTCGGAATACCTGCGGAGAAGCAACAGCAGATCTTTCAGGCATTCACGCAGGCCGATGCCTCGACCACTCGCAGGTTTGGCGGTACCGGGCTCGGCCTCGCGATTGCGCTTCGACTGGTCGAGTTAATGAATGGCCGAATGTGGGTGGAGAGCGGGGTCGGGCGAGGGAGCACGTTCTCCTTCACCGCCGTCTTCGATCGGCCGCAGGTCGCGCCTCAGCAGTCGTTGCTCGATAAGACGACCGGGCTCGACGGCCTTCAGGTGCTGGTGGTTGACGACAACGCCACCAACCGCAGGATTGTTGCCGAAATGCTGGCGAGTTGGCACATGAAGCCGACGACGGCGGCGGACGCCGAAGCCGCGCTTGCCGCACTCAGCGCGGCCGCGGCCCGTCAGCAGCCCTTCGATGCGATCGTTGCTGACCGGCAAATGCCAGGAGTCGATGGGTCCATGCTGGCGCGACGGGTGCGACGAGAAAAGCAGTTTGGCCGAACACCAATCGTCATGATGATGTCGGTGGGCGACGCGAAAGCGAACGATCAACGGGGACTCGGCGTCGATGCGTTTGTCACCAAGCCGGTGAAGCATTCCGATCTGCTCGACGCCTTTGCGACACTGTTTCGCGTCTCAACGCGGCGCCCCAGGCTGGAGCGTACTGCGCAGCCCTCGGTTCGTCCGAAAAAACGGTTACGGGTGTTGCTGGCCGAAGACAATCTCGTCAACCGCAAGCTCGTCACGCGGTTGCTTGAAAAGCGTGGTCATCATGTTCACGCCGTCGAAAACGGACGCGACGCGGTGACGACAATCGCATCCGCCGCGACCGGTTTCGACATCGTCCTGATGGATCTGCAAATGCCGGAGATGAGCGGGTTCGAGGCGACGCACGCGATCCGCGACCGAGAACGCGGCGGACCGACCCACGTGCCGATTGTGGCGCTGACGGCTCACGCGATGGCCGGCGATCGTGAGCGTTGTCTCGCCGCCGGCATGGACGGGTACCTGTCGAAACCGATTGAAGTGAACGATCTGATTACAACGGTCGAACGTTTCGGCGGCGATGGCGCGGATGCCGCCGGTGCTCCTGACCGATCGACTCCGACGCGGCCCGCGACCTTCGATGAGAAGACCGCGCTGACCTACACCGGCGGCGATCGTCAGCTGCTGAAGGAGGTAATCGATCTGTTCCGAAAGGATTCGCCAGCGGCCCTCCGCCGTATCGAGCGCGCGCTTCATAAGCGTGACGCGGACGCGCTGCGCATGGCGGCACACGCGTTGAAGGGCGGAATCGCGACAGTCGGCTCGTCAGCCGGACGTGAAACCGCGGCCGAACTGGAGACGATGGCGAAGGCGAGCCGATTCGCTGACGCCGAACGCGTTTATGCGCACCTGCGCCAGCTCGTCGAAGAGCTCGATACCGCATTTATTGCTGCCGGACTCGCCACGCGTGCCGCGCCGCGGACGACCCGCGCCCGCCCGCGAAGCACTCGAACGAAGCGGGGTCGAAGATGATGAAGAAGATACTCGTCGTGGACGATGACCAGAGCACGCGTCATGTGTTGCGCAGAGTGTTGTCCGGCGCAGGCTTTTCGACGACGGTGGCCAAGGATGGCGTCGACGGCCTGAAGGCCCTGAAGAGCAAGCGTTTCGACCTGCTGCTCCTCGACGTCTGGATGCCGCGCATGAATGGCCTCGAAATGCTGGGCAAGCTGCCGGCGAAAAAAACGCGCCCGCGCGTTGTGGTGATGACCTCCGACGAAGCACCGCAGACACTGCTCGAAGCCGTGCGCAAGCAGGCCTTCAAATACGTGCACAAGCCGGTCGAAGCGATCGCCCTTCTCCACACGGTGCGCGAGGTCCTGGCGGCCGCCGATCCTCCGCCGATCGAAGTGATTTCTGCACGTCCCGAGTGGGTTGAGCTCGTTGTCCCGTGTACTCGAGAGGCCGCCGAGCGAATCCAGATAGTCATGGCGCAGCTCGACACCAAACTGCCTTCCGATCTGCGAGACACGATCGGGTACGCGTTTCGTGAGTTGTTGCTGAATGCCGTCGAATGGGGCGGAAAGCTCGACCCGAAGCGCAAGGTTCGCATCGCGTGCCTGCGTACGGAACGGATGCTCCTCTACCGCATTGCCGACCCAGGTCAAGGCTTCAAGATCGATGAACTGCCGCACGCGGCGATTGGCCACGCCCCCGACGATCCGATCGGTCACATGCTGGTGCGGGAGGAGAAGGGCATCCGTCCCGGCGGCTTCGGCCTCCTCATGGTGCGCAACAGCGTCGACGAGCTGATCTACAACGAAAAGCGGAACGAAGTCGTATTCGTGAAGTATCTCGACGGCGTCTCCAAGAGCGGAGCGGAGGGCCGCTCGCGCAAGTCTCGCATCAAGGAGTCGTGACGGCCCGCCTACGCCAAGGCTCCGGCGAGGTCTCGCCGAAGCGCTTCGCGCGAAAGCGGACGGGATCGTTCACGGTCGTGGCAGCGGCTTGATCCTGATGTTCCGCCATCGGATGGTCAGCGGCTGCTTCGTGGTGATTCCCGCTTCCGGATGCAGGTTCACTTCACGTTCGCTCAGGCCGTGAACCTGGAGGCCGATGAATCCTTTCGAATGACTCTGATAAACCTCTTCGTTGACCAAGTCTTCGACGAGGTTGCCGTTGACCCAGCTTTGAATCCGTGGCCCGCGCGCGACGATCCGAAGCTTGTTCCAGCCTGCGTCGACAAAGTAGTGATGCCCCGCATCAATCTTTTGCTGTGACGACAACCAGTTTGTTCCCATCGCTTCGCCATACAGCAGACCCGTTGCCGGCTCTCCTTTGTAGAAGCGGCGGATTTCCACCTGTGGTCCGTTGACGCGGCCGGCCGCCGATTCGAACGCCCTGCCGGTTGTCTGCAGGGGACGGACCGCACTCCTGATCTGGATCCCGGAATTGGTGATCGGGTCGATCGCGGTTTCCAGCTCCAGTTCGAAGTCGTCGAACTCGCGTAACGTGCACAGGAACGAATTCATACTGGCGCTCGTCTCGACCGTGCGTCCGACGATTGCGCCATCCTCCACGCTGAAGCGGTGAGCTCCGTTCATCTGGACCCAGCCGGTCAGCGATGATCCGTCGAAAAGATCGACCCATTCGCTGGGCGATGAGGTTTGGGGTGATGAGCGCCGGTCATCGGCGGGCAGTGCGAAGGCGACGATCGAATCACCAGACTTCGTTGCGTTCTTCCCGCTTCCCCCCGCGGCGATCGCGACGTACTGGCGACCGTCGATCATGTACACACTCGGGGTGGCATAGCCGCCAGCAGGTAGCTGGAACTCCCAGAGGGTGCGGCCGGTCGCCTTTTCGATCGCCCGGATCTTCTCGTCCGCCGTCGCGCCGATGAATATCACGCCACCGGCGGTGGCGACCGCTCCGCCAAAATTCAGGCTGCCGGTGTGGCGGATTCCCTTGGCGACGAGTTGCGGGTATTCACCGAGCGGAACCTTCCAAAGCAGATCGCCGGTGACGAGGTCGAGGGCGTTCAGTGTGCCCCATGGCGGCGCGATCGCGGGCACACCGTGCTGGTCCAGGAACAAGGGATATCCATCAATCGTGTATCGATCGGCCGTGCGCGCGGCGCCGGCGGTGGTCGATCCGCCGGGTGCAGTCTTGAGATATGTCGACAGCGCACGCAGTTCCCGCGGTTGAAACTGACGGAACCCCGGCATCGCGTTGCGACCCTGCACGATGATTTTCTCGATGTCGTCGGCGGTGCCCGTGACGTCGACCAGCGGCGGCGCCTGCGTCGGCGTGCCCTGGCGATCGACTCCGTGACAGGCGGCGCACGTGCGCTCGAAGATTCGCTGCCCAAGCTGCGCCGGATTCAGCGCTTCGCCTCCGGTGTCGTGAACTGGACGCAGTCGATTGATCGTCGGCACTTCGTTGACGTTCACATACAGCACGTTCAAGACGGGATCGAAGCTGCCGCCGTGCCACTCGGCGCCGCCGAGGTGGCCAGGCGTGGTGATCGTCCCCTGCAGGCTCGGTGGCGTGTAAATTGACCCGGAAAGGTATTGCCGGAATTGTTTCAGCGCATACGCGTGTGACTCGGGTGAAATGTTCGTCAAGTCTGCCTCGGACAGCGACTGACGCACGAGCGGCCGCGGCTTGAGCGGCATCAACTGAGTTGGCGATGCCTCTTCACCGGGGACGGTCGACGCCGGAACTGCCACCTCCTGGACGGGGAACAACGGCTGACCGGTGTCGCGATCGAGAACGAAGGTGAACCCCATTTTCGTCAGCTGGACGACGGCCTCTCTCGACGCCGCGCCATTTCGGATGGTCACGAGAATCGGCGCTGGTGGATTGTCGTAGTCCCAGATGTCGTGGCGAACCGTTTGATAATGCCACTTGCGTACGCCCGTCGCGGCGTCGAGAGCGATGACGCTGTTGGCGAAAAGGTTCGTCCCCTTCCTCAACCCGCCGTAAAAGTCATCGGTGGCCGAACCTGTCGCGGCAAACACCCAGCCGCGCTGCTCGTCGACCGTCACGCCTCCCCAGGCGTTCGCACCGCCGTACGTTTCTCCCTTCACCCACTTCCATGTGTCGTGGCCGAGCTCCCCGTCGATCGGAATCGTATGGAAGATCCACTTCATCTCACCGGTGACGGTGTCGTATGCGCGAATGTGTCCAGGGGCAGAATCGTAGGTCTCATTCACTCGTGACGCGATGATCAGAAAGTTCTTGAACACCGCGCCAGGCGACGTCATCTCGATCACCGCCGTTCGCGGATCGACTCCCAGGTTCTGCCTGAGGTCGATAAACCCGCCGTTTCCAAACGAGGTAATCAGGGCACCGGACTTCGCGTCCAACGCATACACGCGGTCCCGCACGAAATGAAAGATCCGTTCACCCGCTGTTCCCTTCCAATACGTCACTCCGCGGTTGCGCAGCCGGACGATTTCACCGTTGTTGTACTTCGCCGGATCGAACACCCACATTTCGCGTCCGGTTGCCGCATCGAGCGCGACAGCTTTGAGCGCCGGCGTCGTGATGTACATCACCCCGTTCACGACAATCGGGTTCGCATGCATCGTCGAGCGCTGATTCGCATCGCGCGTGTGATATTCCCAGGCCGGCTGCAGCTTGTGCACATTCGCTGCGTGAATCTGCGCCATCGGAACGTACTGATTGCCCTTGGGATCCCCGCGGTAGACCGGCCAGTCGATGTTTTCGTGGTCGGCAGGCGAAAGCGACCCGCCGGGTGCGCCAGCCGCGCAAACCAGCGCGACGGCGATAGCAGTAGGGACGGCAATCTTGGCCATGGTGGCGATGCCTCGCAGTCCGACGCCGAAAGACGGTGAATTATACGGCGACCGTGTGTGCGATATGCTTCGTGGGCACCTTACTAACTTCTAGGCGCGCCACGGGCGCGCCCGCTGGAGCGGAGCGGGGGGTTGGGGCCCCGCGAGCGAAGGCGTGGGGGGTCCGCGGGGGCGAAGCCCCCCGGAGTAAACATGACAAAGGCCACCACTAACTTCTAGGCGCGCCACGGGCGCGCCCGCTGGAGCGGAGCGGGGCGTTGGGGCCCCGCGAGCGAAGGCGTGGGGGGTCCGCGGGGGCGAAGCCCCCCGGAGTAAACATGACAAAGGCCACCATCTTGTTTGTGGCGCTGGCGGCAACGGTCGCCGCAGCGCCTGCCGATGCTGACTTCAGCGCCGAGCGCTTCAAAGCGCACGTCACGTTTCTTGCGGACGATCTCCTCGAAGGACGCGAAGCCGGGACCCGTGGTCATGAGATTGCGGCGAAGTACATTGCCGCGCAGTTCGAGTTATTCGGACTGAAGCCAGGCGGCGACGACGGGACTTACTTCAAGAAGGTCGATCTGCTCGAGTCAGCACTCACCGCGACCGCGCCGACGCTTTCGATCACGACACCGGCAGGCCCGAAAGCGTTCAAACATGGGATCACGGCGATGATTGGCGGGCCGCTCGGCGGTGGCAGCGTGCGCGTTAGCGGCCCGCTCGTGTTCGTCGGCTACGGCATGACGGACAAGGCGATGGGCTATGACGACTACCAGGGGCTGGACGTGCGCGGCAAGATCGCCGTCGTCCTGCTTGGGTCGCCGAAGGGTATGGACAGCGAGATCGGTGCGCATCTCTTGCACGAACAGCCGCGATTTGCCGCGGAGCATGGAGCGGTGGCGGTTCTGCGGATCCCATCTCGCCTGATGTCGACGGCGCTGCCGTGGGACAAGGTGGTGCAGTATCTTGGCGAACCAGTGACCACGTGGGTTCGAAAAAATGGCACACCCTACGATCCAACCTACGGTCTCAAGGCGGCCGCGATGATCGAGCCGAAGGCTGCGGCGTCACTGTTCGATGGCGCCGGCATCACCCTGGCCCAGATTCTCGATGAAGCGGATAAAGAGGGGGGACGTCCGAAGGGCAGGGCTTTGAAGTCGACCGCGGAGATCACGGTGAGCACCAAGGTACGCCGTTATTCAAGTCCGGACGTGATCGGAGTCATTGAAGGATCCGATGGGAAGCTGAAGGACGAGTATGTAGCGCTCATGGGCCACGCCGACCACATCGGCGTCAAACGCACCGGCAAAGGCGATCGGATCAACAACGGTGCGCTCGACAATGCTGCGGGTACGGCCACCTTGCTCGAGGTCGCACGGGTGTTGACGTCGACCGGTAGACCGCGACGTTCGGTTCTCATAGTGGCCAACACCGCGGAAGAGAAAGGGCTCCTGGGGGCGGAGTACTTCGCTCATTACCCGACCGTTCCAATCGAAAAGATCACCGCGGCAATCGATCTCGATATGCCTCTGATCACTTATGACTTCACCGATGTGATCGCGTACGGCGCGACTCACTCGACGCTGCAGGACGCATTCAGGCAAGCCGGCGGCGCCATGAACGTGAAGCTCTCGCCCGATCCGATGCCCGAACAGGCCGTCTTCGTGCGATCGGATCACTATGCCATGGTGAAGGTGGGCGTGCCGGCAGTGATGCTCGCGACCGGCATGGAGAATGGTGGCTCGGCGGCGTGGGGCAAGTACCTTAGCGATCACTATCATCAGCCATCAGACGATATGTCCCTGCCGATTGTGTGGAAGGCAGGCGCGAAGTTCGCCGAGGTGAACTACCGCGTCGTCCGAGCGCTCGCCGACGCGGATGCACCGGCACAGTGGTACGAAGGGGATTACTTCGGCACTCTGTTCGCGCCGAAGGCATCCAAGGCACCGAAGCCGGGCAGCCTGCCTCATCCTTAGTCGGATCCGGGGGGCTTCGCCCCCGCGGAACCCCCTACGCCTCCGCTCGCGGGCCCCCGTGCCCCGCTCCGCTTCGGCGGGCGCGCCCGGGGCGCGCCGTAAGCCGGTTGCGCTCGACGGCATCGAATCCGACGCGTAGAATGGGCGCTATATGCGCTTGGGGCTCGGTAGACTGGCGACCGCAATCGGCGTCGCCAGTCTTCTGTGCGCTGGCGGGCAATCCATTTTTGTAGGGCGCGGCCTTCAGGCCGCGCCACCATCGGCGGGGTCTAACCAGCCTCCGCCACGGCTACTGCGGTCCGCCGAAGCGCTTCGCGCGAAGCCGGAAGACCCCGCCCTACATGCCAACCTAGCTCCCAAGCGCTCTCTTGCTCCCCACGTCGCCCTGGTCGACGAGTACTGCCTCTCGTGCCACGACAAGGACCACGAAAAGGGCCAGCTCGTGCTGGAGACCATTACTGAGGACGACATCGCCGATCATCCGGACGTCTGGGAGAAGGTCGTCCGCAAGCTGCGTGCGCGATTGATGCCGCCGGTCGGCAAAGAGCGGCCCGACGACCCAACCTACGATACGGTGGTTTCGTTCCTTGAAAAATCGCTCGATCGCGCGGCGATCGCGAAGCCGAATCCCGGTCGGACCGCGACGATTCGACGTCTGACCCGCACGGAATACAAAAACGCCATTCGGGATCTCCTGACGCTGGATATCGATGTCGCGTCGATGTTGCCGGCCGACGAGTCGAGCTATGGTTTCGACAATGTGACGGTTGGCGATTTGTCGCCGACGTTGCTGGATCGGTACGTGACAGCCGCCGAAAAGATCAGCCGCGTTGCGGTTGGCCGTTCCGGCAAATCTCCTGGCGGCGAGACGATCAGGATCCCGGCAGACGTCACGCAAGAAGAACATCTCGAAGGGTTGCCAATCGGCACGCGCGGCGGCGCGCTGGTCAAGTACACGTTCCCCGAGGATGGCGAGTACGAGATCCAGATTCGACTGACGCGCGATCGCGACGAGCACGTTGAAGGTCTTTCTGAGCCGCACGACCTGGAGTTGCTGCTCGATCGTGACCGGGTGCAGTTGTTCACCGTGAAACCTCCGGTGCGAGAGGCGGGCGTTGCGGAAACCGAGCAGCCGTCGCACGCGAAGGTCGATCAACATCTGAAGATCCGTATCCCGGTCACGGCCGGTCCGCACGCGATTGGCGTCACATTCCCCAAGAAGCCGTCGGTCGTGCTGGAGTCGATGCGCGAGCCGTATCAGACGCACTTCAACTCCTACAGGCATCCTCGAATTCAGCCGGCCATCTACTCCGTTTCGATCATCGGGCCATACGAGCCGAAGGGACCGGGCGACACGCCCAGCCGCCGGCGCCTGTTCATTGCGAATCCGGCGACGCCCGGCGACGAGGATCGGGCGGCGAAACGAATCCTGGCGTCGGTCATGCGACGCGCGTATCGGCGGCCGATTACCGACGCGGATATTCAAGGTCCCTTCGCGCTTTATCGGAAAGCACGCGTCGATGGAGATTTTGACGCCGGCATCGAGATGGCGCTCTCGGCAGTGCTGGTGAGCCCGCAGTTCCTGTTCCGGGTTGAAACGGAGCCGGCCGGCGTTCCCCCGGGGACCCCCTATCGCGTCAGCGATCTGGAACTGGCGTCGCGACTCTCGTTCTTCCTGTGGAGCAGCATTCCGGACGAGCCGTTACTGAAAGCGGCTGAAACCGGAACCCTGCATCAGCCGGCCGTGCTCGAGCGTCAGGTCCGGCGCATGTTGGCCGACACCCGGTCGCGCGCCCTCGTCGATAACTTTGCCGAGCAGTGGCTGCGTCTTCGCAACCTCGACTCGACAACGCCCGATATGCGCCTGTTTCCGGACTTCGACGACAACCTCCGGCAGGCATTCCGAGAGGAAACGGAACTGTTCGTCGACAGCGTTCTGCGCGAGGATCGCAGTGTCCTCGATTTGTTGCGCGCGAACTACACATTCGTCAATGAGCGGCTCGCAAAGCATTACGGGATTCCGAATGTATACGGGACGCGGTTCCGCCGCGTCACCCTTGACGAAGACAGCTGGCGCGGCGGATTGCTCCGCCAGGGCAGCATTCTTGCCGTCACGTCGTACGCGACGCGGACGTCGCCGGTGCTTCGCGGGAAGTACGTCCTCGACAACTTTCTTGGCGTTCCTCCCCCGCCACCGCTGCCGGATGTGCCGGCGCTGAAAGACAACACGGTCAACGGCAACCTGTCGGTGCGCGAACGGCTGTCCGAGCACCGGACGAATGCGAACTGCGCGCCTTGCCACAACATGATGGACCCGCTCGGACTCTCGCTCGAGAAGTACGACGCCGTCGGCCGGCGCCGGAGCGTCGAAGCGGGGATCGCGATTGATGCCTCCGGCGGTTTGCCAGATGGCAGCAAGTTCGGCGATGTGAACGGTCTCGAATCCGCCTTGCTGCGCCGTCCTGAGTTGTTTGTCGGTACGGTGACAGAGAAGCTGATGACCTACGCGCTGGGACGCGGTCTTGATTATTACGATGCGCCCGCGACACGTGCGATCGTTCGCAACGCGCGCGCGCAGAATTTCCGGATGTCGTCGATCATTCTCGGGATCGTCAAGAGTCAGCCATTTCAGATGAGGAAGTCGCGATGATCATCACCAAGAAGGCACTGCCGCGGCGAACGTTTCTGCGCGGGATGGGAGCAACGGTCGCGCTTCCTCTCCTCGACGCCATGGTTCCTTCCATGACGGCGTTCGCCAGGACCGCGGCAGCCCCCGTCCGTCGTCTCGGCTTCGTCTATATGCCGATGGGCTGCGACTTGCCACGGTGGACGCCGCCTGGCGAAGGCCGGCTCACCGAACTCTCCCCTTCGCTTCAGTCGCTCGCGTCGCTGACCGATCAACTGACGGTCATCAGCAATCTCGAGTTGAAGAACGCCTATCCAGGGACGCACGCGACATCGAACGCCGCGTTCCTCAGCGCGGCGAAGGCGAAGTGGACCGAGAGCACTGACTACTACCTGGGCACGACGGTCGATCAAATTGCGGCGCAGCAGATCGGGCAGCAGACGCTGCTGCCCTCGCTGGAGCTGTCGATGGACCTGCTCCAGACGATCGGCCAGTGCGACAACGGCTACGCCTGCGTGTATCAGAACAATCTGTCCTGGTCGTCGCCGACGACGCCTCTTCCGGCCGAAGCGCACCCGCGTACTGTGTTCGAGCGACTGTTCGGCGAAGGCGGGACCGCGGCCGACCGGCGCGCGGCGCTCCAGCGTCGCGCGAGCCTGCTCGACTGGGTTCGCGACGACATCACCCGGCTCCAGAAGGATCTCGGACCGGAAGATCGCACGCGGGTTGGCCAGTATCTCGATACGGTGCGCGAGGTCGAGCGGCGCATCCAGAAGGCGGAGTCGGAGACGAAAGACAACATTCTGCCGGACCTGGATCGTCCGACCGGTGTGCCGGCGGCCTATGCCGATCATGCGAAATTGATGTTCGACCTGCAGGTGCTGGCGCTGCAAGCCGACGTCACCCGGGTGATCACGTTTCAGCTCGCTCGCGAAACGAGCAATCGAACCTATCCCGAAATTGGTGTCCCCGATCCACATCATCCGCTGACGCACCACGGGAACGATCCGGACAAAATTGCACGGATGGCGAAGATCAATGCGTTCCACGTGTCGCTCTTCGCCTACCTGGTCGAGAAGCTCAAGACGACGCCGGAAGGAGACGGCACGCTGCTCGACCATACGTTGTATTTGTACGGCAGCGGCATGGGGAATCCCAACGTGCACGATCACGTGAACCTGCCGATTCTCGTTGCTGGTGGCGGCGCCACAGGCGTGAAGGGCGGGCGTCATATCAAGTATGCGGAACCGACGCCGCTCGCGAACCTGCACCTGACGCTGCTCGAGCGCGTCGGGGTGCGCATGGATGCGTTTGCGGACAGTAAGGGCAAGGTCGATGAATTGCTGTCGCTGTAATTGCTGATTGCTGATTGCGGATTTCTGAACGGTGATTGTCGAATGCTGATTGCGATGCGTTCAACACAGGCCACAGCCGCCGCGATTGTCTTTCTCGTCGCCGCCACCGCGCACGCCGCGCCTGCGCGCGCAACGCTGGCAGACGCAACCGAGAAAATGGATCGCGCGCAGATTCGCGCGCTCATCCGGCAACACGTCAACATCAACGCACCACAGCCAGACGGAATGACGCCGCTCCATTGGGCGACCTACCACGACGACCTCGAAATTGCGCAACTGCTGGTTCGTGCCGGGGCAAACGTCAAGGCCGCGAACCGGTATGGCGTGACGCCGCTGTCGCTGGCATGCACGAACGGCAACTCGAAGATGGTGGAGCTGCTCCTGAAATCCGGAGCCGATGCCAACGCGGCTCTTCCGGGCGGGGAGACGCCGCTGATGACGGCGGCACGAACCGGCAACCTCGCGGCGGTCAGGGCACTCATCAACCACGGCGCGAACGTCGAGGCGAAAGACGATCGCCGCGGTCAGACTGCGTTGATGTGGGCGGCCGCTGAAGGGCACGCGACCGTGGTACAGGCGCTCATCGACGCCGACGCGGATTTCAAGCTGCGCGTCCCATCCGGGTTCAGTCCATTGATGTTTGCGGTTCGCGACGGGCATACCGACGTCGTGCGCGTTCTGCTGAACGCTGGCGCCGACGCGAATGAAACCATACCGGTTGAGGGGCGACGGCGCGGATATGGCGGTCGATTGCCTCCCGCCGGTGCGACGCCGCTCCTGCTTGCCGTCATAAACGCGCACTTCGATTTGGCGTCCCTTCTGCTCGACGCCGGCGCGAACCCGAACGCCGACCTTCCGGGTTACTCGGTCCTCCACGCGATGACCGCCGTTCGAAAGCCAGGCGTCGGCGACAACGATCCGCCGCCGGATGGTTCGGGAAACATGACCAGCATCGAGCTGGTGAAGAAACTGGCCGCCAAAGGGGCGAACCTGAACGCCCGCATGACGAAGAAAGCCAACCTGAACAACACGCGATTGAACGAGATCGGCGCGACACCGTTCATGTTGGCGGCCTTGACGGCGGACGCAGAGCTGCTGAAAACCCTGGCGTCACTCGGAGCGGATACTTCGTTACGGAACGTCGAAAACAGCACGCCGCTGATGGCCGCCGCCGGGCTCGCTACCCGGTCCCCTGGCGAGGACGCGGGCACGGAGCCAGAAGTGCTCGAAGCGATCCAGGTCCTGCTCGACCTTGGAGCGGACGTCAATGCCGTCGACAACAATGGCGAGACGGCGATGCATTCCGCTGCCTACAAGAACTTGCCGCAGGTCGTGAGATTTCTCGCGACTCATGGCGCGAAGATCGACGTCTGGAATACGAACGACAAATTCGGGTGGACTCCGCTCGCGATTGCGGTCGGATACCGATTTGGCAACTTCAAACCGTCTCCAGACACTGAAGCTGCGATTCGTGAAGTGATGATTGCCGCCGGCGTTACCCCGCCGAAGACGATCGTCGCCAAGACGCAGCAGATCTATTGACGGTTACGTCGTCGGAGATTCGCCAATCAACAATTTCAGTACTCACTTCTCCGCTATCAACACTAGCTGCGGCGTTGGCAGCGCATGGGCGGATACGTTGCGGAACCCTGCGCTCGCCAGCTGTTCCGTCAATTCCGCCAGCGTGTAGGCATCACCAGCCGGCGTGTTGGCGAGCATTGCGAGGCTGAAGCGCGCGGGCACTGGCGGCGACACGCGATCGGGATTCGGGACGAATTCGAGGACCGCGACGCGGCCGCCCGGCTTCAACGCGCGGTGAACCTTTGCAAGGAAGCTCGTGCAGGTCGCTGAGTCGAAATGATGCAGGAAGTTGGTCACCAGGGCCGCGTCGAATCCCGCGGGAAAATCCACCTGGAACGCATCGCCGGCCAAGGTCCGATGGCGATCGTGGACGTTAGCCGCCCGCGCGTGCTCGGTGGCAACCGTGAGCACGTTCGGCCAGTCCACCGCGAGAATCTCCGCTCGCGGATTCCGCTGAGCGATAGCGATCCCAAACAACCCGTGACCAGCGGCGATATCCAGCACTGAAACGGGTCCTTGTCCGGCCAGGAGATCGGCAATCGCGTGCGCCGCCGGCACCATCATCGGTCCCATCGATCGCGCGAACTCCACCCAAATTGGGTTCTCCACGGCGACGGTATTCGCCCCCCACGGTGTGATGCCGCCGCCGCGGACGGCCTCCGTCAGCACTTCCATGTTCTGCTTCAGTTCAGGGAGCAGGAGGAACTTCACCGTCGTGCCGAGATATGCCGGGGACTTCTGACTGAGAAACGCCGCGCTGTCGGGCGTCAAGCGGTATGAGGCTCCCGATTTCACCAGCAGTCCAATCGTGCACAGGTAATCGCACAAAATGCGGATCCCGCGTTCGGATGCAGCAGTTCGGGACGCAATCTCCGATGATGTTTTCTCCCCGGTGTCGATATGCGTGAACAGGTCCAGGTCGATGGCACTCTTGAGCGCTGCCGACCGCTGATAAGCAAACATCGTATCGAACACTATCTCCGCAGAAGGCATCGTCGCCGTGGTCATGAACACTCCTCTGATGGTGAAGGAAAGTGCAGTGTAGCCCAGCTTAGGTTCTTACTGGCTCGGTTTCGGCAGAGCCGCGATGAATGCGTGGATTTCCCGCACGACATCCGCCTCCTTCGTCGCCCACAGGTAATGGCCACCGCGAGGGAGGTAGACCACGCGCGCATCGGGCACGCCCCGTTTCACTTTGGCGATCCACCGGCCGATGATCACATCGCCTCGTGCCGCGAACTGCTCGATCACTGCGCGCTCGTCCTCGTTCTTTGGTTGATAGTCGGTTTCTGGTTTGGGAAGCAGCACGAGAACTGGCACCCGGACGTTCGAGTAGTCCTTCCGATACACCTGCTGTTGTCCGATTGAGCGCATCACCCAACCGGGTGCCGTCGGTGCGCCGACTGCGCCGTTGATATCCTCGAACTGCTGGTGAAATTCAGACTCGGGCAGCAAGAAACCCATCGGGCACGTGCGCGTACGACGGAAGGCGGCAAACGAAGTCGTATCGACTGGATCGCAGACCGGCTGCGGAACCAAACCCGCAGGCAACTTCGCCTGGAGAGCTGCCCACTCTTTGTCGGCCGGCGGATCGTCTTCCAAATCGGCGATCGCGTCGAGATACACGAGTCCCGAGACTCGATCCGAATGCTGCCGCCCGAGCGTGGTCATTTCTCCGCCCGCCATCGAGTGCCCGATCAGAATCGGTTTCGGGATCCTGGCCTCATCGATCGCGTGGAAGACATCGTCGGCAAGCCGCTGGTCGTCGTAGCCAGAGGGCGGACGACTCGAAGCACCGAAGCCGCGACGCGTAATGCCGTATACATGGCAGCAGTCGGTGAGCTTCGGCGCAAACTCGTCATACACATGCGCCGTGTGCCCGGATCCCGTGAGAAGCACGACGGGTCGACCGGTGCCACCCCAGTCGAGCACTTCCAGACGAACGCCCTGATCGACTGTTACGAACTGAACTGTATGGTTGGTTGGATCCTTCCATGGCCGCTGGGGCGAGAGAAGCAATACCGCCAACAACACGGGCACTGAGAGGGAGAGTCGATGCATGACTTTTCTTGTCGGGAGCCGTTATGCGGGATCCGGATCCCGGACAACGGATCTCGGATCCCGGACAACGGGTACACTCAGGTTACCTGTTATACTCCGCGACAATCCTTTCAGAGGAATCGCCATTCTTCCCGAATCCATTTCCGACCTGCAGCAACGCTTGTCCGACCAGCACTATGTGGCGGATCGAGGCCTTGCCACCGCCCTCTTTCTGGCGCTTCGTCTCAAACGGCCGCTCTTCCTCGAGGGTGAGGCGGGTGTCGGTAAGACCGCGCTCGCCGCGGCGGCCGCCTCGGCGCTGGGAACGGATTTGATCCGTCTTCAGTGCTATGAAGGGCTCGATGTCGGCCATGCGGTCTACGAGTGGGATTATCCGCGTCAGTTGCTCGAGCTTCGTATCCTCGACGCGACGCATACGCTCGATCGCGCGAGCGCGCATCGCGAACTGTATAGTGAACCGTTCCTGATCAGGCGACCGCTGCTTCAGGCCATCGATCCCGCGCGCGCCCGGCCGGCCGTTCTGCTCATCGATGAAATCGATCGCGCCGACGACGAGTTCGAGGGGTTTCTTCTCGAGTTGCTCGCCGAGTTCCAGATCACGATTCCAGAGCTCGGAACGCTGCGAGCGACCGCGCCTCCCCTCGTGATCCTGACGTCGAACCGGACGCGCGAAATCCATGATGCGCTCAAGCGGCGCTGCCTGTATCAATGGATCGACTATCCGTCCTTTGACAAGGAACTCGCCATCGTCCGGGCTCGCGCGCCGGAAGCGTCGGCGCGCCTTGCCGAGCAGGTCACTGCGATGGTCCAGGAGCTGCGGCGGGCAGACTTATACAAAGTGCCGGGCGTCTCGGAGACCATTGACTGGGTCACGGCGCTCGTCGCCCTCGACCGTCAGTCGCTCGATCCAGAAACGGTCGACGAGACCCTGGGGGTCGTCCTGAAAGCGAGAGAGGATCTCGCGGTGGTGCGCGGACGTCAGGCAGCCGACATGCTCGATCGCGCCACCGTCCGCAGCACGCCGGGCGCGTGATGGAAAGCGCCCCTTTTCCTATTGTTTCCAAGCTGCTGACGTTTGGCCGCGCGCTGCGGCGCACAGGTATCGATGTCCATCCCGGACGGCTCCTCGACGTCGTCGAAGCTCTGGGTCACGTCAACGTCGGGTCACGCGACGAGGTGTATCACACTTGCCGTGCGTTGCTCGTCCATCGGCACGAACAACTCGCACTGTTCGATCGCGCGTTCGACGCGTTCTGGCGCGGACCTGGCCGTGACGACGGACGCCCGAGGCGAGAGGAGACGCGGGAGGTCGAGATCGAGACGTTCGCGCTTCAGGAGTTGCGCGACGACCTCACCGGCGGCGAATCGAACAACGCGGGGTCGAGAGAAGATGGTTTGCCGACATGGAGCGATCTGGGCGTCCTGGCGACAAAGGACTTCGCAGCATTTACCGCGGATGAATTAGCTGCGGCGACGGCGATGCTGTCGGAACTCGTGTGGACACCGGGCGAGCGGCGCACGCGACGGTGGGTGCGGGGCGCAGGGCCGCGGATCGATCTTCGCCGCGCGATTCGCGACAGCCTGAGAACGGGCGGCGACGTGATGACGCTCAGGCAGCGGAGACGCCTCGTCCGCGTGCGTCCGCTCGTTCTGCTGTGCGACATCAGCCGATCGATGGAGCGCTATTCGCGAATGCTGCTGCACTTTGCCCACGCGGTGATGAAACGGCACCGCCGCGTCGAGGCGTTCGTCTTCTCAACCGAGTTGACGCGGATCACGAGGCCGCTACGGATCCATCGCGCGGACGCCGCGTTGGCCGCTGTCTCACACGCGGTCCCGGACTGGTCGGGAGGAACGCGTATCGGTGGTGCGATCAAGGAATTCCACCAACGGTGGGGCCGCCGCGCGCTGACCGGCGGTCCGGTCGTGTTGTTGATTTCGGACGGCTGGGACTGCGGCGATCCTGCGGAATTGGCCGTCCAGATCGCGCGGTTGCAGAGAAGCAGTCACCAGCTGATCTGGCTGAGCCCGCTTCTCGGCACCGCCGACTACGCGCCGCTGACGCGGGGTCTTCGAGCGGCGCTGCCGTTTGTCGACGCTTTCCTCCCTGCACGCACATTGACGAACCTCGCTGACCTCGCATTACACTTGAACGCGCTCGCGTAATCGACGGCGCCTATGGACATCTTCAGTTCGTATACGTTCAACGCCCCTCCCGAGCGTGTGTGGGATGTCCTGATGGATCCCGACGCGATCTCGTCCTGCATTCCCGGCTGCGACCGGTTCGAACCGGATGGCGAGGATCGCTACAAGGTGACGCTGACCGTCGCGCTTGCCGCGATCACCGGCAGCTACAACGGCATCGTCCAGTTGACCGACAAGACACCGCTGCAATCGTATCGGTTGGTGATGGAAGGGCAGGGACGTCCCGGGTTTGTGAAGGGGACGTCGATCATTGCGCTTCGCCCGGATGGAGCGGCCACGGCCGTCGACGTCAGCGGCGCGGTGCACACCGGGGGACCGATCGCCAGATTGGGTCAGCGCCTGATCGGCGGCGTCGCGAAGATGACCATGGATCGTTTCTTCGCGTGTCTCAAAGCGAAGATTGAACAGCCTTAGAACGTGCAGAACGTCGGTTTTTTGTTTTTAGTTTTGGGTTCTTGGTTTTTGGTTTTGGGTTTTGGGTTGTGATTTTGAGTTTTCGGGTTGAGCTTTCAGTTTCATGTTTCCGGCTCCAAACGAACCAGAAACACTCAAAACGGAAAACCAAAACTCAAAAGGAAAAACTCAAAACCAAAAACTCAAAACCAAAAACGGACTTTCCTCAGGCTCTTTCCAACGCTCGTATGAGCGCCCGTTTGGTGAATACCGGGATCATCGACCGTCGATATTGCTCGCTGGCGTGCAGATCGGAGTTGATGTCAGTGAGCCCCTTGCCTGCCAGCTTCGCTGCCGCTTCGATGTTATCGGCAGATATCTGCTTACCAGCCAGCGCCTGCTCCACTTCCGTCAGCCGAACCGCGTGCGAACTCGCGCCAGTGAGACCGACTCTCGCCCCCTGGATCACTTTGTTCTCAACCGCCAGCGCGGCCGCGACGCCGACGATCGCGAAGTGCGACGCGCGCTGATGGAGCTTGGCATACGCGCCAGCTTTGACCGGTTTGAACTGCACCGCCGTGATGATTTCATCTCCGGCCAGATCCACCGTGAACATGCCCTGAAAGAAGTCCCCCGCCTTGACCGTCCGCGCGCCGCGCGGCCCCTTGATCAGGATCGTCGCATCGAGTGCAAGCATCACCGCTGGATAGTCGGCCGCCGGATCCGCATGCGCGAGACTGCCGCCAAGCGTTCCGCGATTGCGGACCTGCGGATCGCCGATCTCGGCTGCCGCTTCGGTCAGCATCGGGCAGGCATGCTGCAGCAGTGCCGACGATGCGACATCCTGGTGGACCGTTCCGGCGCCGATCTCGATCGCGCCATCCTTGGCATTGATCCCGGACAGACCGGGAATGCGCGCGATGTCGATCAAGACCTTCGGTTCGCTCAACCGCAGCTTCATGAGCGGGACGAGGCTGTGTCCCCCGGCAATCAACTTCGCGTCACCCTTGGCCGCCCCGAGCTTGGCCAGTGCATCGTCGAGCGACGTGGCGCGCGTATATTCGAATTGAGTCGAGATCACGACCGGCCTCCCTGGATGATGCGCCACAACTTTTCGGGCCGCAGCATCATGTCGACGTGTTTCACGCCGAACTCGCTGAGTGCATCCACCGCGGCGTTGACGATGCACGGTGTCGAACCGAGCGTGCCGGCCTCTCCCACACCCTTGGCACCGAGTGGATTCACCGGCGTCGGCGTCACCGTGGCGGCGAGTTCGAAGCGTGGAAAGTCGATCGCCCGCGGCAGCGCGTAGTCCATATAGGAACCAGTCAGCAGTTGACCGTCTTCTCCGTAGACGACCTCTTCGATCATGGCTTGACCGATACCCTGCGCCAACCCCCCGTGAATCTGTCCTTCGACGATCAGCGGATTGATCAGATTGCCGGCGTCGTCGATGGCCACCAACTTGAGCAGCTTGGGCTCGCCCGTTTCGCGATCGATCTCGAGCATCGAAATGTGACAGCCGAACGGATAGGTATTGTTCGTCGGCTCGAAGAAGGCTTCGTCGCTCAAGCCGGGTTCCAATCCATCCGGCAGCGGTACTGGAACGTATGCATAGGCCGCCACGCTGGCGAACGGCTTCGCGGATGCCGGCGAGCCCTTCACCGAAATCGTTCCGTTCTCGAAGACGAGATCGTCCTCGTGCGCTTCGAACAGCGCCGCCGCGAACTTCGCCATCTTCTTCTTCACCTTCGCACCCGCCATGATCAGCGCGGTTCCGCCAACCGCCTGGGATCGGCTGCCGAAAGTTCCGATGCCCTGCTTCACGACGCCAGTGTCACCATGAAGAATCGTGACATGTTCGAAGGGCACGCCGAACTGATCAGCGATCATCTGCGCGAAGGTCGTCTCGTTCCCTTGTCCGTGAGGTGAGGCGCCCGTCGTCGCGCTGATCCGTCCGTCCCGCTCGACCGTCACTTGCGAATGCTCCCAGCCGCCGGTCGGCAGGGCTGCGGACGGACCGATGCCGCAGACTTCCACATACATGGAGAGCCCGAGACCAACGAGCCTGCCCTGCGCGCGAGCAGCGTCGCGCTCGGCCTGCAAACGATCCCACTGCGAATGCTTCAGCGCGAGATCGAGCGCTTTCTCGTAATCGCCCGAGTCGTAGACGGCGCCAGTCTGCGTCGCAAACGGGAATTGACTTGGTTTGATGAAGTTCTTCCGCCGCAGTTCCGCCGGATCCATCTTCAGTTCGCGAGCGAGCATGTCCATCGCCCGCTCCACGAAGTAGGTTGCTTCCGGACGCCCTGCACCGCGATAGGCGTCGGTTGGTGTCTTATTGGTAAAGACCTCGGTCAGCGTGGCGCGTACGGCCGGGATGTTGTACGTCGCATTGGCCATCATCATCGTCAGCGTCGGGATCGCCGCGGTCAACAACATGTTGTAGGCGCCGATGTCCGCGATCAGACGGAGTTTGAGGCCCAGTAGCGTCCCGTCGCGTTTGGCCGCGAGATCGACGTAAGCGAGGATGTCGCGCCCGTGAGTCGTGGCGACGAACGCTTCCGATCGATCTTCAACCCACTTGAGAGGAATACCGAGCTGTTTCGAAATGGCAGCGGTGACGTACTCTTCGCCGTAAATATTGATCTTCGCCCCGAAGCCGCCGCCGACTTCAGGAGCAATTGCCCGAACCTGGTCTTGACCCAGTCCCGTCAGCGCGGCGATGAACGTTCGCAGAATGTGCGGGTTCTGTGTCGACGACCAGATCGTCATCGTCCCCTTGCCGGGTTCGAAGTGAGCGACCACGCCGCGCGGCTCCATCGTGTTCGGTGCCAGCCGCTGATTGACCATGCGCTGGGAGATGACGACCTCGGCGTTTTTGAACGCTGCATCGATGGCGGAGTCGTCGACCTTGGATCCGTCTGCCGACACGCCCGTCCCGCTTGGAACGAGCGCAACCGCCAGATTGTTCTTGAAGTCCGGATGGATGACCGCTGGTTGTCCGGTCATCGCCTGCTCGACGTCGACGACCGCGGGTCGCGGATCGTATGACACGACGATCGCATCGGCAGCGTCTCGCGCGACGTAACGATCCCGTGCGACGACGACCGCCACCGGCTCGCCCGAATAGCGCACTGCATCGACGGCAACCGCGCGATGTTCCGGTGACGGGAACGGCGTCCCGATTGGCATCGGCGGGAGGAACTTCGCGATTTGCGCGCCGGTGAACACCGCCTCGACGCCGTCCATGGCTTCGGCGGCACTGGTGTCGATTGCCGTAATCCGCGCATGAGCGACGTCGCTCCGCTTGAACGCGAGGTGCTGCATGCCGATAAGCGCGATGTCGTCGACGTATGTGCCGCGCCCCTGTATCAAGCGCGGATCCTCGCGCCGCTTGACCCGCTGGCCCACGAGTTTCGGTAATACGGGAGTCGTCGGCATGGCTTACCTCTTCTCCGCAGCGGCGCGCTGAATCGCGTTGACGATGTGTTGATAGCCGGTGCAGCGGCAGAAATTGCCGGAGATACCCTCGCGGATTTCACGCTCCGACGGCTTAGGTGTTTGTTCGAGCAGCGTCACCGCCGCCATGATCATGCCGGGGGTGCAGTAACCGCACTGGAGTCCGTGCTCTTCCCAGAACGCATTCTGCAGCGGATGCAGCTGGCCGTTGGTCGCGAGACCCTCAATCGTCGTGATTGTCGAGCCATCGGCCTGAACCGCGAACATCGTGCAGGACTTCACGCTGCGGCCGTCGACGAGCACCGTGCACGCACCGCACTGACTGGTATCGCACGCCACGTGCGTGCCGGTGAGACGTAGTTGTTCACGCAGGTAGTGGACAAGCAGGAGGCGAGGCTCAACGTCAGCTTTACGTGCCTTGCCGTTTACGGTCAATGATATTTGCGCCATCAGGATTCTCCGGAAGCGCCTAGCCTACTTCGCCGTTATCACAAGCGCAACCTTGACCAGCTTCGTCCAGATCCAGACAATGCGGGCGGAGGATCAGCTATTGGCTTGTCACGTCCGCGTCAAATGGATCGCCGTCCATATCATTGCGCTGGTCTTCGTCGGCCGTCAGCAGCTGCACGCGCAGGTGTCGGATTCGACAGTTCATGTTCGTGTCGTGGATCGGAATACCTCGGTCGATCGGGTCGACATTACGCTCGAGCGCATTGGTGACAACGTCACGGCTCGATACGACGGTCATCGCAACGCCAATGGCGATGCAACGTTTTCACATCTGCCGCCGGGATCGTATCGGCTCACCGTCAACCTCCCCGGTTTGGCCGCGGTCAGAGAGCAGACCGTGGCAATCGCCGCGGCCGAGGTGCTGTTCATCACTCTGGCACCCGCGAGTAACCGATCACAGCCAGGTGGACCAGAAATGGTCATCAGGCGAAATCGGTTCTCCAACGGAACGCTCTTCGACGACACGCGATTGCACGATCTTCCGAGCAGCGACAGTGTCTGGACGCTGATCGAAACCGCCGAGCCGTTGACGTTTTCGGATCGTATGGACACCGGTGGCCTGTCCGCAGGTGACCCAGCGCTCGTTGGCGGCTACTCGAGCTCCTGGACCCAGACGTCGTATCAGATGGATGGCATCGATGTGACGGATTTGACTCGCGGAGGAACACCGTTCATCTACCCGCACCTCGACGCCTTCAGCGCGGTTAACGTTACCTCCACGGCAATGCCGTTGGAGATCGGGTCTGCCGGGCCAGCCGTCACGCTCGTACCGCGCCGGCCGACGAATACGTGGATCGGCGACATCGCCGGCGATTGGACGCTCGGCGCAGGCCCACAGTCGCTCAATCCAGGCGAAATTCCCGCCATCGCAAACCTGACGTCATGGAACAGAGGCCAATTTCTGGCAAGTGGACCGATCGTGGCGAACCGGGTCGGCCTGCTGATGTCGGGATCCGTGATTCGGTCGGGACGTCAGGAGCGCAACCGATCCGTCATTTTGCCAGGAGCCGTCAACTCGCTATTCGCCCACCTGGTCGTGACGCCGCCGCGCCCTTACGAGTTCAGGTTTATCGTCGCGGGTCAACGAATCATTCGTCCGTACGTCGGCCGAGCGAGATTTGACGACGGCAACGCGGCAGAGCGCGATCGCCAGCTGCAGATTCAGGGGACGTGGGCGGGACGGCCTGGAAGCGAGACGCACTGGCGGATCGCCGGTGCCTATCAACGAAGCACGATCGCGCCGGAGCTCAGCGAACTGCGCCCCGCCACTGTCGAGCGTGTGTACGACGGCTACGTTCCCGAACTGAGCGCCACCACCGCCGGCAAGCGAGCCAGGTGGACAACCACCGCCGCGTACGAGCCTCAGCTGGCGAGGCTCGGACCACGCCACAGCGTGCGACTGGGCGCCACACTCTCGGGGGCCTCGGCGTCATCGCGACCAGATCCGCGTGGTTTCACGCCGGAGATCGTCGCCGGAATTCCCGCCCGCGTGTGGGACTTCCACTACGCCGGACCAGTCTCGCGTTGGCACGAAACGATTTTCTCCGGGTATCTCGTCGATCGATTTACGCCGTTCGATCAGGTCGCCGTCGAAGGAGGTGTGCGAGTCGAAACCCTGCGCGGCCGCGCCGAGTCGGCACCGTCCGGCGTGTCGTGGGTCAATTTGTCACCGCGCGTCTCGATCCGGTGGAAGCCTCGCGGCAACGAACGCGCCACGCTTGTGGCGAGCTACGCGCGGTACCAGTGGCAACTGCCGCTGCAGAATCTGTCGTTCGGTGATCCGACCGCGGCGCAGGGACAGGTGTACCGCTGGCTCGATGCCAACAACGACAGGATCTTTCAGCCATCGGAGCGCGGCGCATTGATTGCGCGCATCGGTCCCGGGTCGCCAAACGGCGAGACGGCGATCGATCCACGTCTTCGCCGCCCATTTACCGACGAGTTCGTCATTGGCGTCGAGAGTCGTCCGAACGATCTTTTCTTCCTTCGCCTCGCACTGACCTTCCGCGAGGACCACCGCTTGATGGCTGGCGTGAACGTCGGTGTTCCGCCGGCGACCTATACCGTCGGCTACGTGCCAGATGTCGGCGGCGACGAGCTCGATCCATCCGACGACCAGATGCTCCCCTACTACAATCGCAACCCGGCGACGTTCGGCCAGGATCGCGAGCTGCTCACGAACCCGCCGAAGCTGTACAACCTCTTTCATGGTCTCGAGGCGATCGTCGAGCGGCGGTTCGCGAAGCGATTTCAGATGCTGGCCGGCGCGACGATGACCGGTTCGGATGCGCCTGGCGCGAACCGCGGCTTTCACGTATTCGAAAACGATCACGGCGTGATCGGAGAGCTGCTGACAAATCCGAATGCGACAACGTTTGCGAAAAACCGGCAGTTCTTCGAACGCGGGTACTCGATCAAGGTTTCAGGCAGCTACCACGCGCCGCGTGATGTGCGCGTTGGTGTGACCTCGCGCTATCAGGATGGGCAGCCCTTCGCGCGGATGGTGGTCGTGCCACAGCTCAATCAGGGCGCCGAGGCGATCCGTGCATATCGCGAGGGCCGAACGCGGTTCACGTATGCCCTCACTGTGGATGCCCGTATCGAGAAGCGTGCGACCGTCCGTGGATTTGAGCTCGGTGTCGTGCTCGAGGCGTTCAACCTCCTGAATACGAAGAACGAGGTCGAAGAAGACGTCCTCACTGGGCCCAACTTTCGCGCGACGACATTTGTGCAGCCGCCGCGCGTGTTCCGGCTCGGGCTGCGACTCGGGATGTGACGGCTGGAGCGCGTTTAGACGCGGTCATCCCGGACACCCTCAGTTGACCTCTGATCTGCGGAACTCCCCGGAGACACGGGTCGTCTTTTGCAACAACATGGATCGTCGCCAGTTTCTGCTCGCAACGGTAGCCAGCACCGGCCTTGCGTGCCGCAGAGGGAGCGATCGCGACCCTTTGACGGCTGTGGATCGCACATCGGAGATCAATCGCCTTTTCGCGCGGCGCCACGAACAGCGTCAGTTCGATGGCGAAGCGCTGGTTGCCGAAGGAGGCGTCGTGGTTTACCGCGGTGCGTTTGGACTGGCCGACCGCGAGGCGAAGCGGGCATACACACCTGATACGCGATCGTGTCTCGCCTCGCTCTCGAAGCCGATGACCGCAATAGCTGTGATGATGCTCGCCGAGACGGGGCTGGTCGCGTTCGACACTCCGCTCTCTCACGTGCTGCCCGGGTTTTTCGACTCCATCGGAGCAGTCACGGTTCGACAGTTGCTGACACATACTTCGGGCGTCCCCGACTATCCCGATCTCGGCGTCGATCACCCGGGCGTCACCAACGCCGAGATTCTCGCGGCGTTGCGTCGAGTACAGGAGCCGGAGTTCCGGCCAGGGCTGAAGTATCAATACAGCAACAGCGGTTACGTGCTGCTTGGATCGATCATCGAAGCGCTCTCGGGCAAAACGTTACCGGAGTTCCTTGCCGCGCGCATTTTCACGCCGCTCGGAATGCGCTCCACGTTCGTGCTGACCGCTTCGACCGACAAGACCGCCGATGTTGCACGCGGGTACGATAGAGACGGCGGCAGTAACGACTTTGAGGGGATGGAAACGGGCGACGGCGGCGTCTATTCGACGGTCAACGACCTCTTGCGCTTCGATCAAGCGCTCTATGCCGACACGCTCGTAGGTCAGAACACTCTCACCATCGCCTTCACGCCCGCCCAGGTGCGCGAGGGTTCGACCACCTACGGCTTTGGGTGGAACATCGCCAGAGACGCCGCTGGCTTGAGGGTCTGGCACCAGGGCAACACGGCAGGATTTCGCGCGTTCATGGAACGGCGCTTGTCGAGTCGTACCACGGTGATCATGCTGACGAACGGCGGCGATACCAATCGCATGGCCATCAACGAGGACATCCAGCGGATACTCGCACGTCCACGTCTCTAGAAGTGGTTTCAAGACTGATCTCGCGCCGAGATCGCGGAGGGCGCAGAGAAGAAAAGATGTAACGACTCCACTGGTCGACCTGGCCCGTCCGCGCTTCGCGCGGTGAAGGGCACACTGGAATCGAGAACACAAGCGCCACTTGATGGCCATGCGGTTGTGTTCTCAATTCCAGCGTGCCCTCGAACGCCGGCCAGGGGCCGGCGTCGGGCCAGGCAAGCATTCCCCCCCGCTCGTCTCCGAATCCAGCCGTCAAATGAGTAGAAGGTTCAGTCGTCACCATTCACGCACCCGGCGTTCTCTGCGACCAGAAGAAGGATGACCGGCACCATTCTTCTCTGCGTTCTCGGCGCTCTGCTCAGAAACCGGTATTCTCCGCGCTCTCTGCGCGAGCCACCTACGTGCGTCACAATGACTTAGGCATTCACGAGCTTCGACGCGCGTCGCTGATGCCATCTGTTTCATCAGGTCGTAGTAACCGGGCCGACGCGTCTTCTTTGTTTCTACTTGTCCGGCATTTCCGGATTCGATCTCAGCTGCCGATCAGTTGCTCGCCATCGTCGCCAAGGGATGAACGTCTGCCACAGCACCCAGGAAAGTAGTCTCATTGTCATCCGAGGCTTTGCCGACTCGCCTCAGTGCGCAGTTCAACCGGCTCAGGTTGCCCCCGGGCGCTGCAGTACGAGTCACCACTCAATTCGCCGACTGGCTCCGTTAATCCTTCACCGCCCGGCCATCGATCGCGGGAATGCGTTTCGCCAGCCAGTTCTGAACGGTTGAAAAATACGCCGGAACGATCCGCTTCAGCGATGGCATCTCCGCGTTGCTGCCGGCAGTTGCCTCGAACTGCAGATGATTCGCCTTGGGAAGAATGACCAGCGTATAGTCCCGATTGCCTCCTGCTTTGAGTCCCGCTTCCCACGCACTTTTGTTCTTCTCTGCGACGATGTTGTTGTCCAGTTCTCCAAATATGGCGAGCACCGGAAGCCGCAACTGACGAATGATTGGACCGGGATCGTAGAAGTACGAACGCTTGATCGTTTGCCAGTACGGGTGGTCGGGCGTCCCGGGAAAGGATTCAGGAGGCGGTCCCATCTGTGCGGCCAGTTTCTGCCGCGCCGCGGCATAGTCCTCCCAGCCTTGCCCCGTTCGCGCGAACTCGTACTGCAGCTTCAATAACCCGACAATCGCGGAGACCATCGGCGGTTTCATCCCCGTCGCGGTCAATTCGTTTTGCGTCTGATCCAGGGTCGTTTCGGCGGGGGACACGCCGGCGCCGGAAATGCTGATCAGAAATCCCAGATCGGGAATTCGAGCGGCGGCCATTTGCATGATCCATCCAGCCTGGCTCACTCCCAGCAACCCAATGTGTCCGGGGTCGACGTCCCGGCGCGTCTTCAGATAATCGAACGCTGCAGCGACGTCCCCCGCCAGTTCCGCGTATGACGTCGTGTTCCAGTCTCCGGTTGACTGACCCACGCCGCGCTTGTCGTATGCGAGCACGGCCACGCCGTGGCGAACCAGGAAGCGCGCAAACGGCAGAACGTATTCACGATTCTCGGCGCCGGAACCGTGCACGAGAATGATGGCCGGATGTTTTGCTTCCCCGGAGGGACCAATGAACGTCCCCGCGAGTCGGACATCGCCGCTGGAGAATCGCACGTCCTCGTGCATTTCGGTATTTGCGCGGCGTGCAGTGCGGAGCGGACCCGCGCCACGCTGCCACGTGAGCATCGACGGCTGAGCCGTCTTGTCGCGCTGAAACGCGACACGCGACTCGACTGACGCCGCAATGGCGGCGCCCGGGCCTGTAAAGAACCGGTCCGGGGCCGTTGGGTACATCACCCGCACGTCGCCAGACTCATCAAAGGCGACAAGCTGGCTCGGCTTGGAGAATCCGCTGAACTCGTTCCACATCTGCAGGTAGAGGAACGTGTTGTCGTCCCAGCGGTAGACACCTGTGTACTCGCGAAGAGCTTGTTCGTCGATCGCACGTACGGCGGGAGCCTGACGATCACCTGGACCGGCCGCCGCACCGGAGAGAGCGATTACCGTCGCCGCCGTGGCCGCCGTGAGCGAACGCATATCGTCTCCTGTTAGACG
>DASTVZ010000138.1:0-17496 GCA_035758845.1 Vicinamibacterales bacterium
GACCGACAAAAAATGCTGGAATCGCAAGACCCCGTGTACATCAATGACTGGTCGCCAGATGGCCGATTGTTGATGTACACGAAAACCTCCACGGCGACCCTCAATGACCTGTTGGTCCTGCCAACCAGCGGGGATCAAACACCCGTGCCGGTGTTGGTCACTCCGTTCGACGAGTTACATGGACAGTTTTTTCCTGACGGCAAATGGATCGCGTATACGTCGAACGAATCCGGGCAGGAGGAAATCTACGTTCGGAGCATGCCAGCGACGGGAAGCACCCGTGTGTCAACGAGCGGCGGCAGCTATCCGCGCTGGCGCACGGACGGAAAAGAACTCTTCTATAGATCACTCGACGGCAGACTCATGGCTGTTTCGGTGGCGACCGTCGGGGAGCGATTGGAGTTTGGCACTCCGGTTGGCCTGATGCCAATCGTGGATCCGCTTGGAATGTTTGCATATCCATACGACCTCGGGCCGAACGGGGAAAAGATTCTGGCACTGACGCTTGCCGGAGGCGAGCACAACGTGATCACCTTGACGGTAATCGTCAACTGGGAAGCTGGTCTAAAGAGATGAGCCCGGGAGCGACCTCGTCCCGTACGAGATTCCTCTCGCGCTGGACGCAGGCGGGACGGGCGAGGTCCCAAATCAGAGGTGGCGATCTCTGTGCTTTCCATCTAGCAGCCCGAAAAGTCTAAATAGGGATCGACAAGCCGTCGTCCTCAGCAACGAAGGTTTCCTTGTCCGCTCCCAAACCAGTAAGCCAGTGCGTCCGCTTCGCTCATTTTCGGATCAAGCGCGTACGTCTCGCCGGCTCGGATCGTTGGCGCGATGATTGACCAGATGGCGGCGGTGTCTTCTGGACGGGAAGGGCGGATCAGCATCGCTAAGGCCGCGTCAGAGCGAACAACGAGATGTCGTGCCGACTATGCCCCTCGAGCGCGAGATCCGTAACAATCTCTCCGACGACGCTGCAGAACTTGTACCCATGGCCTGAGAATCCGGCGGCGACGACGACGCGAGGGCGATCAGACAGCGTGTCGATGATGAAGTGCTCGTCGCTCGTATTCGTGAAGAGACAAGTCTTGATCAACGTCGTGGGGCCCTCGGCATCTGGAAAGTAGCGCTCGACCGCCTGGCGAAGCACCAATTCGTCTTCAGGGTGGCACCTCCGGTCAACATGATCAGGATCGACAATCTGGCGCAGGTGGTGGTACCGACCGATCTTGAAGCCGAGCTCACCAAAAACCGGGAAACCGTAGAAACTGCCATCATCGCCGTGGAGATAGAACACCGGGAACCTCTCGGGCATGAACAACTCGCGACGTCTGGGCGTCAGCCACATTACGACCTGTCGCTCCACAGTTAAGAGCGGCTGTAACGCTCGAACGATTTTGCCCGCCCACGGTCCGGCAGTTACGACGAGCCGACGAGTCATGTAGGTGGTGCGGTCGGTGCGAACCGATACATGATCGTCGACCAATTTCCACTCGACAACGCGCTCGTTCGCGTGCACGGTAGCCCCAAGCTGCACAGCTGCGGTCACGTGAGCGGTGATGCAACGTTCCGAAAGCAGAAATCCACCCTCGGGTTGAAACACTGCAACGAGGTTGTTTGGCAGGCGATATCCAGGGAATCGCTGACGCAGTGCTGAACTATCGAAAGTCTCGTGGGGAAGGCCGAACTGCCTGCACGCATCAAGCGCGCCCCGGATCGGACGGCTGTCCGGCGGTCCAGCGTCGACACTGCCGGTGGTTACGAGCAGTGTTTCTCCCGCAAGCCGTTCCAGCTCACGCCACAGCTCGTATGCACGGCGGAGGAGAGGAATGTACGCCGGATGTTCCCAGTAGGCCAGACGGATGATACGGGTCAGTCCGTGCGATGAGCCCCATTCGTGTGGGATTTCAAACTGCTCGAGTCCGAGGACTCTTACTTCTCGCCGGGCAAGGTGCAGCAAGGCTGCGCTTCCCATGCCGCCGACGCCGAGCACGATAACGTCGTACAGACGTTCAGATGATGTGATGCTCATCGAGACGCGACGAAACGAAAAGTCGCCTGCGATCCCATCATCATGCAGTTCGATAAGGCATGAGTCGCAGGAGAGAATCTATCCATGACGAAGCATCTTACCGGTGCGCGGCCAATTACCGTCTCCATCCTCGACGACTACTTCGACACGCTACATACGCTGCCTTGCTTCGCCAAGCTGGCACCGTTCGACGTCACGATCTGGAACGACCACGTCCAGGACGTGGATGCTCTCGCCGAGCGGTTGAAAGAGACTGAGGTGCTGGTTCTCATTCGCGAACGGACGAAGATCCAGGCGCCCCTCCTGGTGCGGCTACCGAAACTGCGGCTTATCAGCCAGCGCAGCGTCTATCCGCACATTGATATCGACGCCTGCACACGACACCGCGTGATCGTCTCCTCGAACCTGCACGCCGATACCCCGTCGTATGCGACTGCCGAGTTGACCTGGGCGCTCGTCCTCGCGGCGATGCGACAGGTTCCGGCGCAGGTCGCCTCGCTCCAGCGGGGAGCGTGGCAAATGGGTGTTGGCACGACGCTGCGCGGAAAAAGACTCGGGATCTACGGCTACGGGCGAATCGGGAAAGTGGTAGCTGCCTATGGCAAAGCGTTCGGCATGAACGTTTCGGTGTGGGCGCGTGAGGCAGCGTGTGCACGGGCGCGAGACGACGGATATGAGGTCGCGCAGAGCAAAGACGCATTTCTGAGCGAGTGCGACGTCGTCTCCCTGCACATGCGATTAGTGGAAGCGACTCGTGGGATCGTGACGGCCGCGGATCTCGCGCGGATGAAACCTGCCGCGCTGCTGGTCAACACGAGTCGCGCCGGACTCATTGCGCCCGACGCTCTGGTCGACGCGCTGCGAGCGGGCCGCCCTGGCATGGCCGCGGTGGATGTCTACGAAGAGGAGCCGCTGACCGACCCGAACCATCCACTGCTGGCGATGCCCAACGTCGTCTGCACACCGCATATCGGATACGTCACGCGCGACGAATATGACCTGCAGTTCTCGGATATCTTCGATCAGATTCTTGCCTATGCCGCGGGTCGCCCGATCCACGTGGTCAATCCCGAAGCGCTCGCACGCGTGAGCGGCGCATGAAGACACGGTGATCCGAGCAAGATCTCAGCGCCAGTACGTGTACCGTTCGTACTTCGGCTCATTCGGCAGCGCGATCGGTTGGAGAAACTTCCAGACCTCCTGGTTGATCGCGCCGGCGCGGATGTAATAGTTGTGCGTGTGAGCGGCGAGCTCGGTCAGCTGCGGATGGAATCCATGTGCCGTCAGGGCGTCGCGCGTCGCACGGACAACTGGCAGCGGGAAGAGCGCATCGTCTGTGCCGATCCACATCGCAATCGGTGTTTTGCGCGCCGCCCGATCGATCATCGGATAGCTGGACTCTGGCAACATACCGGCGTGCACGGCGACGGCCGCGAAATACTCCGACTCGAGCAAGGCCATCACCAGTCCGTGGCCCGCGCCCGCGGAGTGACCGAAGATGTAGACCCGCTGGCGATCGACATCAATCTGGTTCGCAATCAGCTCGACGAGGTCGTGAAGAAACTCCGGTCCATCTTCCGGCACTCGCCATCCTTGAGAAGTCATCGCGTCCGGCGCGACCAGCACGATGCCTTCCTTCTTGGCCAGCGGGGTCCATGGATCGAGAAGCGATTTGCCGTCGCGGCCTGAGCCGTGTAGCAGCACGATCAGTGGCGGTGATGCAGCCTTCTTCGCTGACTCAGGGACGAGCAGATAGTAAGTTCGCGTTCGGCCGCCCGAGCCGAACGTCTCTTTCGTCGCCTTGTCAGCGGCCGATGCAGAAAGTGGCAAAAGCAGTGCGAGACAGCAGGTGACAAGGGGAACTTGTCGCGCCGAAGCGCGAACACGAGTGCGAGCGCGAAGGCGGAGCATGCGGCGGAATATACCTCCAAACCATGTTGAAGCGCACGTTGACGAACCCTGACAGCCGGTGCATCCTCAGGCGCAATGCGCACGTTTGCTGACCTGTATGGCAGGCCGCCAGAGATCACCGAATCCGCTTCGGGACGCGTCAACCTGATAGGAGAGCACACCGATTACAACGATGGCTTCGTGCTGCCCGCGGCGCTACCGCTGCGGACGACCGTCGCACTCGCTCCTCGATCGGACGCGACAGTCCGCGTCTGGAGCTCTGAGTTTCCCGACCACGAGCCGCAGACGTTTTCGATCGATCGAATTACTCGTGCTCATGACTGGACCGACTACGTCCGCGGCATGGTCTGGGTCCTCGTCGAAAGCGGGCTGAGGCAGGGATTTGATGCGCGAGTGTCGTCTGAGATCCCCCTCGGAAGCGGGCTCTCCTCTAGTGCCGCGTTACTGGTCGCGGCCGGACGGGCGGTGCGTGCCGCCTTTGCCTTATCAATCGATGATCTGCAGCTGGCACAGCGGGCGCGCACGGCGGAGACGGATTTCGTGGGTGCGCCGGTCGGAATCATGGACCAGATGGCCTGCAGTCTCGCCGACGAATCGAGCGCGCTGTTCATCGATACCCGCACGCTGCGCTACGAGCGCGTGGCGCTTCCTCGAACCGGCGCGCTCCTTGTCATCGATTCCGGCGTCAGGCACAGCCACGTCAGCGGCGAGTACCGCACGCGGCGGGAGGAATGCGCACGAGCGGCGGCGGCCCTCGGAGTCAAGAGCCTGCGCGAGATCGGCGAAGCGGACTTGACTGCGATCGACTCCCTTCCCGAGCCGCTGAACCGACGCGCCCGCCATGTCGTCACGGAAAACGTACGAGTGCTCGCGACCGTCGCCGCGCTTCGTTCCGGAGATCTGATCGAAATCGGACGATTGTTTGATGCATCGCATGCGTCGATGCGCGACGACTTCCAGGTATCGACGCCGGCGGTAGATGCCCTCGTCGCGGCCGCGAAATCAGTACGCGGTGTGTACGGTGCCCGACTCACCGGTGGCGGATTCGGCGGATCGATCGTCGGACTCACCGAGCCTGGCCGCGCAATTGCGGCAGGCGAAGCGATCATTGCCGAGCAAAACCGTCGATTTCCAAATCACGCACGCGTGCTCGTGCCGGCGGCATAGTTCCTGCCCTACAGAGTTCTCGCAACGCTCTGATCGATCACTTCGAACACGTAGCCGTTGATCGGTTCGCGAAAGAAAAAGCGTTCGAACGGTGTCGGGCGAAGCGGTGGGAACATCTCCGCTCCTTCGGACGCAAGGCGCTGTTTCAGCATGTCGAATTCGGCAAGCGGATAGAACACCGCCACGTGGCGTCCGAACTCGTTTTCAAACGGTGACACGCTGAAGCCTTCGACGTAAAAGACGTGCATTTCCTGACCGCGTCCCAAGTCGAGCCACACCAGTTCGACGGGAGAGTTCGTCGGCACGGGGAGGCGCCGATAGCCAAGCGTCCGCTCGAAAAATGACGCGGTCCTTTCGACGTCGCGGGTTGGCAAGGTCAGGTGGCCAAGGGGCATCGTTCACTTGATCGTATACTCGTAGCCACGGACCATGACATACGCGTATCGAATCGCATTTGCCGCCGTCGTCGTCCTGACTGGCGCCGGCTGTTCGAAGGGGGAGAGGGCGGAGGCACATAGCCGCGAAGGCACGCCGAAAGCCGTCCAGGCCGAGCCGGTGCGTGAGACCTCCGTGCGCCGCGCGGTGGACGTCGTCGGCACTCTCGCGGCCGTCGATGAAGTGACCATCTCGTCGGAAGCGGACGGGAAGGTCGCGAAGATTCTTGCGGACCTGGGCGATCGCGTGACCACCGGCCAGTTGCTGGTGCAACTCGACAACGAAAAGCAGCAATACACCTATGCGCAGCAGCAGGCCGCGCTGGCACGAACTCTCGCGCAATACGGAGCGCCCGACGCCAACCATCTGCCCGAACTCGAAGAAACGCCGGACGCCCGCCGGGCAAACGCCGATCTCGTCCAAGCGACGCAGGCGCACGATCGCGCGACTGAGTTGTTCAAGCGCAATCTGATTTCGCAGCAGGCCCTCGACGATGCGAAGGCGGCCTTGCAATCGAAGCGCGCGATCTACAACTCGGCGATCCAGAACGCAAAGAATCTCCGCGCGAGTATCCAGGCTTCCGAAGCGACGATGAAACTCGCCGGCCGCCAACTGCGCGACACGGAGATTCGCGCGCCGTTCGATGGGTTCGTCCAGAAGCGCCTCGTCAACATGGGCGAGCTGGTCAAGACGCAGATGCCGGTAATGGCCATCGTCCGTCTTGATCCATTGAAGGTGACGGCCGAGATTCCCGAAAAGATGGCGCCCTGGATTCACCCCGGTCAGGACGTCGATCTCAAAGTCGACGCTTACCAGGATCGGACGTTTACGGGAAAAGTGTCGCGCATCAGTCCCGCCGTCAACAGCTCGACGCGCGCGTTTCCGTTCGAGGCGCTCGTTCCCAACACGGAGGCGGTGCTGAAGCCGGGCACATTCACCCGCGTGCACATCGAGAGCGGCAAGGTCGATGCCGTGCTGACGGTGCCCTACGCTGCGCTTCAATATCGCTACGGCGTCAATCGCGTATTCGTGGTGAACGGCGACAGGCTCGCGATTCGCGAATTGTCGGTTGGCGAACGCGTCGGCGACCGGATTGAAGTGATGAGTGGCGTGAAGGCAGGAGAGCGCGTCGCGATCACCGATGTCGATTCACTGAGCGACGGCGTCGCGGTAACGGTCAGCAAGTAGCCCGCGACTCCCGTGGCTTCCGGCTTTAGCCGGAAGCCAGCCGGCGCCGGCAACTTCCGCCTAAAGGCGGAAGCCACACCGAGGCTCTACCACACCGAGGCTCTACCACACCGAGGCTCTACTTTCCTACAACGCGATTGATGCCACTCGCCAGCTCTTTACGCTGAGCCGGATCAGTGGTGCGTCCCAGACGATCGGTCAACGTCTTCAGCGCGTCCTGCGTCCCGATGGCCGCGATTCGACGGACAGTAAACGAGAACAGCTGCGGCAGCTTCGTCGTCGCCGCCAGGGCGAGCGCGCGCGGCATGTCGAGTTCGACCACCGGCTCGGTCGCGTACCACACCATCAGCGGCTGATTGTGATCGGTCGCGTCTTCGGCGTGAGCCATCAAGCCGGTTAAGACATCCCACCGTTTCGCCACCGGAGCTCGTTGAAGAGCGCTCGCCAGATACAGCCGGACCAACGGCGATGGTTCGTCGCGCGCCATTTTTGCGAACTGCCGAATCGTGCTGTCCGATGGCCGCTTGCTTTCAACCAGCAGATAGGCTGCCCAGCTTCGGACGTACTCGCTGTCGTGCCCCAGGAGATCTTGCAGATCGCGCTCCGTCACTCCATGAGTCACGTGAAGCGCCCAGAGTGCGCGCAACTTTCGTGAGACGTCCTGGTTGTCTCGAAGCATGCGTTTCAGGCTCTCGTGCACCTTCGGATCGGGACCGCGCTCCTGCAGGATGCGCCGCGCATGACGAACGTACCAGTCGTTCGGCTGAAGCTGCTGGTCGACCAGCTGCTCCGAGGTCATTTTCTGCAGATCGACCTGGACCCATTTGTCGTGGTCGTTGCGAATCTTGAAAATTCGCCCGAGCGTCTTCTCGTGCACGTCCGGATTGCTGCTGTGGCACTGGTTCTTGTCGTACCAGTCGATCGCATAGACCGATCCGTCAGGGCCGTACCGGAAGTTCAGCATCTGACTCCATGCATCGTTCGTCTTAAGGAAGTCCGGCCCATGCGTTGCCGTGTAGCCGGATCCCTCGCGCTGCAACCAATCCATGTTGGCGCGCGCCCCGTGAATGTTGTTCATCAGGATCGCGTCGCGATACTCCTTCGGCCAGCTGTTTCCACCGAGATAGATCATCGCGCCGGCGTGCGCATGTCCTCCACCGGCGGCGTCGGACCGGCTGTTGCCGGCATGCGGCCCTTTCTTACCAACCCAGTGGACGTGATCGGCAATCGTCTTGATGTCGTCGTAGATATTCGGATTGAAGTGCTGGCCGGCCTGGCGCTTGTATCGTCCACCCTGAATCACCTGATAGAGATGCTCGATGACACACGCGGTGACGAACGCCTGACCGTAGTCATTGAAGTCGAGCCCCCACGGATTGCTCGTGCCTTCGGCGAACACTTCAAACGAACGCGTGACGGGATGGAAACGCCAGACGCCGGCGTTCAGTTTTATGCGCTCCGAATCGGGTGCGCCCGGCTTGCCGACATTGGAATTCGTGAAGACTCCATGCGTCCCATAGAGCCACCCGTCGGGTCCCCACGTGAACGTGTTGAGCGTTTCGTGCGTGTCTTCGTAACCCCACCCGTCGAGCAACACCTGCGGTGGCCCGGCGGGCGTGTCGGTGCCCGCGGCAACTGGAATGAACAGCAGATATGGCGCGGCGCCCACCCACACACCGCCGAATCCGACCTCGATTCCGCTGACCAGATTGAGGTGCTCGGTGAACACCTTCCGGCTGTCGAGGCGTCCGTCGCCGTCGGTGTCCTCGAGAATCAGGATCCGATCTCGGCCTTCGCCTTCAGACGCTCGCACTGGATACGTGTGTGATTCGACAACCCACAGTCGTCCTCGATCGTCGAGCGTGAACGCGATCGGCTTGACGATGTCGGGCTCGGAGGCGGCGAGCGTGACCGAGAAACCCGGAGGAAGGGTCATCCCCTTCGCGGCCTCTGCGCCGGAGAGTCCGGCGTACCGCAGGACATCCATCGGCGGCATCGTGCTGACGTCGGCGGGCACCAGTTCGTTGCCAAAGAATGGCCGCGAGTCAAAAAAGCGGAAGTCGTCGTAGTTGATGTGCGCCCATGGACTCTCGCGCAAATAGGCGGCCGTCGGCGCACCCGTTTCCTCGTCGACGAGACGGATGAAGATGTTCTTTCCGGCGTACGATCTCAGGTCGACAATGGCGGGCCGAAATGCGGCCTGGTCAGCGCCAGAGATCGTGTAGATGACGGTGTTTTCTTCAGCGAGCACCAGCTCGACGCGCGTGCTGGCAAACGCGCCGCCCGATACGAGAAAGCTCGCATACGGGTGGGTGACGTGAAAGGGAGCTGACGACAGCGTGCCGCGGCGCGAATTTCCCGCGATGCCGCTGCTGACCCAGTAGGCGCCGGCGACGCGCTGATCCTTGCGTTGCAGATCTTCTTTCACCAGCGCGAACGCATCGCCCGTAGCCCTCCAGTTGTCGAGCGTGCCGGTCTCGAAATCGAGATTCAGCGGTCGCCCGTTCTCCGACGGGACGATGCCCGCCGACTGAACAGGCTGCTGATCGGAGACTTCGAGGCGTCCCTCCATGCCTGCCGCACGATGGCCGGGAACAGAACAGAAATAGGTATCGCTTTCCTTCGCTTGGAACGTGACGCTCGACTTTGCACCCTTGTCGAGAATCTGGGCACTCCGCGCGTTGTGTTTTTCCAGCGCCACGTCATGGACCATGAGTTCGCCGTTGACGATATTGATCCGGACGTTCTCGCCGGTCTTCGCCCAGAGCACGGGATTGCGAACGCCGTCGATCTCGCCGCCGACCCCGCGGTATCCGAGCATGTTTGATTCGAGTGTGTATTCGCGATCGATCTGCTGCGGTGTCTGCGCATGCCCGGCGAGGACGAGCAGCAGAATCGTGGCGCTCAGAGACAAGGGAAAGCGCCTGCGGCCCGAGCGAGGCGCTGGAAGGACGCGCCGCGCAGCGGCGCCGCCGAGCGAGAGCGCGTGGGGGTGGGGGTGGGGCCCCACGCGCAGTGAGAAAAGACACTTCATTGCGGGCGGATAATAGCACCGCGCCCCATTGGGCGTTTATAAATAGAGAAATGGGTAAACGCAGCGCTCGGTGGGTCTCGTGGATTGTTTGCCTGGCAACTGTCGCCGCCGCCGCGTGCACCACTGGCGTACGTCCGCGCATGCCAACCGCAACCTCTCGCCTCGGAGCGGTTGCCGTTGCAAATGTGGTTGCGTCTGATGCCGATCCGACGACCCTCGACGGCAAGTTGATGTTTGGCTATCAAGGTTGGTTCGGTTGTCCGGGAGACGGGTCACCACTCGACTCCTGGGAACATTGGTTCCGAGGCGCAGCCGCCAGTGCGTCCACTCTCCGCGTCGACATGTGGCCGGACGTGTCTGAACTCTCCGAGAGCGAACGTTGCAATACACCGCTCGTCCTCCCTGGCGGGAAAACAGCGCAACTGTATTCCGCCTACAACCCGCGCACGGTCGATCGTCACTTTGCCTGGCTCCAGGACTACGACTTGCCGGGCGTGTTCCTTCAGCGGTTTACGTCCCGCCTGGACGACAGATCGGTGCTGGGATTTCGTGACGGCGTCGCGCGCAATGTCAGAGGGGCAGCAGAAACGCACGGTCGTGTGTTCGCAATCATGTATGACATCTCTGGCCATCCTGGCGACACGGTCGTCGAAACGGTGAAGCGCGATTGGGTCTATATGGTCGACACCTTGCGGATCACCGAGAGTCCGCGGTACCTCCAGCATCACGGCCGTCCGGTGCTGGCGATATGGGGCTTCGGCTTCCGCGATCGCGCGCCGACGCCGGGTCAAGCCGCGGAGATCATCGACTTCTTCAAGAACAATCCGGAACCGCGATATCGCGTCACGGTTGTTGGCGGCATTCCCGCGCGCTGGCGCACGCTAAGCCGTGATTCGCACAGTGATGAAGCGTGGGCGCAAGTCTATCGCTCGTTCGACATTCTCAGCCCCTGGACCGTCGGACGATTCAGCGACGAGGAGAGCACCGATCGGTTCTATCAGGACGAAGTCGCGCCCGATCTGGCAGAAACAACCCGTCTCAGACTCGAATACATGCCGGTCGTTTTTCCAGGCTTCTCGTGGCACAACATGAACCCCACGACACCCGTCAATCCGATTCGGCGCCGCGGTGGACGTTTCTACTGGCATCAAGTCGAGCGAGCATTGCAGGCCGGCGCCACAATGATCTACGGCGCGATGTTCGACGAAGTCGACGAAGGCACCGCGATGTTCAAACTTGCGCCGACGCGCGACAGTGCGCCGGCTGGTGTGCCAATTGTCACGCTGGACGCCGACGGCGATCGGCTCCCCAGCGACTGGTATCTGCAGCTCGCGCGTGAAGCACAGCACCGTCTGGCGAGGCATTGATCACTCGCGCGCTGGTTCGCGGCAAAAAACAGCCAACCATCCGCGATGCGTTCTCGTCGTCAGCGTCTGACGCAGCTCCTTGGAACGCTCCTGTTCGGCGTGAGCCCGCGTGACCCGGTTACCCTTGCCGGATCGGCAGCGATCCTCGCCGCCGTCGCGCTGCTCGCGTGCTATGTGCCGGCGCGCAGAGCGGCACGGATGGACCCGCTCGTCGCATTGTGAGAAATGTAAGGGCGGGGTCGGTCAGACCCCGTCCTCCTGTCAGCTCTCAGATCCGCTTGTCATGACGTGTGTAGCGAGGGGCTCAAGAGCTGTATCGCCTCGCACCGGAACCATTCACGGTTCGTGCTGTCGCGGATCGCTGCAGCACGCGTGTGACCGTGTTAGCATCTGCGCTTCGGTGATTACGTGAGGGCACATGACGAAGAAAAAGTCGGCAAGGAAGACGTCCATAAGGAAGAGGACGACGAGAGCCGCGCGCAGCGCGACCACCCGCCGTCACACGCCGACGAGAAGACGGCCGAAGTCGTCGACGCCGGCGCTAGCGCCTGTGAAAGGCGCGGAGCTTCGCGAGGTCGGCAATGTCCGGCTCGAAGTTGGACGAGCGGGAGAGGCACGCGTGAAGCGAATGGTCTACCCGCCAGGGTTCCGATGGTCGGTCGACATGAAGCCGATCGTTGGCACTGCTCTGTGCATGCACGCACACGCCGGGTTCCTCGTCAGTGGTGAGATCCACATCGAATACGCCGACGGGTGCGTCGTCGAGCACAAGGCCCCGCAAATTGTCGCGATTGAACCTGGTCACGACGGCTGGGTCGTCGGCAACGAGCCTGTCGTACTGATCGAGTTCGACTTCGAGAAGGACACGATCGACCGGCTCGGGATGCCGGGGGGCCATCGCCACTGAGATCGCACCCCGGGCACCCCGAGGCACTCAGAGCACCCCTGGCACGCGCGGCACCTGTGGCACGCGCGGCACCCAGACTGCGACGTATACTTAACCCTGTTCTTTCACGCCTTTAGGGAGTTCCGCGTGCTGTCTGATCTCTGTGTCCGCCGCCCTGTCTTCGCCACGATGCTCGTCATGTCGCTCGTGGTGCTTGGCACGTTTTCGTTCCGTAATCTCGGTGTCGATCTCTTTCCCAAAGCCGATCCAGCGACGGTCAGCGTCGCGCTCACGCTCCCAGGCGCCAGTCCGGATGAGATGTCGACCTCCGTCATTGAACCGATGGAGGAGGCAATCAGCGGCGTCTCGGGCATCGACGAGATCCAGTCGCGCATGGCGGAAGGGCGCGCGAATATCACGGTCAGGTTCGTCCTCGAGCGCGATATCAACGACGCGTCGAACGACGTGCGCGAGAAGGTTGCGAGCGCAATCAGGAACATGCCACCCGCGCTCCTCCCACCAGTGATCACCAAGGTCGATCCCGATGCGGATCCGGTGATGTCGCTGATCATCTCGTCGGAGGGGATGAGCCTGCGCACGCTGACGGAGTTGGCGGACAAACAGATCGGGCGAGTGATCCAGACCGTGAACGGTGTCGGCGAGGTCAGCTTACTCGGAGGCCGCGCCCGCGAAATCCACATCGTCGTCGACATCGAAAAGCTGAATTCTTACGGCTTGTCGATCTCGCAGGTGCGGGATGCGCTGGTTGCCGAGAACGTCGAAATACCGGGCGGCACAGTCGAGCAGGGCAAAGGGCAGTTGCTTCTGCGGACGCTCGGAAGAGTCGACGCCTCCGGAGAGTTCAACGACATCGTTGTGGCGACCAGAAACGGAACACCGATTCGCGTGTCGGACATCGGCCACGCGGAGGACAGCTTTCAACGCCCGATCAGCGGCGTCTGGCTCGGCAAGACGCCGGCGGTCATGCTCGACATCCGTCGCGCCATGGGCGAGAACACGGTCGCAGTGATTGAGGGCGTGCGCGCGAAGCTGGCCACGATTCAACGCTCGCTTCCGTCATCGGTGAAGGTGACGGTTACCCGCGACGACTCGAAGTTCATTTACGCATCGATTTCGTCGCTCGAAGAGCACCTTATCTTCGGCGCATTGTTCGCGACGATCGTCGTGATGTTCTTCATTCGGAACGTTCGTGCGGTGATCATCTCGGCGGTCGCGATTCCGGCGTCGATCATTTCGTCGTTCACCCTGATGAACATCATGGGGTTCACGCTGAACAACATGACCCTGCTCGGGATTACGCTCGCTGTCGGCATCGTCATCGACGACGCGATTGTCGTCCTCGAGAACATCTTCCGCTACATCGAGGAAAAGCAATGTACGCCGTTCGAAGCGGCGATTCAGGGCACGCGCGAAGTCGCGCTGGCGGTGATGGCGACGACGCTGTCGCTGGTGGTGATCTTTCTGCCGATTGCGTTCATGAGCGGCTACGCCAAGCGGTTCATCAACCCATTCGGTTGGACAATGGCATTTGCGATCCTCGTGTCGATGCTGGTCAGCTTTACGCTGACGCCGATGTTGAGCTCTCGTTTCCTGAAGCTCTCCGATGCCGCCTCCGACAAGAAGACCAAAGAGCATGGGTTCTTTCTCTGGCTCGACGGGCTTTACGCCAGACAGGTGAACTGGGCGCTGGATCATCCAGGCATCATCATCGGCATCTCGATTGTGACGGCGCTGTTGACGTTGCCGTTGAACCGGATGGTCGGGCGCGAGTTCGTGCCGACCGAGGACATGGGCGAATGGACGATTCACGTTGACTCGCCTGAAGGGACGTCGCTCGAAGGGACCACCGAAATCGCGTTCAAACTGATGGACGAACTCAGCGGCATCGAAGGGGTCGCGCAGATCGAGCCGTCGGTTGGTGTGACCCAGAACCTGAGTTCCCCGACCCACATCCACTTCCTGTGTCAGGCGTTGCCCCCGGACGAACGCAAGAACACACAGGCGCAAATCATCACCGAGATGCGAAAGCGCCTGGCGAAGCATCCCAGCTATCGGCCCAGCATCAGTTCGCGCACGGCGCTCGGGAGTGGCGAAGGAAACATCTCATTCCCGATCGCGTTGCAGATGCTCGGTCCGGATCTGAGTCAGATCGCCGACTACTCCAAGCGCGCTCTTGCCGCGGCGCAGAGTATTCCCAGCCTGACTGAGCCCAAAATCGCCCTGAACGTATCGAATCCAGAGATTCACGTCGCCGTCGACCGCAAACGGGCGGCCGATCTCGGGGTGCGAATGGCGACGATCGGCAACACGCTGCGGCTGGCAGTGTCGGGCGACGACGAGATTTCGTCGTTCAAAGAGGGGCAGGAGCAGTATCCCGTCAAGATCCGCGTTCTTGAAAGTCAGCGCGGGGATATCGCCGAAATCGGACGTTTGACGGTGCCATCGGCGAACGGCCCCGTTCGCATCGATAACATCGCCCAAATCGAGCGCGGCCTCGGCCCGACGACACTGCAGCGATCGGATCGCCAGTTCGCGGTCATGTTCATTTCCGACATTGCGCCCGGCCACGCGCTCGATGAAGCGACCAACGACGTTCGCAAGATGCTGACCGAGCTGAACATGCCGCCGACGATGTCGTTCAAGTTCCAGGGACAGTCGAAGATTCTCGACGAGACGACCGCAAACATGATCATGGCGATTGGTCTTGCGATGATCTTTGTCTACATGGTGCTGGCATCGCAGTTCGAGAGCTTCCTGCAGCCGATCGTGATCATGCTGGTGCTCCCGATTGCAGTGCCGTTCGCGTTGTTCACATTGCTGGCGACGGGACGCACGCTGAATCTGTGGAGCGCGCTCGGCATGCTGCTGCTTCTCGGCATCGTGAAGAAGAATTCGATCCTGCAGGTCGATTATGCGAATGTGTTGCGGCAGCGCGGATTGCCACTGCGCGAGGCGATTGTCGAGGCGTGCCGAACGCGGCTGCGGCCGATCCTGATGACGACCACGGCAATCATCGCCGGATTGCTCCCGACATCGCTCGGGATTGGCATTGGCGGAACCGGCCGTGCGGCGATCGCGGTCACGATCATCGGCGGCCAGGCGCTATGTCTGTTCCTGACGTTGCTGCTCGTGCCCGTGGCATACGTGCAGTTTGACGCTCTGGAGCAGGCGTTGGTGGGGAAGAGAGCGAAGGAGTGGCTGAGTGGCGTGTCCGCAGCGACGTTTGGTCGGCTTCGTCCCGAGGCCAGGCAGCCCTAAAAAGGGAAAAGGCAAAAAGCAAAAGGGAAAAGGCAAAAGGGAAAGGGGAAAAGCGCCTGCGGCCCGAGCGAGAGCGCGTGGGGGTGGGGCCCCACGCGCAGTGAGAAAAGCAGACGCCTCTAGAACGTAAACGTTCCCGTGACGACGACGCTGCCGGTCGTCTCGTGGAAGCGAGGCCGCAGTTGATAGGTCGTGTGGGTGACGCCGCTCGCCGTATCGAACCACATGATCCGATAGCGATACCCGGT
The DNA here is from genome assembly GCA_035758845.1 of Vicinamibacterales bacterium. GTDB lineage: Bacteria > Acidobacteriota > Vicinamibacteria > Vicinamibacterales > 2-12-FULL-66-21 > JALZOC01. The sequence continues at coordinate 15,545 of DASTVZ010000138.1, forward strand.
GCTGACGCCGAAGCGTGGGTGCGGAAACACCGTCACGCCCACCTCGGTGTTAATCCCGAAGCCACGGAAGCTGCCGTCTCCCACGTCTGGATCGAGAAAGCTCCCGTCCTTGATCGTCATCCATGGAATCGAGCCGCCGACTAGAAAGTGCGGCTGAATGCGGTGTTCCCGCAGCAGGAAAATACGCTCGTCGAAGTTGAGCGCGTGAAAGATGGCTTCGCCGGGAAACTCGAGAAACGTGCCCTCGTGCTTCGAGCGATCGTAACTCACCTCGAAGGCGCCTATGCCCGTCCGCCATCCGAAGACCGCGCGCAGTGCGTTGTGCGCGCCTTCGAACTTCGGCAGGATCAGGATTTCCTCGCCATTCACTTTCTTGTAGATGGATTCGCCGTCGAACGTGTCCCCGCCGAACGAGAAGTCGAGGAGGCCGGACATGCCGACGTATCCGCCATTCTTGGCAAAGCCAAGTTCTTCCTGTGCCCACGTGGGCGCGGCCATCATGACGAGGAACACAGGTACCGAAACGACCCGAACGATCCGAAGGGGTAAAGAGCTGGTCATGTCGCTCCCTGCTCCAATAGTGGTGCCGCTCATGAGGCCTTTGTGCCGCCGTGTGCAAACGTCGAAAAACTGGAACACTGGTGGAGGTGGGACGATCGTGGTGATCGAACGCCGGCAATACGGCGTACGCAGAAGCGTAAGCCGCGGCGACAGAAATGTGACTCACGGCAGCACATCTGAGCGGACGATTCGGCGCCGCGTATCATTCGTCTCGCGCTAAACCGCTTCACGTATGGTTGCGACGATGGTCGCCGGCAGTTGGTGGAGAATGGCCCGACGCTTGCGATAGGCGGTTTCACCTTGCCGAATCAGCGTTTCTTTTTGTACGCCACGGCTGCAACAGTCGTCCTGACCGCGGCCTGCGGCGGCAGCTCGTCGTCAGACGGCGGTTCCACGCCGACGAGTCCGAGCAACAATTCGTCCTACAAATGGTCGATCGCGGGCAGCGTCGTCGAAACGGCGGCGCACCAGAAGGTGTCAGGCGCCACGGTCAAGCCGTCGTGGAACATGGCCCCGGTCGTCACGAACAACGATGGTGGATACCTGCTCGGATCGAATGGAATCGTGCCGCCAAATCCAAGCAAGCTGATCATCTCGGCTGATGGATTCGTGACCCGCGAGCAGTGGGTCACGGTGCAGGCGCAGCAGCGGACCGACGTGACGCTCGATCTGATTCGCAACGCCGCACCATTCTCGATGGATTTCTACCGCCAGCTGGCTCGCGGCTCGTACGACCAGGATGGCGGACCATATCCGCTGCTGCGGTGGTCGCAGCAGCCGAAGTTCTATCTGAAGACGAGCGATCAGTTGAATCGATCGATCGCCTCGGAGGTCATTGCCACCATCCGCGACGCGGTGACGCGCGCGGTGCCGCTGTGGACGGGCAATCAGTACCAGGCGTACATCGAAACCGGTCCGGACGTTCGCCTGAGCACACCAGGATGGATCAACATCCTGATCACCAGCGATCCCGGCGAGCGCGTCACATGCGGCCAGTCGTACATCGGACGCGATCCCGGCGAGATCAATCTGAACATCAACCCGGTTTGTTCGTGCGGTGCGGTCAAGATCCCCGGCCTCGTCGTCGTCCACGAAGTCGGCCATGCGCTCGGGTTTTTCCATGTCTCCGATAAGAAGAGCGTCATGTATCCTCAAGCGCCAGGCAACTGTCCGTTGGGAGACCTTAGCCTGGATGAGCGCTACCACGCCGCCATCGCCTATCAACGGCCGCGGGGAAACGTCGAACCCGACATCGATCCTGAAGCCGGGCCATCGTCGTTACGCGGTCGGCGGACCGACGGGCCGACCATTCTCGTCATCAATTAGAGCGGAGTTGCTTGATCGCTCGACCGAGTCGATTCCTGCCGCTGCTGATTGTGGCGTGCGGCACC
>DASTVZ010000163.1:0-15691 GCA_035758845.1 Vicinamibacterales bacterium
GGTCCGAGGACGAGGATCCGGCTCGGACCGAACAGCGCATACGCGATGAGCGGAACAATCGTCGCGTAGAGACCGGTGATGCCCGGGAGTCCAGACGCTTCAGCGTAGGCAATGCCAACCGGCACGAGCATCGTCGTCGTCACGAGACCGGCGACGATGTCGTGCCGCAGCCAGGATGATCGATACGAGCGAAGCGTCTGCACTCCAGGAAGCATTAATTACTCCGAGAGGCTTCGCGCCTCGGACTCCCCTGCACGCTCGCTCGCGGGGCCCCGTTAGCCCCACTCCGCTCGCGTGGGCTCACTCGCGCGCTCGTTCGCCGCACATGCTCACTCTAGAACGTCCAGAAGAACGTCAGCCGCAGAATAGAATCCCGCCGTCTCCCCGGGAAATTCACCGGATCAGGATCATGGGCGTATCTCGCCGTCTCGAGGTTTGGACTCAAACGAATGCTAGGGTGAACGAACCACTCCCCACCAACGATCCACGTCGTGAACGGTGCTGCGGGGCTCAGCAGCCAGTAGTCGATTCCATCTGCCCCGGGAAGACCGGTCTCGACATCGCCGAGATGGCCCGTGACGTGGTCGGCGCGAATGAAAAGGTCTGCCTTCTTCGGCCGAACGTCCCACACGGCGAATCCGGACCAGATCGCGATCGTCTGATTGGGAGCATCACCGGGGCCGGATCGGCGCCTCTGCCACAGATACTGGCCTCCGAAGCGTCCGGCATTGTTGCGGAAGCCGGCGATCCCTTGCGCGGTGTGTCGATCTTCGGCGGGCCCGCGGCTTGCGAAACTGTAGAAGCCTTCGAGAACGATCCTGGGATCCGGTTCAAAGCGAGTCTCCGCCCGGACGATCTTGCCCTGGTCTGCCTCTGACCCGCTGCCAGACTCGTCGCCGAACTGAGCGGCGTAAACGAGGCCCTTGACCGGTGATGGACCGTTGATGGTCACGCCGAAGTCGCGCGATGAATCAATTCGATAGAGATCGGCCGGCGTTTTCTCGACGTGCCGCAGGCCCCAGAACACATCGAACCAGTCAAACGTCAAGCTCGGTTGGATGCCGAGCGTCACCTGGTGTTTCCCTGCGTAGGTCCACTTCAAGTACGCGTCTTTGACGTACGGCACCAAATCGCCGCCGGCAAACTTCCCGTTGCTGTTCGCTTCGAGGCGGAAACGAGTGGTGAACTTCTCGTTGTAGCCGTAGTCGTAAGTGAAGTACAGGCGTCGGAACCAGAACCCGTGCTGGCCCTCAACGGTAGTCGGATTCGTGTCGCTGATCTGATCCTGATGCCACTGGGAGTACCAGTAATAATCGCCGAACATCAGACCGCTGAACTTGTGGGACGGAAACTCGGAATCGGCGTTGTCCCTGGTGTTCGGAAAGTTCTCTCCGGGAAGTCCGTGCTTGAAATTGTAAAGATTGATTGCGCTCTGGCTGTCGAACACGACGGTTTCGCCACCGGGTCCGTATCCCTGCCGTTCGATCACCGGACCAGTCTGCGTCGCGGTTTTCATGAATTCCTCGTATCGTGCCGCGACGGCAAAAACATAGATCCGGCCGTCTTTCACGACCTCGTTGTAGAAGAACGTTTGCGCAGAAGCGGCGGCTGAAAGGAGTGAGGTCAGTGCCATTGCGGCAGTAATTACACGGGCGGCGCGGATCCACGCGAACGGCATCGACATCAACAGGCTCCCGCCCAATCATGGGTTGTACATGCTCGCTGCGATGCTCCGCCGCAGATCTCTCGGCCGCTTCGCGCGCGCGACACCCATTTCGTATGCTTTCGTCGCAACGCTCACGGCAATCGCGAGCGAAATCTTCCTGATGTTCCGGAGTGGCGGATAGAGCGATCCGTGATCGAGATCGCTCCGTTGAACGAGTCCGGCGAGGGTCCGTGCGGCTGCAAGAAACATCGCGTCAGGCAGCGTTCGTGCCCGGCACGCGACCGCCCCCAAACCGATGCCAGGAAAAACGTAGGCGTTGTTCCCCTGCGCCGGCCGCAAGGTTGTCCCGTTGTACACGACCTGGGCAAAGGGGCTGCCGCTGGCGAAGACGGCCCTGCCGCGACTCCACGCGTAGGCCTGCTCCGCGGTGCATTCTGCCTTCGATGTGGGATTTGACAGCGCGAAGATGACCGGCCGATCGTTGATCCGGCTCATGCGCTCGATCACCACCTGCGTGAACGTCCCCGGCGCGCCGGTCGCGCCGATCAAGACGTGTGGCCGGATCGCCTCGATTGCCTCGACGAATGGAAGAGGCCTCGCGTCGTGCGCGTACGGCCGATTGTGCTCCAAGAGATCCGTTCGGTCTTTCACGACCAGCCCGTTGATGTCGACGAACCAGAGACGCCGTCGCGCGTCGCCGGGACTCAGCCCTTCCTCGACGAAGGCTGCGGTGAGCAGGTCTGCGATACCGGTCGCGGCCGAGCCGGCGCCCAAAAAGATGATTCGAAGATCGCGGAACGGCACGCCGGTAAGGCGCGTCGAGGAATAGACGCCGGCGGCGGCAACCGCGGCGGTGCCCTGGATGTCGTCGTTAAAACAGAGCACACGATCGCGGTACTTGTTCAGAAGCGCGTACGCGTTGGGTGTGAGGAAGTCCTCGAACTGGATCAGCGCATTGGGGTAGCGCGACTGAACCGCGGTGACAAACTCGTCGACCAGATCGAAATACGCTTTCCCTTCTACACGTGGACGGGGATAGCCGAGATACAGGACGTCGTTTCGAAGTTCCTCGTTGTTCGTGCCGACATCGAGGGTTACCGGCAGACATGCGTTGGGATCGATGCCTGCGCAGGCGCTGTAGAGTGCAAGTTTTCCCACCGGGATCCCCATGCCGTTGGCGCCGAGATCGCCGAGGCCGAGAATCCGCTGCCCGTCGGTGACCACGATCATCTGGATGTTGGTTTGCGGCCAGTTCGCCAGGATGCGCCGGATATTGCCACGATCATCTGGCGTGATGAAGAAACCCTTGGGTTCCCTCATGATGTGCGAGAAGGCCTTGCAGGCCTCGCCGACGGTCGGCGTGTAGATCAGCGGCAGGATCCGGTCGATATGATCAATCACCGTTCGATAAAAGAGTTGTTCGTTTCGCTCCTGCAGCGCCGACAAGACCATGTAGCGATCGATATCGCGAGCCAATCGATCGAGATTGACCATGACGCGATCGACCATCTCTCGATCGGTCGAGACGCGGTGAGGCAGCAGTCCACGCAGACCGAACCGCTCGCGATCCTTGCGTCCGAACGCGATCGATCGGTTGAGCGTTTTGTCCCGGAGAACCTCGAAGCCGCGCTTCATCGTGTTTCAGCCTCGTATGGCGTGGACGATCGCGACCACCACACTTCCCCAGACGGTCAGGAGAATGTTGCCGATCGCGTACGGAACGGTGTAAGCCAGGGTGCCAACGTTGCTGTCGCTGGCATCACGCAGTGCAGTCAGGCCCGGGGTGCAGGTCTGCGCACCGGCAAGCCCGCCGAGGATCATCAACGGGCTCATTTTCAAGATGTAACGAGCGACGATCGTTCCAACCGCCAGTGGAACGACGGTGACGATCATGCCGGCGACGAAAATGCTGGCGAAATAGATTCCGCCGCTTGCGTGATAAGCCTCGACGGCGTGCGGTCCCGCCTGCAGTCCGACGACCGCAATGAAGACGATGAGTCCGATGTCCATCAGCAGCCGCTGCGCCGCCTCAGGGATCGCACCAAACACCGGGTATCTGCTGCGTGCCCATCCGGTCAGGAGTCCAATGACGAGAATTGACCCGGCGGTGCCAAGACCGAGTGCAATGCCCGCGGCGTTGATCTTGGCGAGCCCGAGAATCATTCCGGCGACGATTCCGCCGGCGAGAACCGTCATGTCCGTCCGGGACAGGTCGCGCTCGACAAAGCCAATGTGCCCGGCATGATCGACGAGCCGGGTTGTTTGGCCGGGAGGTTGATCTCGCGCAGGCCACACCGAGGGCCCGAGGACAACAGCCGCAGGTCGTTGCAGATCTTCGACAGCTTGATCGCGAGGCTCTTCATGCAGGACGAGTAGAGGACGAAGGCCTGTGTATCCTGCGTCGCTTCGATCAGGTTGTCGGCCAGATGAATTGGCAGGCGCGTAATCGCCGCCAGGTGCTGCGTGCATGCCTCGGCGTACCCGACAGGCGCATTGAGGCCGGTTCCGATCGCCGTGGCGCCCATATTCACTTCGCACAGCACTCGTTGGATGGCTTCGAGCGCCTGCACTTCGCCCGCCAGCGTGGCGGCGAACGCTTCGAATTCCTGTCCGAGGGTCATCGGAACCGCGTCCTGAAGTTGTGTACAGCCCATCTTCAGAACGCCGCTGAACTCTTGTCCCTTCGATCTGAACGCGGCAATGAGCTCCTGTACAGTGGCGACGAGCTGCATGTTACCGAGTGCCATGCCAACGTGGAGTGCCGACGGATAGGCGTCGTTGGTGGACTGTGAGCCGTTGACATGGTCGTGCGGATCGCAGTACGCGTACTCGCCCTTGCGACGGCCCATCAACTCCAACGCACGATTGGCAATCACCTCGTTGGCATTCATGTTCGTCGACGTCCCGGCACCGCCCTGAAAGACATCGAGCCTGAACTCGTTGTGAAGCTTGCCGTCAATCACTTCCTGACACGCCCCCTCGATCCCGGTCAGGACCTCCTGGCTGAATTGGCCGCAGTCGAAGTTGGCCCGCGCGGCAGCCATCTTCACCATCGCGAGTCCTTTGATCAGATTGGGATACAGCAGCAGCTGCACTCCGGAAATGTTGAAGTTCTCGAGTGCGCGAGCGGTTTGAATGCCGTAGTAGGCGTCGGCAGGGACCGCCTTGTCGCCGAGCAGATCGTGCTCGATCCGGGTGGTATTCGGCATGGATGCTCCTGTGGAGATGGGCGAGCAGACGATTGCCCGCCGTCAGGGCGTGCAACGGCGATTCCAGCCGAAGGCTGGTTGTATTGGTTCTGAAGCCGGAGAATCCGCGCGAAGTGCCTCCGGCGGGCAGGATAAACTCCGAATGGCCGGAGGTGCCCGTGGATCAGTCGCTAGAAATTCCCACTCTCTAACAATGCCAGTAGTTTCTCGCAGGTGGTGTAGTTCCTGATGGTCATGTCCCGGTAGATCGGCTTGCCAACGATCTTCGGGAAGCCGCTCCGTTTCAGCCGTGTCATTACCGTGGACATGTACACGACGCCGTCGCCCGCCTTCACCGAATCAACCGCCGGCTTTGGATCCATTTCAGCGACCGCCTTGCGTGCAGTCAGCGGTTTTCGCAGGAAGGCCACGTTGCGTCGCAGCGCGCCGCCGTTCGTCCACTCGCGCGGCGCCTCGCCCACGATCTTCTTCATTTGACGGTGCGATCGAAGAAAGACCGGCACACTCGTGCCAAATGCTTCGAAGAAGGCTTTCTCAATCGTCGCAGTCAGCTTCGCGACGTTGGATTCCTTTGCGTCGAAGAGGACATTCCCACTTTGGATGTAGGTGCTGACGTGCTGGAACTCTCGTGCTTCAAGGCACGCACGCACGTCAGACATCCGCATCAGATTGTTGCCGCCGACGTTGATCGCTCGCAGCAGCGCGACGTATTTCATAGGAACGCCAATCTTGCCGGTATTATGATCGAAACCATAGCCGCATCATCGTCGTAACACTCCGCTGGAGGTTTATCTCGTGAAGTTGTTGACCTGGACTGCTGCGCTCGTACTCTCCGTGCTTTCATTCACCGCGACCGAGGCGAAGGCGCAGCCGCCGGCGCAATCTCTCTGGAGCGCGGAAGTCTCAGTCGGCTGGGACGTTGGTCTCAGCGGCGACTTCCTGTCGGCGGGCATCGGGACCCTCAACAACATTCCCGTCGTGTTTCAGTCACAACCCTTCGATGAAGTCTACGGCAATGGTGTCGTCTGGCAGTTCGGCGTCGGGTACATGCTCGACGACGTCAACGAAGTGCGTGCGCAGTACAGTTACCAGCGGGTGGGTGCCGATGTCGTCAATCTTGGAACGGCTGGCACGAACGGCCTGGTTGCGACATTCGACGACTATCACGCCCACAGCATCGAAGCCGGTGCGCGGCATTACCTGGCGGCGCGCGGCAACACGCGCGCCCGTCCGTATGTCGGCGGGCTGATCGGAGTTTCAATCATTTCGGAGATCGACGGCGTGCTGGCGTCGCCGACCGCTGGGCTGGCGCGATACGCGACCGATTTGTACGACGGCACGGCGGCCTTCACTCTTGGCGTCAACGGCGGCGTCGTCTATGAACTGAACGATCGCTTCGACGTGAACGGGCAGATCGGGTTCCGCTATAACAGCGGGCTGTCCAAGATCGATGCGTTCGTGGGAACCGGACTCGAAGACGTGAACGACAAGAGCGCGAGATGGACGATGCCGATCATGTTCGGGGTACGTATGAAGTTCTAGAAATGTTCGGCGGTCGCGTGAGGGAAGACGCGAGCGAGCGCAGCGAAGCGAGCCACGCAATCGGAGCGAGCCGACGAAGCGGCTCGCGAGAGCGCGTGTCGGGGAGTAAAAACGTCCAACAAAAGGACAGCCTCAGCTCGTCCACGCGACCGCGTCATCGAAGCTGGTAAAGACGCGTGTCTCGCTGCCGGATTCGCTGGCCTGTAATTCCGCGGTTCGCCCGAGGCTGGATTGATCGGTCGTTGCGGCAGTCACGACTGTGGCCCACCGTCCAGTCAGACGACGCGCACGTCGGATCGACTGACAAAACACGAGGAAGGACTCGACGAATGCCTGATCTGGCGACCCGGTTGCGCCGCGCCAATCGGAGATGACGGCGAACTCGGGCTTGAACTGCGGATGCGAGAACAGCCGCTCCATCGTTGCCATCCACGGATTGAACACGGGCACGCCGGGCGCCCACGTGATCACGGCACGTCGTCGTTCAGGTTCCACCAGAATCGTTGCGCCCTCACTGGCGCCGTCATCCGAGCTCAACATACTCAGCGTTCGAATATAACAACGATCGATGCTCAATGTTCAATTCAATGGAGCGCGCAGGCGGCATGGGCGTCGTCTATTCCGCGTATGGCGATCGTCTGGCCCGGTCAATCGCGATCAAGAGGATCACACACCCTGTGTAGTACACTTAAAGGATGCCGGTCGTCGCGTGCGTCCGGCAGAGGCGGGCCGTATCGCGGCCCGGACCCTGTGCAATCTCAGCCTGCGAACCGCGTCAGGGCCGGAAGGCAGCAGCGCTAAGCAGATCCTGACATGTGCCGCAGGCTCCCCGGGTCGCGGTAGGGCGCGTCTCGACTGCGGATTGTCGATTGATGATTGCGGATTTGTGCGATTGACGATTGTGGATTGAGATCGCCGAATGTCGATTGGGCGTCTCAATCGGCAATCCTCAATCGTCCAAATCGACAATCCCCAATCTCAATCAACAATCCGCAATCGTACAAATCGACAATCATCAATCGAAAATCGCCAATAGGCCGTGTCCAACTACCAGGTTCTGGCGCGTAAATGGCGTCCGCAGCGGTTCGAAGATGTGATCGGCCAGCGCGGCGTGACGCAGACGCTCCGCAATGCGATTGCAGCGAAGCGGATTGCCCAGTCGTTCGTCTTCTCGGGCCCACGCGGCGTGGGAAAAACCACCACTGCGCGCATCCTGGCGCGCGGACTGAACTGCGAGCACGGGCCCACCGCCGATCCGTGCGGCAGGTGTGACGCCTGCATCGAAATCGCGCAGGGGCGCGACATCGACGTCCTCGAAATCGATGCCGCGACGAACACACAGGTCGACAAGGTCCGCGAGATCATCATCGCCGGCCTCGGCATGGCGCCGGTGCGCAACCGGTACAAAGTGTTCATCATCGACGAGGTGCACCGACTGTCGGCCCAGGCGTTCGATGCGCTTCTGAAATCCATCGAGGAACCGCCGCCGCACGTCGTCTTTATGATGGCCACCACCGAGCTCGAGAAAGTGCCGGCGACGATTCAATCGCGCTCGCAGGTCTTCGAGCTCAAGACCATCGCGGTCAAGCAGATTTCCGAGCAGCTCCGACGCATTGCCGATGCCGAGCAGATCCAGATCGCCGATGACGCGCTCCTGCTGGTCGCGCGCGCTGGCGACGGCAGCATGCGCGATGCGCAGAGCGCATTCGATCAGGTGATTGCGTTCGCCGGCGATCGCATTGCCGCCGACGATGTCTCGACGGTGCTCGGACTGGTTCGTCGCGATCTGTTGTTCGACATTGCAGATGCCGTCGTGGCAGAGGACGGGGCGAGAGCCTTCGAGCTGGCCGGCCAGGCGATCGAATCCGGTTATGACCTACGCCTGGTTGTCCGCGAACTCGCGCGTCTTGCCCGTGACCTGCTGGTCGTGCGAATCGATGCGTCGCGCGTCAGCGATCCCGAACTCGCGGCCGAGACCGAGCGCGATCGGCTCAAGCAGCTGGCGGCAAAATTCTCCGGCGAAGATCTGATGCGCGCGTTCGACGTCCTGACCAAGGCCGAAGCGGACATTCGAGGCTCCGCCTACCCGCGCTATCACCTCGAGATGGCAATGTTGCGCTGGATACACCTGCGCAAGCTTGTGCCGCTCAGCGATCTGATCCAGGGGCTCGAGTCGACGTCGACGCGCGCCGGGTCCTCGCTGTCAGCGCCGGGGCCAGCTGCGCCACGGAGCGCTCCTCCTGTTTCGGCTCGCCCCGCGCCATTGGCGGCATCGGCGCAACCCGCGCGCGCGGTGCAGGCGCCGCGATCGCCGCTCGCTACGGCGGCCACGGTCAAGTCGATCGAGGAGCGGAACGAAGCCGCTTCTGCCCGCTCCAACGGCGATGCCACAACCCCAGTGCAACGCGCCAGTGCCGGACCGTTGAAGGAGTCGTTTCTCAACGAGGTCAGGAAGTCGAAGAAATACTTCTACGGAACCGTCATTGCACAGGCGCAGCGGATCGACATCGACGGGGACCGCATCGTATTCACCTTCGCTTCGCAGCACAAGGCGCTGCGCGATCAACTCGATCAGAGCCGGGCCTCGCTGGAGGCTTTGGCCTCGGAACTGTCCGGTCGCAAGATCACCATCGGCTCGGTGGAGGGCACGGCCGCCGCGAAGTCGCCAATCGATACCGCCGGGCAGTCCTCGCCACAGGAACGGCAGCAGGATCTCCGTCAACAGGCGCTTGCCGATTCCGGAGTTCAGGCGATGCTCGACGTCTTTGCTGCGGAAATCAAAGATGTAGAAGAAAGAAAATGAACGAGAACCGTCAGTTTTTGGTTTTGGGTTTTCGGTTTTTAGTTTTTGGTTATAGGTTTTAGTTATAGGTTTTTGGTTGTAGGGTTTGGGTGTAGGTTTTTGGTTTCCGGTTCCTTACGCGTTTGACCGAGGACCGACCGCACGAACCTTCGAACCGAGAACCAAAACCACAAACCTAAAACGAACACGACGAACCACAAACCAAAGACTAAAAACCAAAAACCCAGAACCAAAAACCGACCAAAGGAATCGCGAAGATCGTGAACATCCAACAGATGATGAAGCAGGCCCAGCAGATGCAGGAGAAACTGCAGAAGCAGATGGCCGAAATGCGAATTGAAGCGACCGCCGGCGGCGGCATGGTGACTGTCGTGGTCAACGGCGCCAAACAGGTGCTGTCGCTGAAAATCGATCCAGAGGTGGTCTCGAAAGACGATGTGGAGATGCTGCAGGATCTGATTCTCGCCGCGATCAACGACGCCCACCGCAAGGCTGATGAAGCGATGCAGAAGCAGATGGGGGGCATGATGGGCGGGCTCAAGATCCCCGGTCTGGGCTGATGGCCAGACCCGATCCGCTGGGCAAACTCATCGAACAGCTGCAGCGCCTGCCTGGCATCGGATCGAAGAGCGCGCAGCGGCTCGCGTTTCATATCCTCAAAACGCCGCGTGAAGAGGTCGAGCGGCTCGCCGAGGCGATGCGTGACGTCAAGGACCGCGTCACTTACTGCTCGACTTGCAGCAACATCACCGACGTCGATCCCTGTTACTTCTGCACGGAATCCTCCCGCGACCATCGACTGATCTGCGTTGTCGAGCAACCGGAGAACGTCAGTGCTGTTGAAAAGACACGCGACTTCAAAGGGCTCTACCACGTACTGATGGGGGCGCTATCGCCCCTCCACGGCATCGGACCTGATGATCTGAAGATCAAAGAACTGCTGACCCGGGTTGGACACGGCAGTATCGATGAAGTCATCCTGGCGACGAATCCGAATGTCGAAGGGGAGGCAACGGCGATTTACCTGGCGAAGCTCCTGAAACCCCTGGGGGTCCGGGTCACACGCATCGCCATGGGTGTTCCAGTGGGCAGTGATCTTGACTATGCCGACGAGGTCACGATGCAGAGGGCGATGGAGGGGAGGCGTGAACTCTGAAATTGCTGAATGCTGATTGCCGATTGTTGATTGCTCTGATTGGCGAATGACGATTTTGTCGAATGACGATTTGGAGTGCCGGCTTACGCCGTGACCGCCTGCTCGGTTCCCAGCAAGTGCCGTAGTTTCACCATCAAGCTTATCCAGTAGATGTTCGCGCCGATTGCGGCGAGGATAACGACCAGGGGAAGCGCGTCGACCAGCGCCAGCGCCATGATGCCGTAGGGCATCGCCGCCCGGGTCGCAACAAATGAGATGCGCCAGACGATTCGCGACCAGCGCGACGGCTCGGCCTTGAACCGTGTCTTGGCGATATCGTGAAGCCTTTCGGGTTGTCCCGCGGTGATCCGGTTTCGCAGATAAATCAACAGGGCGAATGACAGGAGCGTGCCCGCCAGGGCCACGCCTCCGAGCCAGTAGAAGCTTTCCCATCCAGTCTGTCGCACGGCACCGATCGTGAGGCCGACGAAAATGGCGATGTAATAGGAGTAGTCGCCAAAGGTTTCGATCCAGCACCCGAGTGCGGATTCCTGATACTTCAGCCGAGCGATCTCGCCGTCGCACCCGTCGAGAATGCTGGCCGCAAGCGAAAGCGAGGCGCCGACAATACCCGCGACGTAGTGGCCGGTGCTGAACAGCCACGCCGCATAAAACCCGATGGCGACCAGCATCACTGATAGTTGATTCGCGGTGAGCGGCGTTCGGATCAGCGCGACGCTGATCGGCAGCGACATTCGTCGGTTGAACCGTGCCAGCTTCGCGTCGGTCTTCTTATAGCTGGCCCGGCGGATCGTCCGTTCGGCGATCGCGAGATCGTCAGGTGTGGTGATCTGCAGGGCGAGAGACGCCCGTCCGTTTGCAACGTCGTCGCCGGATGGAAGGATTCGAGCCGCGTCACGACGGCTGGCAACCAGCGCGAGCACCGCGGCAGGCGAAGCTGCCCCTTCGGCGGTGATCCGGATGACACCGCTGGTGCGGTGGTTGGGGCCTGCCGGCACGTCGCGAATGGCGTCGACGCCCACTGGCAAATCACGCGCCTCTTCCAACAACGCGGTCGACACGACAGAGCCAGCGGCTACAGCCGTAACGACTGCGGTTGATGGAAGATCCTGCAGTAAAGCGACCCATTGCTGTTCAGTCGTGACGACGTGGACACCGCTGACCGATCGCGCCAACTCGCGAAACTGCGTTCGCGGCATACCGGCGGCATCGGGCAGCCAAACAAGTATGCGGGTGTAACCGGCCCGTTGCGCGGGTCTGAGCACTCGTTCTGCAATCGGCAAACCCGCCAAGCGGATGAACGGTGAAACCGACACGGACGCGTCCTGTGGGAAATACAGCAACGTGTGCGGGTGGTTTGGCTCCGAAGGTCCATGATGCGCGGATGTGCCGGCGTCCGCACGGCTCGTCCGGCGTGGATAGATGGCCAACCCGATCGCCGCCCAGAACAAACCGCGTATCCGGCGCGCGAGCGCGAGTGCTGCGCCGCCGCTTACGACGCCGACGGCGGCTACGGCAGCAAGACTCGAGGCCTCGAGCGCTCCAAGATTCGCAGGGATGAATGCAGACGCGAAGCTTGCGACCCTGGAGAATGTCTCGACGCCGAGCGCTCCGTTAAGCGAAATCTCAGCACCAGTGGCTCGCAGGATGACCCATGCCTCCAGTGCCATGCAGACGTATGCGGCAATCGTCGCGACGAGCAGTGCACCGAGCCGGACCGGGTTGCCGCGTATGAGTTCCAGCATCTGACGTTCGACCGCGCCGATGAAACGCATGACCCGGCCGCGCGCGAGCGATGTGCCCAGCCATCGATCGACTCGGAGAATCCAGGATTGCAAATAGGTGCCCCGTCCAGCGATCACCAGTGCCGTGAAAAGCGCGACGACGGCCGCCGCAATCGCGAAGGCCCGAAACACGCGGAACCACGTGTGACTGAGCGGCAGTCCTACAATCGCGAGTATCGATCCGACACCGACAATCCACGTCGTGACAATCACGTACGCAATGCGTTCGAGCGCGACGGCAGCAGTCGCCGCGCGCGCGTCGACGACGTCGGCGAGCAACACAACCTTGAGAGGTTCGCCAGCGATGCCGCGAAGCGTAAGATAGCTGAAGGCTTCCGCCGCGAGACGCACACGCGCGAGCCGCGCGAAGCTGACCGGTCCAGGATTCCACCAAGTCCGTGTTGGTCCCTGTTGTTCCGTGGTCCGTGTGGGTCCGTGTTCTTCCGTGGCCCGTGTTGCTCCGTGTTCTTCCGTGGCCGGAAAGCACCACGCCCATGCCCATGTGCGCACGAGATGCCACAATCCGCTGAAGAAGAGAGCCAGCGGCAGGGCAACGCCAAGATCGCCAATTGTGTCGATCGCGGTACGAAAGTTGATGTAGTAGAGTGCGACGGCAAAGAGCAGGATGCCGACGGCAAGAGCACCCAATCGAATCACGCGATCCCCGCGTGGGTTTCGAGAGCGCGTGTTCGTTTCGGTCACGCGACTTCCGAATCAGGCCGCGAACCGAGCAGATCCTCGGCGGTCTCGAGATCGGCAACGGTATCGACGTCGCACCACGTGGCGCCGCCGACATCGACGGCGCGCATCAGGCGGCGCGCCGCGAGCAGCCGGATGCCTCCGCTCAACGTCGTATCTCCAGCGTCACGCGCTCTCCGCAAGGCATCAAACACCACCGGATTGCAGACGAAGAGTCCTGTGTCCAGTGCATCGTAGGTCGACAAAGTTTTGCCGATGGCGGTGATGCGATCGCCATGCAATCGGACCTTCGTTGCTTCAGCAGCCATGCTGGTAGCAGCGTGGCGGGTATCAACCGCAAGCAGTGATTCGCGCGCGCCGACGTGCATGCGCATCAGCCGTGAGAGTACCGGCGCCTCGAACAAATGATCGCCCATCAGCAATGCGAAACGCCGATCGCGCAGCGATGCGCGAACCGCCAGCACCGACACGCCGTTTTCAAGGTGCCACTCCGGGTTATACGTGACGTGCACCGTTGTCCCGCGTGGCGCGCCTTGGCTCACCGTGTCCCGCAGGGCGTCTGATTGATAGCCGACCACGACGTGAAAGGTAGAGATTCCGGCGTCGGCAGCAGTTTGCAGTGTGCGAAGAATGAGCGGCTGGCCAAGAACGGGTTGGAGAAGTTTGGAGTGAGGAGAACCGGTTTGGAACCTGTCCCCGTTTCCGGCCGCAAGAACGACGGCGTCCCGGACTGGGACCGACGCACCTGACATCACGACGACCTCGAGTCTCTGACAGGCTGTGGGACTCGCGAACGTTAGGTCCCCAGTCTTGGTTCCGGCTCGACCATGCCGGATATTTAGTAAGACGCCCCGACCTCAACAGAAGGTGCGTGCTGACCTAGGTGAGCGATGCGCCGGTCGATCCGCGTCACTGTCGAAGGCGTAATTCGTGGCGCGGCGAGCTCACTTCAGCGTCGTATGCAAACGAAGTGACCGCCGGGGCGGCGTGGCAGGGCTTGTCAACTATCAGATCGTGATGAGTTTGGGGTGAGAGATGGGTCGGCAAGGACCTCTCGCGGTGCGAGGCCCCGTTGCACGAGCAACGCCGTGCCGATGAGCGACCAAATTCCCATACGCGCTTTTCGCACAATCGAGACAGTCACACCGGTCACATCGGCAGCAGAACCACCAAGCCCAAGCAATCGCGTCATCACGGCGGTGCCGGCTTCTCCGACTCCCACCTGGAAAGGCAGGAATTTGAAGGCGACCGTGATCAGGCGATCGGCGGTTTCGACGATGAAGGACGACAAGAGTGGCGGCTGTGTGCCAAGAATCAGCCAGAGTGTCAGATGCTTTTCGAGAACGCCCAGCGCATGAAATGACAGCTCCAATCCGACGAGCGGGACGATCGTCTGGCGCCGCCGCGACGCAAATGTCAGAACCTCCCGTTCGACCGCCCGTAGTCTGTCAATCCGCGATGCGGCGATCTTCGCGACTGGCAGCACCGTCGTGACGACCGTTGGCCGCCGCCACAACATCCAGGCGACGACGACAAACAACACGCCGATCACGCCGATTGCGATCTGACTGACTTCGCGGAGTTGCACGGGCAAATCCACGCTCACGAGCAGCGCCGCCGCGCCGGCGGCGATCATCGCGCCAACGCTGAGTGTGTACATGACGTTTTCGATCGCCAGCGCGGTCAATGCCGGCCCAATCGGGATCCGGTCACGCACGCAGGCAATCTTCGTCGGCTCGCTCGCGAGCGGGCCGAGCGGTGTCACGTTGCCCACCGCGTCGCCGCACACGACGGCGGTGAAGGCCGTCGTGAATCCGAGTCTATGTGGCGGCTCGACACACAGCGCCCATGCGGCCGCGCGCGCCGCAAACCGCAAACCCCCGAGCGCGACGATCCACGCGAGGCCCCACCCAATTTTCTGGAAGCCGGTCCAGATCTCGGGCAGGCCCACTTTCCACACAAGCCACGCAAACAGCGCGGTGCCGGCGATAGCTGTCAGCGCGCCAGCGGTCGTGATCCGTCGCGTCGGTCGGGGATCGGGCACGCCGCCATCATATAATCGGCGGGCCTATGCTCCCCGGCTCTTTCCAGATGCCGGCCGCCCTCATTCTGTTGGTTGGCGGTCTGTGCTCATGCTTCGCGGGCTATCGAATTTTTCGTTGGGTGCTCGCTTTTTTCGGATTTGTGTTTGGGGCGCTGTTCGTCGGAGCGGCGATGGGCAGCGAACAGACGCTCTGGATGATCGCGGCGTGGCTCGTTGGCGGCCTGATTGGCGCAGTCATTCTCTTTGCCGCGTACTTCGTGGGCGTCGCCTTAATCGGCGCCGGTATTGGCGCCGGGCTCGCCATGGTGCTGTGGGCTGCCGTCAATCGTGAGCCTGGCATCTGGCCGGTAATCATCCTTGCCGTCCTTGGCGCCGTCGGGGCGCTCGCCGTGCAGCGTCACGTCATCATCGTGGCGACCGCGTTCGCCGGCGCGCAGACGGCGGTTGTCGGCGCCGCCGAACTCGTCGGCGGGCGCAACCTCGCCGCTGCCGGGCGTCAGATGGTTCATGTCTATCCACTGGATCCCCTCCCGAATACGCGGTTGGACCTTATTGCCTTCATCGTCCTGGGCCTTGTCGGACTGGTCATCCAGTTGAGAACGAGCACCGGCAAGAAATCAAAATAATTCCACGTCTCGAATCACTAGAGTGGTTTCAAAACCAGATCGACGAACGGTGAACGCGGATCTCACGCAAAGAGCGCCAAGAGCGCAGGGAAGACTGGCGGTGTTTGCCGCAGCTACCGGTCGCGCCAGCGCTTCGCGCTGGCGACGGAGCACGTGGAGGAA